>NZ_JBGCBY010000002.1:0-430036 GCF_041262165.1 Streptacidiphilus sp. MAP12-16
CACGCCCCCACCAGGCAGAACCCGAAGAAATCCAGGCCGTCCTTACAGCCTGGGCAATCGCCGGAACATGACCACCAGGAACTGCGAAACACGAGGGTCCCCCTCCCCATCCAGGCACCCGAAATGATCCGACGCATCGGCCGGTCACCAACGTTGCAGCCACCGACTGCAGCTTCACCCGAAACAGATCGGCGCACCGGTTGGGTCAGTCCTCGATGGACCGGACGACGGCGATGGCAAGACGGTGGCGGGACGCGCTGAGGTGCGCGCTCATCGCCTGCGCGGCGCCGACTTCGTCGCGCCGCATTACGGCGTCGAGCACCCTCTCGTGCTCGGGCACGGTGTCGTCGGCAATTCCGACGGTGTAATACAGACGGTAGCGCTGGGCGTGCGGACGGAGACGTTCGAGCGCGTCGACCATCAGCCCGACACCGGTGGCCTCGGCGAGCGCGAGGTGGAAGGCCGCGTCCTGCGCGGCGAACGCCTTGTAGTTTTCGTAACCGTCTCCGGAAAGCGGCTTGCGCATCTCCGCGAGCAGGTCTTTGATGCCGGTGATCTGACGAGCAGTCGCATCCCGGGCGGCCCACGATGCACAGGCCGGCTCGAGGAGAAGCCGCATGCGGAACAGCTCGTCGAGGGTCCTGGCGTCGATCAGTGGCGCGGCGGTGTATCCGTGATGGGCGCGTTTGGCGACCAGGCCGTCGGACTCCAACCGCGCCAACGCCTCGCGGATCGGGGTGGGTGAGACTTTGAGCTCACGTGCCAAACCGTCGATCGACAGACGGGAACCGGGCTCCACCACGTTGTCCATCAGCTTGGATTTCAGAATTTCGTAGACCTCGTCGGCCAGTACCGATCGTCTCGGCGCATTCACGCCGAGCCAGGGCGAACTGGCCGCGCGGGGAACGGCATCGGTTTGGGGATCAGCCATTGGTAGTTAGAGGTGCGGTTCTCTTGCGAGCCCGTTTCCTCTGTCCCCTTTCACTCCATGCGTGTGGTTCTCCCGCACACGGCTTACCGATGATCTTCTTGGCATGGTTACGCTGCCTTCGGATAGCGGATGGTGCCTCGGAGCCGGTGGAGACCGTGCCCGTTGAACCAGTCCTCAGTCCACGCCCTGGCCTGACCGGCGTGAAGGTTTCGGCCCCGCCTCTTGACCATCAAGCGTTTGAGCCGGATGACTACGTACCGATCGACCTGGCCGAACTTGTCGGCGGCGTTCCTGGTCCGGAAATAGTTGCCCCGCCGGCCGGGCCGAGGTCGGCCACAGTTATGTGGATCATGCCCGTGAGGGCCGTCAGCAAGCGTATCTCGGCCGAGTCCGCCGGCCCGGTGATGACCCGGTTCCCGAGCAGGGGTTTGAGTTCGCCGGGGGGCAGGACGAAGAACTTCGCCGTGAGGTGCGCCGTCGTCTCGAAGGCCGACAGGCGCCCGACGTGCCGGACGAGGAACTGCCCTGCCGATACGGTCTGCTCGCCGCAACCGGGCGGGCCGCCCAGAGTCCATGCGCCGCGCTGCACTACGTACATTGCCACCAGGTCCTGATCGCCGCCCGGGGCGTCCGCGGTCCGGGTTGCCGACGCGGCGTGAAGATTGGCGATCGCCGCGCCGTGCACCTTGGTCACGTTGCCCTTGACCCGGAAGTCACCAACCGTGTCCGGGCTGAAGGGGCGGCAGTTGGAATACATCGTCGCCGATCTGCGTCTCCCACCCGCGCCGGAAGGCGTCGAGTCCCCGCGGTGCGGCGCCCGGGGCGGTCGAGTCCACTGAGAACACCCCGCGCGCGCCGTCGACCTCCGCTCGAGTACTGTTCATCACTCTCCGATCCCCTCACATTCATTGCTTCAACGCCATCCTGTGGTACTCGTGTTCCGTACGGACGTCGCCGTGGTTCATGTGGGCACTGTGCCAATCTTCCTATAGTCGGCCCGCAGGGCAGCGGTCGAGGGGCAGGGCTGATGCGTTCTCAGTCGGCGAGATGAGCTGATCGCCTGCGTACGCGCCGCCGTGGTCAGCGGCCTGCTGGCCGATTTAGCCTGCGCTGGAGTGGGCAGGGTTCGGAGCCGGTCGGATCGCCGGATCGCGTGGCCCGTGCGCGGGATGATGGTCCTGTGTTGCGACTGGTCTACCTTGCGATGTCGAACACCTTCGCCCTCATACGCCTGCTGCCGATGAGTGACCGCGACAAGGACGTCGAGATCCTTGCGCTGCGGCACCAGCTCGCCGTCCTGCAGCGCCAGGTCGGCAGGGCGGTGTTGACTCCGGGCGACCGCACGATGCTGGCCGCGCTCCTGCACCATCTGCCGATGGCGAAGCTGCGTCAACTCCAGCTGCTGGTGCGCCCGGACACGCTGTTGCGCTGGCATCGCGACCTGCTCAAGCGTCGGCATGCCGCGACGTGTGCGCGCAAGCGGCCGGGGCGGCCGCGGACCCTGAGATCGATCCGGGCCCTGGTTCTGCGGCTGGCGCGGGAGAACAGCTCGTGGGGCTACCGCAGAATCCACGGCGAACTCGCCGCCCTGGGCATCAGGACCGCCGCATCCACGGTTTGGGAGATCCTCCACGAGCACGGCATCGACCCCGCGCGGCAGCGGGACCGCACCACCTGGGCAGCCTTCCTGCGCTCCCAGGTCAATGTCCTGCTGGCCTGCGACTTCCTGGAGACCCGCACCCTGACGGGTACCCGGTTGTACGTCTTCGCGGTGATCGAGCACGCCAACCGGCGCATCCGCATTCTCGGTGCCACCGCCGCGCCCACGGCCGACTGGACGACACAGCTCGCCCGCAATCTCGTCATGGACCTCCAGGACGCCGGCAGCAGAGCTGCGTTCATGATCCGCGACCGTGACTCGAAGTTCACCGCCGCATTCGACGCAGTCCTGGTCGACGCAGGGCTCCGGATCGTCCTCAGCGGCATCCGGACACCGCGGATGAACGCGATCATGGAGCGCTGGGTGGGAACCTGTAAGCGCGAACTCTTGGACCGGACCTTGATCTGGAACCAGGCCCACCTCCTGTACGCACTCCGCGAGTTGAGCATTTCTACAACGGGCACCGGCCCCACCGCACACTCCGCAGCTCTGCCCCGCTGCGACTGCTGCCCGACCCAATCGCCGAACCCACCCGACTCGATCACCTGAGCATCCGACGGAAGGACCGGCTCGGGGGAGTGCTCCACGAGTACCAACACGCTGCCTGACCAGGACGGATGAGAAATCGGCACCCACAGTCCCGGTGAAGCGGTGGATGGGCGAGGTGGAGCAGCCGTCGCGTATCGAGCCGGGCCGCTGCGAGTGCGGCACCTGGTCGGATCACTGCCGTGTCGTGGCGGAGATCGACGGCGACTCGGGCCCGGGCTACGTGCTGCTGCGGTGCCCTGGTTGCGACCAGGCGCCACCGATGCCCCGGTCGACCCGGCCGCGCACCTACTCGGGATGAGGGGACAGCGCAACAAGCGGGCCGCCCTGCCAGTCGTGGAGGCACGGCAGGGCGGCCGACAGTAGTGCCGGATCCGGTGGTTGGCCCCGCGGGTACCGCCGGCACCCATGGCCCCCGCAGGCGTACGAGCATCTGCTGCGGGGGCCTTACCGCCAGAACGTGCGGGCCACCATGTCCAGCCATTCCCAGTCCCGGTCTCCAGGCACCAGCCGTTCGGCGGCGCGCCATTCGGCTGTGAGGCCGCGTACACGGGCTCGGCCGGGTTGGGGTGCAGGGCAACGGGTAGCTGTCAGTGGTGGGAGTGCCGCTTGTGCGGCTTGTTCACCACTGTGACGTGGGTGACGTGCACCCTCTTGTTGACCTTCGTGGTGTGAATCTTTGTCACATGGGTGATCTTCGCGCCGCCGCCATGGGCGACGTTGACGTTGTGAGAGCTGCTGTTGTTCTTGCTGACCACCGTGATGTTGATCGCGCCTTTGCCGCCATGGCTCCCGCTGGAGTCCCCCTCGTCCTCGGAGACGACCCTGGTCGGATCCAGAACAGTCAGCGCCTCCTTGAGCGCCCAGGGGTCGGTGAGCGTCGCGGCGTTGGTGACCAGTTCCGGTTCATTGTCGGCCACGTCCACCGTCAGGTAGATCGGCGGGAACTGCGTCTTGGCATCCAGGGAGTCGTGGCGGTGACAGCTCACCGTGGCCAGGTCGCAGCTCCACCCCACGCCGCTGATCGCGGTGGCGGTCAGCCCCGCGGGCAGCGTGTCCTTCACCGTCGCCGTGCCCTTGGCCGGGCCGTCTCCAAGATTGGAGACCGTGATGGTGTACTGCGCCCCGTGCTGGCCCTGATGGAAGGGGCCGGCGTGCGACTTGGTGATACTCAGGGAGGGGTCCTCGTCTTGACGGTGAGTCTGGCTGGAGGGCGGGGCAGCTGTGGCATGCGCGGGATCGGCGTCCGTAGGCACCGGAATGCCGTTGATCGGTGCCTGTAGGGCGTTGCTTTGGGAGGCCCCCGGCTCGGATGCAGAGGCGGAGGGGACGGCCAGGGCGATTGCCGCGGCGCCGGTCAGGGCGGCGGCCGCTATGCACAAGCTGCGCATGTGAAGTCCATTCCGAGCGCGGCGGCAGGCCTATTGCCTGGGTAATCGGGTAGCCACGCTCTGTACTGGCGAGCATATGGGCACAAACACCCCCATAGCCACGCGAGTACTCCATGCGCTGCGCTATCCCCTGCGCGCCCCCGATTGCGCGCTCGAAGGCAGGGCGGCGGAGCCGACGTGTGGGCTTGAGGACTCTTCGCGAGGTCCGAGAAGAACCTCTCAACCCTGGGGCAGCCGCCCACGGTTGTTGCCGTCCGAGCAACGGCTGGCGGCCAGTTTTGACCGTCTCGGCTACAACCGCCCGGCAGCCGTTAGTCGCCGACCTGAGATCGCCCCCCCCAGACGGGCCGTCCCGCCCGAGTCGTGGAGGCGATGGGCGGGACGGCTGGCAGTAGTGGTGAGTGCCTCCAGCGGTCGCGGGGCGTGCCCGCGGCGAAGAGAATGGCCACAGCGCTGATCCCGTGCCGACGGTTGATCGCGCGAGCCGGGCTCATCCCAGTCCGACGCATCGGGACCCCGTTAGGCAGGCGGGGGACCGGTGTGCCACGCAAGCCCGCGGGCACTGACCAGTCAGTACCCCTGCGCCGGCCGGAAGGATGGGCAGCAGCTCCCACCCCTGGGCGGACCTGATACACGCTGTCGTGTACCCCTCGCCGTTGGCGGTCCAGGTCTGCACAAACCGTGGGCAGGAGCCCCCACGGTTGAGGTGATGCTCGCCGCCAGTTGTGACCGTCCTGACCACAACTGGCCCGGGAACCGTTCCCCGGACGGACACGGTTGCGGCTTCGGGGTGCCCGAGCCGCCACGTAGCGGGGACCCTGAACGCATGACCGACTCCACGCCCGACGCGGCTCGCCAGCATCACGTGCCCGTCGTCGTGCACCCGGTAGTCGACGCTATCCCGCCGTTCCGGCGCGTGGAGATCCTAGGCACGCAGGTCGGTAAGGCGTACAGCCTGGCGGACGTGTCCGAGTTCTGCCGCCGCGCAGGCCTGGAGGATGGAGACGCGTACGACCCGGGACAGGTGAGCTGGCGCGGCGGAGGACCCGACGTGTGGGAGTAGGGCGGTCCGGGCATGGTGAAGCCCTCGCCGACGGGGGAGACGGCGAGGGCTTCAGATCGAGCGTAGTCAGATGCAGCGTAAGACGGGCGTCAGCGCGTCCCGTCGTGGTGGAGCTTCCGGGCCCGGGTGTGGAGTCGCCTGCCGAGGCGGACACGGTGGCCGTGGCCGCCGCAGGGGCCCCACGCGACCGTGTGGTGCAGTAGCCGGGTGGTGCGCTTCCCGGTGCGGTTCTCCGCGCGGAAGCGTCGGAGCAGCTCGCGTGCCCAAGCGCAGTAGCGACCCGTCGAAAGGCCCCTGATCTCCGTCTCGCCGCCGCGCAAGGAAGCACGATTCCCGTGACGCAATCGGTGCACTTTCCCTACCCACAGTAGCCTCGAAGTCTGTGCCGCCGCGCCGTGCCTCTGAAATCCTGAGCCCGGGCCGCCGTAGCCGCACTTCGTGGCCCGCCACGAGCGGGGGAGACACGTGCACGGAAATCAGCCGAAAGAAGACGGGGCCGAGCGGACCGTGGACGGTCGCTTTACTCTTCGGGAGCGACTGGGTCACGGCGGGATGGGCACGGTCTGGCGAGCCCATGACGCTGTGCTGCAACGGGACGTCGCCCTCAAGGAGGTCCGGCTCCTGGGTCTCAGCGACCCAGGCGAGGCGACGCGCGTCCATGAACGGGTGTTGCGCGAGGCCAGAGCGCTGGCTCGGCTCCAGCACCCCAACGTCGTGACCATCCACGAGGTCCTCGACGCCGAGCCGTTCCCCTGGCTGGTCATGGAACTCATCGCCGGACAGTCGCTCCAAGCCGCCCTGGAACAAGGACCCCTGCCACCTGCCCAGGTCGCCCGTATCGGACGCGACCTGCTGGCGGCCCTGAACGCCGCCCACGCAGCCGGCATCCAGCACCGCGACGTCAAACCCGCCAACGTCCTCCTCCGCCCGGACGGATCGGCAGTCCTGACCGACTTCGGCATCGCGGCGATGCAGGACCTCTCCGGCCTGACGCTCACCGGTAGCATCATCGGATCCCCCGAATTCATGGCCCCCGAACGCGCCACGGGCGAACCCGGCGGCGCAGCCGCCGACCTGTGGTCACTCGGCATGTTGCTCTACGTCTCAGTCGAGGGCCGCAGCCCCTTACGACGCTCCACACCACTCGCAACATTCGCTGCCGTCGTGGCAGACACTGTGCCGGCACCGCAGCTGGCAGGAGAGCTGGGCCCGGTACTGCAGGCTCTGCTCACCAAGGACCCCGAGGCCAGACCGGACCCTGTCTCGCTTGACCGGATGCTACTGGCGGTGCAGACCGCTCGGGCCCAGGGCGCAACCCGCTCTGATCCACCCCTGAGAAACGCAGCACACGAGCCGGACCCGGAATGGCTCCATCGCGCCCCGACCGCCGTTGTCGACCGATCCCGGGCGCCCGCAGAGAGGCGAACCGCCACCGCGGAACCTGGAGCCACGTCCGTGACCAGGACAGGACGCCGCTTTGGCACAGGCTGCATAGTCGCTGTGATCGCCGCAACCGCCGCAGCGTCGGTCATCGTCGTGCTGGGACTTCAATCAGGGGGCACCCCCGCCGGCAAGCAGTTGGCCGCAGCTTCTCCATCTGCACCAACTGGTTCTTCCCAGCCATCTTCCGCTGCCTCCAGTGCAGCAGCCACGGTCTCCTCGGCAATCTCAAGTATGCGGCCCAGCACCGTGCTCCGGCCGCAGGGGGAGAACAGTGCAGACACCTGGATCGCCCAGCTCGCTTCGGTGCCGATCTCGTCAGGTTCCGGGGCGCGCGACAGTGAGCTGGCCGCCATCCGCCGTCAGGTCCCCGGCGCTGAGGTGTTGAACAGCGATGATTTCGCGTCGCTCCGCCCCGGGTACTGGGTGATGTACGCGCCCGGTCCCTTCGCAGATGGTGAGCAGGCACTGGCATCGTGCGCCGCCGCGGGCCGCACCACAGCGGCCGAGTGCGTGGGCCGCTATCTGAGCCACCTTGCCTCTGACATCACATTCATTTGCCGCCATGCGGCGAGCGGCGTGGATGGCAACTGCCGTAGGGGGAACAACAGTTGATCTGGATCATGAAGTAGCAAGGTGCGCGAACGGGCACAGGACGGACTGCGTGACGATCGCGTTCTGCACCGAACATCGGCCTCAACACACGCCCCAACAAGCCCTTGTAGGTGTCATTAACCCCGTCCATGCTGGTCGGGCTACGTGTTGGTACTCGTGCAGCGTGCCGCCGAGTCGATCTATTCGCCGGATGCTCAGCTGGTCCAACTGGGCCGGTTCGGTGATCGGTTGGGGGAGTGGGCGTAGGGGGTGCGGCGGAGTGGAGGGAGCGGTGTGGCCGGTGGTCGTTGAAGAACTGCTCGTATTCGCGGAGTAGCTGCAGGAGATGTGCCTGGTTCCAGATCAAGGTGCGGTCCAGGAGCTTGGCCTGGCAGGAGCGGACCCATCTCTCCATGATTGAGTTCATGCGTGGCATGCAGACCCCGGTCTTCACGGTCTCGATGCCTTCGTCGGCGAGCAGGGTCTCGAGGGCGGCGGGGTAGCGGGCGTCGTGGTCCCGGATCAGGTACTTCACGCGCGTGCCGGAGTCCTGGAGGTCCATAGCGAGATTGCGCCCGACTTGGGTCACCCACTGTGCGGTGGGGTGGGTATTGGCGCCGAGGATCCGGATGCGCCGTGAGGCGTGTTCGATCGAGGCGAGGACGGTGAGGCGGGTCCCGGTCAGGGTGCGGGTCTCGAAGAAGTCCAGGGCCACGTTCGCCTGTGCCTGGGAGCGGAGGAAGGCGGCCCAGGTGGTGTGGTCGCGGTCCGGGGCGGGGTCGATGCCGTGCTCGTGGAGGATGTTCCACACGGTGGAGGCGGCGACCTTGATGCCCAGGGCGGCCAGTTCGCCGTGGACGCGCCGATACCCCCACCCCGGATTCTCGTCCACGAGTCTCAGCGCCAGGGCCCGGATGGAGCGGACGGTACGCGGCCGGCCGGGGCGTTTGGGGCGTGACTCCTGGGCGTGGCGTCGGCGGAGCAGGTCACGATGCCAGCGCAGCACAGTGTCGGGGGAGACCAGCAGGTGGAGTCGGTGTAGCTTCCACCGCGGCAGTTGGTGCAGCAATGCGGCCAGGACGGCGCGGTCGGGCCAGGTCAACGTGGGCTTGCCCGCTTGTCTTTGCAGGACGGCGAGTTGGTGACGCAGGACCAGGATCTCTGCGTCCTTGTCCTTCTCGCTCATCGGCCACAGGCGTATCAGGGTGAACACGCTCGACAGGGTGAGGTAGGGCAGCCGCAGCAGCATGAGAAACATCGTGCCGCCTGTGCTTGACGATCTCCAGCCATCGACCAAGACCAACGCGTCTGGCAGTGGGCTCCGAGGGTCGGGAGACACCCTGGCCTCGGTGGATAGGGTATTTGACACCCACACCGTCAGCTGCGGGAACAACAGGCCCAGGAGATGGATTTCGCCACCGGTCAACTCGTACAGCAAGATAGCTCCCACGGCCGTTCTTCATGATCAGATCAGAGGTGATCCAGATCGTGACCGGACGGCCGTCCCCACGTACGGCGAGTGCCCAGATCGCCATCAACTCTGTGGGTGCCGATTATCCATCCGGCCAGGCCAGCGGCCTGATGGCCGTTCGACCCTGCCCGCCGGTTTGGCACGGTCCGGAGCCGGTCCGATCGCCGGATCGTGGCCCGTGGGCGACATGATTGCCCTGTGTTGCGACTGGTCTACCTTGCGATGACGAACACCTTCGCCCTCATACGGCTGCTGCCGATGAGCGACCGTGACAAGGACGTCGAGATTCTTGCGCTGCGCCACCAGCTCGCCGTCCTGCAACGCCAGGTCGGCAGGCCCGTGTTCACTGCGGGCGACCGCACGCTGCTGGCTGCGCTCCTGCACCACCTGCCGGTGGCGAAGCTGCGGCAGCTCCAGCTGCTGGTGCGCCCGGACACGCTGCTGCGCTGGCATCGCGACCTGCTCAAGCGTCGGCATGCCGCGACGTGTGCGCGCAAGCGGCCGGGGCGGCCGCGGACCCTGCGCTCGATCCGGGCCATGGTCCTGCGGCTGGCGCGGGAGAACAGCTCGTGGGGCTACCGCAGAATCCACCGCGAACTCGCCGCCCTGGGCATCAGGACCGCCGCATCCACGATATGGGAGATCCTCCACGAGCACGGCATCGACCCCGCGCCCCAGCGGGACCGCACCACCTGGGCCGGATTCCTGCGCTCCCAGGCCGATGCCATGCTGGCCTGCGACTTTATGGAGGCCCGCACCCTGACCGGGACCCGGCTGTACGTCTTCGCGGTGATCGAGCACGCCAACCGGCGCATCCGGATCCTTGGTGCCACCACCGCGCCCACGGCCGACTGGACCACCCAGCTCGCCCGCAACCTCGTCATGGACCTCCAGGATGCCGGCAGCAGGGCCGCGTTCATGATCCGCGACCGTGACTCGACGTTCACCGCCGCGTTCGACGCAGTCCTGGTCGACGCTGGGCTCCGGATCGTCCTCAGCGGCATCCAGACACCCCGGATGAACGCGATCATGGAGCGCTGGGTGGGAACCTGCAAGCGCGAACTCCTGGACCGGACCTTGATCTGGAACCAGGCCCACCTCCTGTACGCACTCCGCGAGTTCGAGCAGTTCTATAACGGGCACCGGCCCCACCGCACACTCCGCAGCTCTGCCCCGCTGCGACTGCTGCCCGACCCAATCGCTGAACCCACCCGACTCGATCACCTGAGCATCCGACGGAAGGACCGGCTCGGGGGAGTACTCCACGAGTACCAACACGCTGCCTGACCAGGACGGATGACAAATCGGCACCCACAGAGTCGCGTACGGAGAAGCTGTCGATCCACGAGCTCTCCCGCCGCCACGGCGTCCATCGTCGACTGGTCCGTGAGGCGCTGACCTCGCCGTGGCCGGCGCCCCGCAAGCCGGGGCCGCAGCGCGCGTCGGTGTTGGACCCCTACAAGTATCTGATCGACGCGATCCTGCGCGCGGACCTGGACGCCCCGCGCAAGAAGCGACACACCGCCAAGCGGGTCTTCGACCGGCTGGTGGATGAGCACGGCATGGACCACGTCTCCTACGGCCGGGTCCGGGACTACGCGCCCGGCAATAAGCGGATGGACCGAAGCATCAAGCCCGGCCTGTACGCGGAGGCGCACATCCCGTCGTACTGGCGCCTGGAGTTCGATCCGGCGCCGAGCCTGGTCGTCTCCGAGCTGTACGGGGCGCGGTACCGCGAGGTCGTCACCGCAACAACCGGTGTGATCACCCGCATCCGACTGCCGTTCCCGATCGAGATCGACCCGGGCACTCTGCACCGCGCCTGACCCAGAACGGCCGTGTTCATCACGAAGGCCCTGGTGGGGACGTCAGAGCCTCGTCTCTTCCATGCGGTTCGCCGGTTCGCCTTCCAGCGGGTGCCGCCGCGGCAGCAGCCACGGGGTGCATCGTCTCGCTCGTCCGTGGTCGGCGTCTAGCCGGACGAATCGCGCGCCGGAGGGTCAACTCGTCGCGCGCCCTACGGCCTCCGTCGGTGCCGGACGCCAGCCGTGCAGGGTAGCCGTGCGGCGGGCGTTGCTGGAGAGGCGGGATGTTGTTGCGGGTGACATGTCCCGCGGTGACCAATTGGGCCAGGCACGATTAGGCCACTGATGAGCGTGGACACGTGTGCGGTCGAGCGCAAGGATCGAGGCATCCCCCCGAAGGGCTGCCGGCGCCGGCTGCCTGACTCTCAAGTCCATGGAACGGTAAGGGACTTGATGTTCAGAGGTCAACTATCTCGATGGAGCCCATCATGAACGAGCTGCACGACGTCGGGCTGAGCCTGGACTCCGCTGCCGACGCCGAGCTCGCCGCGGATGCCCGGCGCAGCCTACGAGTGTTCCTCGCTGCACCGTCCCTGCGGCTCACCGGCCCTGCGGACGGCGTGTTCACCCTGGCCCTGCGCGGACGGGTCACCGCACTTCGGGAGGCCCTGCTGGACGCCGGTGTGACCGTCTACAGCCAGCACCACGACGACTGCTGGACCACCCGTGGACTGGGCACCGGTTACCGGGTGCCCTCCGCCTTCCGCGGCATGCAGTCCGCCGACCTCGCCTTCGCGTACATTGGCTCGCCGCTCTCGGCGGGTGTGGGCATGGAGCTGGGCTGGGCCACCGCGTTGCGCAAGCCCGTGGTCCTGCTCGTGGACGAGACCGTGGCGCACAGTCCGATGATCTCGACCCTCGAAGAGGTCTCCCCCGTACTGCCGATCCACTTCGATGCGGGCTGGAACGCGCAGGCCCTGCGGCATGCCGTGGTCACCGCGCTGGACTGGGCGGACACCTCGGTCATCTACCCGGAATCCGCCGAGTCCGCCTGAGTGCTGGCGTTGGCCGGGCCGGCGTCTGGATCCAGGCTGCTGACCCCACGGGTGTCTCTGGTGTACTCATGGGGTCGAAGATCGGACGGGCGTGCGGCGCCCGCAGGCACGGGAGGCCCGGCGTGGGGTGTACGAAGGCAGCGCACACGTGCGCGTGGAGCGAGGTCGCGCACGTGGTCGACCAGCTCGTAGCCGCCCGCGCCACCGGCCGCAGGACTGCGCTGCTTGATGCGGTGCAGGCACAGGAGCCGAACGTCCTGGCCAGGGTTCTCCTGGCCCACCAGCCGACCCGGTGCACAGACTCGTGGCACGTGTGCGAGTGGAGTGAGCACGCCGGTCAGCTGGAACAGATCTTTGCCGGGCACGCGGCCGGCGCCGGCATCGAGATCCTGGCCCAGCAGCAGGGCGTGACCGCCTACATGGTGTCCCGCATCATCAGGGCCCACCAGGCGCCGTATGCAGGTTGCGGCACTCACGACTGCGAGTGGGCCGACAAGCCCGACCTGGTGCGGGCTGTCCTGGGCGGCCGCGCCCGCGGGGAAACCCTTGCCCAGCTCAGCGCGGGGCACCAGAGGTCACTTCGGCAGATCAGGCGGATCTTGGCCGCGCACGGTGCGGCGGGACGCGAGGGTGCCCGGCTCGTTCCGCCAGAGGCCGTCCACGGGCTGTGCAGCTATCACACCTGCCATTGGGCGGGCGAAGCTGCTGTGGTCGAGGGGATGCTGGACTCCTACGACCGGGGCTGGACCACGCGGCGGCTGGGTGAGCACCACGCTCGCTCGAAGGAGTCGATCAGTCTGATCTTGGACGCCCACTCGGTTGTACGACGTTCGATGCCGCTGCAGTCAGCGGTTGCCTGCGAGCCGGGCGAGGTGGAGTTGCTGGAGCGCATCTGGCTCGAGGTAGTGGACACGGAGCGGGGCAACATGGGACTGGCGACCATGGGGCCGGAGGAGTCGCAGGGTTGCTCCACCGAGGTGTGCGGGCCGCGGCATCGCTGCTTCTGGGCAAGGCAGGCCAACCTGGTCAACGAGCTGTGTGCCGCGTACAAGGCCGGGTGGAGCGTGCGGCGGCTCGCGGAACGCTACCCGTTCCACCGCAGTACCGTCGGGCGAATCCTGGACGCCCACGGGGTGCAGCGCCGCTCGATGTCCGAGCAGTGCACCCGGGTCGCGGTGGACCTGCAGGCCGTGGATGTCCGCAACCGTGTCCACGGGGAGCCGCTGACGGCCCTGGCCGCTGAGTGCGGCCTGTCGCGCCAGGCCCTGAGCAATCGCCTGGCGCGGTACCGCGCCCAGCTGCAGGGAGCCGCGGCGTGAGCGACAACGTGTTCGGGAACCTGCCGGCCAGTGCGGTGGAGCAGTACCTGCAGGCGGTGGAAGAGGGAGAGCTCCCCTTGTCTCCGGGTGCGGACGGCGATCTCTCCCCGGAGTCGCCTCCGCACCCGGTCCTCGACCAACGCCAGCAAGACCGGCAACTCCTGCAAGACCTCGGCCTGCTCAAACCTGCGATGGACCGGCCCGTGCTGGTGCCGGTCGATCCGGAGACAGCAGCCGCCCAGCAAGAACGCCGGGCCACCCAGGAGCTGGCCCGCGCTGCCGCGCTGCGCGATCGCTGGCAGCCGCTTACGACCGCCTACCGAAGCGCCCGCGCCTGGCACGACGAGACCTCCCTGGCGCGCTACGTGGAGGACAAGGAAGCGATCGGCCAGGCACTGCAGCTGCGGCTGAGTGAGCCGCTGAAACTGCTGCGGACGATGCAGCCCGGTGCGCCGCGGCCACCCGAGCTGCTCAAGGGCTCGATCGCGCAGGAGTTGGAGATGCGCCGACGCGGGGTTCAGCGTCAGATCCTCTACGAGGACCGGCAACGCCACCACGCGCCCACGGGGCACTACGTGCGTACGGTGACCGCCGCCGGCGTCGAGGTGCGCACGGTGCCGGTTCTGCCGTGGGACCGGCTTTTCATCTTCGACGACCTGGTGATGTACCCGAAGGACGGGAACAACGACATCGCCGTGTTCAACCGTGAACCATCGGTCGTCTCGTTCATGAACCGTCTATTTGAGGCGCATTGGCAGCGGGCGGCGCCGTTCGAGGAGCAGCCGGAGGAGTTGGAGCTCACGGCCGAGCAGCGTTATGCGGTGCGGCTGCTGGTGGGCGGAATGTCGGTCGAGAACATCGCTGCCCGGATGGGTGTTGCGGTTCGTACGGTCAACCGCCTGCTCGCCGAGGCTCGCAAGGCCCTCGGCGTCCATGCGCCGGCTGAGCTGGGCTGGGTTCTCCGCGGGAAGTTCCCCCATGGCCTTCCCGCGGACTGGTAACCGGTCTTCAGAGGTGCGGGCCGCTGTTCCAGATTATGTCGGCGACGGCGTGGTGCGCCGTGGCGCCGTTCCACACGATGTCCAACGTGGTCCAGCCGCTCAAGGCAGCCGTGGCAACTACCAGGGACACGAGCACGATTCGAAAGCGTGCGGACATCTCGGCTCCTCTCGGGGCGGGGGTCAACCGCCGACCGTACGGGGGTTCGGGAAACGCATAAATACGCTCCGGATGGTACGGCATACGAGGTACACGGACCTCCCCCCAGAAGGCGGAAATCGCTGAGGTTCCACAGGTCTGACCCGTGTTCATGGAGTCGGCCAAATCACCCTTCCAGGGCCCGGCTAGTGCAAACCAATACAAACCGTGCCCGGGCTGCCCGTGTCGCTTCGGGTGGCCGCCTCGCGCGCACGTCTGGAGCGTAACGAGCGGCCGCCTGGCGGTCGTTCACGGCGCAACTACTGGCGCTTCTTTCCTCAAC
Source organism: Streptacidiphilus sp. MAP12-16 (assembly GCF_041262165.1). Classification (NCBI taxonomy): domain Bacteria; kingdom Bacillati; phylum Actinomycetota; class Actinomycetes; order Kitasatosporales; family Streptomycetaceae; genus Streptacidiphilus; species Streptacidiphilus sp. MAP12-16. The sequence continues at coordinate 14,756 of NZ_JBGCBY010000002.1, forward strand.
ACGCCCTTCCATCTCCCGCAAAGGGCTGTGCAGAGGAGAAGATGAGGGCATGCCAACACTGACCAATGGGCGGCCCGGGGCCGTAGTGGACGCGCTGGCCCGGCTGCACCACTGGAACGTGGACCGGCGCCAGGCCGCAGCGCAATTGATGCTCGCGGCGGCCGAGTCCGGCGCGAGCCCGGAGGAGATTGCTCAAGTGCTCGGAGAACCTGTGGAGCAAGTACGCGACGTCGTGGGGCAGTATGCGCCGGCACGCGGGACCGGCGGCGCAGCGTTGTGGTCGTGACCCGAGCCGACCAAGCCCGGGGCTGCATGTGCATGGCCTGCGTGGACCGAGTAGGAGTCACGACACGGCGCGCAGGTGGGGTCTGGTCTCGGACGCACGTACTGGCAACGGCCAACCCAGGGCGACTGCCCGAAAGAACTCACCGTCGGCTTCGGTCATCCTGTGGGGCTCGGAATGTCATCGCTGCACGTCATGCGGCGTATCGGTATTCGTTGATGTTGCCGCCGAGGATGCGGGTTGTGGGTGCCGATTATCCATCCGGCCAGGCCAGCGGCCTGATGGCCGTTCGACCCTGCCCGCCGGTTTGGCACGGTCCGGAGCCGGTCCGATCGCCGGATCGTGGCCCGTGGGCGACATGATTGCCCTGTGTTGCGACTGGTCTACCTTGCGATGTCGAACACCCTCGCCCTCATACGGCTGCTGCCGATGAGTGACCGGGACAAGGACGTCGAGGTTCTTGCGCTGCGGCATCAGCTCGCCGTCCTGCAACGCCAGGTCGGCGGGGCGGTGTTGACTCCGGGCGACCGCACGATGCTGGCTGCGCTCCTGCACCATCTGCCGATGGCGAAGCTGCGGCAGCTCCAGCTGCTGGTGCGCCCGGACACGCTGTTGCGCTGGCATCGCGACCTGCTCAAGCGTCGGCATGCCGCGACGTGTGCGCGCAAGGGGCCCTGGCGGCCGCGGACCCTGCGCTCGATCCGGGCCATGGTCCTGCGGCTGGCGCGGGAGAACAGCTCGTGGGGCTACCGCAGAATCCACGGGGAACTCGCCGCCCTGGGCGTCAGGACCGCGGCATCCACGGTGTGGGAGATCTTGAGGGAGCACGGCATCGACCCCGCGCCGCAGCGAGACCGCACCACCTGGGCGGCCTTCCTGTGCTCCCAGGCCGATGCCCTGCTGGCCTGCGACTTCCTGGAGACCCGTACCCTGACGGGTACCCGGTTGTACGTCTTCGCGGTGATTGAGCACGCCAGCCGGCGTATCCGGATCCTCGGTGCCACCACCGCGCCCACGGCCGACTGGACCAGCCAGCTCGCTCGCAATCTCGTCATGGACTTACAGGATGCCGGCAGCAGAGCCTCGTTCATGATCCGCGACCGTGACTCGACGTTCACCGCCGCATTCGACGTAGTCCTGGTCGACGCCGGGGTTCGGATCGTCCTCAGCGGCATCCGGACACCGCGGATGAACGCGATCATGGAGCGCTGGGTGGGAACCTGTAAGCGCGAGCTCCTGGACCGGACCTTGATCTGGAATCAAGCCCACCTGCTGTATGCGCTCCGCGAGTTCGAGTATTTCTACAACGGTCACCGGCCCCACCGGACACTGCGCAGTGCCGCCCCGCTGCGACTGCTGCCCGAGCCCATCGTCGAGGCCACCCGATTGGATCACCTGAGCATCCGACGGAAGGACCGGCTCGGGGGAGTGCTCCACGAGTACCAATACGCTGCCTGACCAGGCTGGATGAGAAATCGGCACCCACAGGCGGTGAATTTGGTGTCGCGGTCGCGGATGAGGTGGGTGAAGTCGGCTGTGCGGTCGCCGAGTTGCCACAGGAGTTGCCTGGCTTGCTGGGTGGTCCAGGCGGCGGTGGGGTGGGCGGTGACGCCGAGGATGTGGACGGTGCGGGTGCGGATCTCCATGACGAACAGGGCGTACAGCCGCTGAAGGCCGATGGTGTCCACTCCTTGATCAGCCGCTGGTGCCAGGCGAGCAGGGTGCGCGGGGGGACGATCCGGTGCCCGCGCAGGAATCGGGGCAGCAGCCGGGCCAGGGCGGAGAGCAGGGCGCGGTCGGGCCAGGACAGCTTCGGGACCTTTACATGCCGCCGCAGGACCGAGATCTCGTGCCGGAGGATCAGTATTTCTGCGTTCTTGGCGGCGGAGGATCGGCACAGTAGGCCGAGCCAGGCGAAGATGCGAGTGGCGAGCAGGTAGACCAATCGGACGAGCACGAGTCACGATCATGCCCGATGCTCATGCCGGCGACAGCATCAGCCCAGGCCAGCCGCAGTGAAGGGGTTTTGAAGCAGCGCGGGCCATCATCGGATGCTGATCCGCCAGCGTACTATATCGAGGTCGTGTCGGACCTTCAGCGAGACCGCCGTCGTCGTCATCACCGCGAAGTCCGCCGGGCGCAGGGTCTGCGGCCTCGCCACCGCAGGCGTCCGTCTCGCTTGACCTCTTGCACGTCAGTCCGGCAGCCAGTGCAGCTCGTGCGCCAGGGTTTTGGCGACGGCACGGATGCGGCGGTGTAGTGGCGACTGCTCGCGTGGGAGGACCAGGTGGATCGTCAGGCTGGGCGCGCCTCGCAGTGGTCGCCAGGTGAGACCGGCCGGTTGTGCCGTGACCGCGGCTTCTCCGGCCGGGGCGAGGGTGGCCCCGTCGCGCAGGTCGCGCTGAGACATGTCGAAAGAGACTGCGGGCGTGTGGAATCGGGGGTGCGGTCGGGTGTCTCGGAACAGCGCGGACAGCTGATCGTGGATCACGGGGTTGGCCGCACGGTCCGGGAGACGCAGCGGATACGCGGCCGCGTCGGCGATCTCGATCTCCGGGTGTTCGGCCAGCGGATGGTACTGCGCCAGCTGGACCCCGACGCGCTGACGCCGCAGCAGGAACCGGCGCACGCCACGGCCCGGCTGTTCACCGCGGGTGATCCCGGCATCGATGCGGCCGTCGGCGACCGCGGGGGAGATCTCCGGTGTCGCCATCGGGACCGCGCCGACCTTGAGTCCGCTGTTGCCGCGAATCAGCCTGTCCACCAGGGCCGGTGCCGTCTCGGCCCCGGCGCTGAGGCTGTATCCGATGCGCAGCGTGCCCAGTTCACCGGCCGCCGCGCTCCGGGCGGTGTCCCATGCCCGGTCCAGCGCCGCCAGCGCGGGCGGCGCGGACTCCGCCAAAGCCGCACCGGCCGTGGTCAATACGACGCTACGCGTGTTGCGGACCAGCAGGGCCGTACCGAGTTCCGCCTCCAATCGGCGCATCCGGGCGCTGAGTGCGGGCTGTGCGATACCGATCCGTGCGGCCGCGCGGGTGAAGTTCAACTCCTGCGCCAGCACCAGGAAGTACCGCAGGCTCACCGTATCCGGCGCCACGTGCCCTCCCTGCCGATTGATAACGATCCGTTCTGAGCCTATCCCGTACCAGTCTTTCCCTCGACCGCACATCAAGCCCTAACCTGCGCATATGACGATTCAACTGACCGCGGTACCCGTCGCCGGGATCGATCGATCTGAGTGTCAATTCGAAGTCGGACGTGTCCGGCCGAACACAGGAGGTTTCCATGGCTAAGGGCTACTGGGTCAGTGTCTACCCCGCCATTTCCGACCCTGAGAGGCTGACTGCCTACGACAAGCTGGCCCGTCCGGCTGTCCAGGCTGGGGGCGGGCGCCTCCTGTCCCGTGGCGGTCGAGTCGTCGCCCACGAGGCCGGAATCACGCAACGCGTCGTTCTGATCGAGTTCGACAGCTTTGAACAGGCCGTCGCAGCATACGAGAGCGAGGCATACCAGAAGGCGCTGGTGGCCCTCCCCGACGGCGTCGAGCGCGACTTCCGCATCATCGAAGGCATCGACTGACCGGCGGGCCCAGCCATCGCTGAGCATCCCATTCAAGGTTGAGTCCTGCGGTGACGGCGTCGAGGTCCTGACGAACGAAGCCAGCGAATGAGCGGACCGGGGCGGGGCCGTCAGCGGGCGTCAGGACGGATCGGAACGACGTTCCCAAGGAAGCTTTGATCTTTGCCTGCCGGATTCTGGAGGATGAGGACGGCAGCGGCGAGGGCGATTTGCTCAGCTCGGCGCCGGGACTCGGCTTCGGCCGCTCTCGACCCGGCGAGGGCTTCCTTGAGCCTCACCACCTCTTTGTGCAGCCGTTGCTCCACTTCGGGTGTCTGGTGCGTCTCGGCCCGGACCTGGGCGTAGAACTCCTCCTTCAGGTCCGCGTGGCGGTTCATGAGCGCCATCCGGTGGACGTCTGCCTCGATGGCGAGCGCGGCGACGGTCAGGCTGCCGTTTGAGCGTGCGGGCTGGCCGGCCAGCAGCCGGTCGATCGCCTCCCGGATGCGTGAGCGCTCATCGTGGTGCTGCTGCGTCATGCGAGAGCCTCCTGGCTGAGTTGGGCATCGACGTCGTGCGCATCGGCAAGGGCGCGGAGCCGGTCGGCGGTCCTCCGCAGCCGGTTGCCGATGGGCGTGGGGAGGTGGCCGGCTCGAAGGACGAGCCGGTCGGCGTGTTCCCGGGCCGCGCACGCATGGGAATCGGTCCGAACCGCGTTTCCGCAGCCGAGCTGGCATGCGAACTGGTTGAGAGCGGTTGCGTGGACGGCCGGCTCGCACAGGGCTGTGCTGCGTCTGAAGGCGCATGAACGCGTCCGGGTTGTCGAACAGGACCAGGCCCCTGAGCGAACCCGTAATCACCGCGTGGAAGGCCCGGCGCCCCTCAGTCAGCGGCCACCAGGGCAGCTACGAGATGCGGGAGATCGTCAACGCCCTGCTCTACCAATCCCGCACCGGATGCCAGTGGGACTACCTCCCCCACGACCTGCCTGTGGGGGCTCATCTATTCATCGCTGCAGGTCAAGCGGCATAGCGGTACTCGTTGATCGCTCCTCCGAGTACGCGGGTGCGCAGCAGTCGGCGGTTCTGGATGTTGATGGCGGGTGGTGTCTGCTGCGGGGCGTCGGGTGGCAGTTGTCCTCGGGATCGGTGCGGTCTGTGCCGGTTGTAGTGGTCGCCGAACTCGGCGAGGACTTTCGTGGCGTGGGACGTGTTCGTGATCAGGACGTGGTCGAGGGCTTCGCGGCGTACGGTACCGATCACGCGTTCGCAGTGGGCGTTCATTTTTGGCGCCCGTGGGGCGCTGAGGAGGACATCGGCGTCATCGGCGGTGAAGACGGCGTCGAAGGAGGCGGTGTACTTCGTGTCCCGGTCGCGGAGCGGGAATCTGATCCGGTCGCCGCGTTGGGCCAGCGTGGTGGTGAACTCGCGGGCCTGCTGGACCGCCCACTGCCCGGTGGGGTGCGCGGTTGCGGGGGCGAGGTGCAGTCGGCGGTTGCCGTGCTCGAGGAAGGCCATGGCGTAGAGGCGTTGGCCAAGAGCAGTGTCGAGGTGGAAGAAGTCCGCCGCCACGATGCCCTCGGCCTGGGCGGTCAGGAACTGTGTCCAGCTTGGTCCGTGGCGTCTCGGCGCCATGTCGATCCCCGCCGCGTGCAGAACGTTCCACACCGTGCCTGATGCCACCGGGTGCCCCAGCCGGGCCAGTTCACCCTGGATGCGCCGATGCCCCCACCTGGGATTCTGGGCCGCCAGGCGCAGGACCAGCTTCTTCAGCGCCGCCGACGAGGGCGGGCGCCCGACACATTTACGGCGCGCGCTGTAGTCCCACTTGCGTGCGATCAGCCTGCGGTGCCGGGCCAGTACGGTGCCCGGGGTGACGGGGAAGACGCGTGCCCAGCGGTGCCGGGGTATCAGGGAGGACAGGGCGGAGAAGCAGAACCGGTCCGCTGGCTCGTAGCGTACGGGCGAGGTCAACTGTCTGCGCAGCACCGCGTTCTCGTGCCGCAGAACCAGCACCTCGGCCTGCACCGAGGCTTCCCGTCGGAGCAGCAGCTCCGGCAGCGACAGTAGTCCCCGAACAGCGCGATACAACAGCGACACGATCATCACGACAGCGTCGCAGACCAACGACCGGCAAGTACCCCACCTGCAGCGATGACTTCTTGAGCCCCTCAGGCTTCTTGGGTCAGTGGCTTTGTTCACGAGAACCGGCAGCACTTGTACACGAGGTTGGGCAGCACCCGAAGCACTGCAGAATTCGAACAGTTCGTGGCTTCGGGCAGTGCGGGACCCTACCGGGTTGGCAGGGTCCCGCGGCATGAACGGCAGAGGAGAGCCGGGAGCTGCCCTCGACGAGCAGCATCCCGGCCAACATGGCTTACCGCCGACTGATGGCCTGGCGTCCCGGCCTCACTTCAGGTGCCGAGCGAAGAACCCGGCCGCGTCCTCCCCTGCGAACTGCGGGACGCCGGTGTGCCCGCCCATATTGGCGTGCAGGGACTTCTCCTTGGAGCCGAAGGCGTCGAACAGGTCCAGGGCCGCCTGCCGGTCGTTGCCTTCGTCGTCCCACTGCAGCAGGACGTGTAGCGGAATGGTGACCTGGCGGGCCTCCTCGAACATGGCGCGAGGCACGAAGCTCCCGGCGAAGAGCCCGGCGGCCGCGATGCGCGGCTCGACCACCGCAAGGCGAACGCCGATGGAGATCACTCCCCCCGAGTAGCCGACCGGGCCGCCGATCTCGGGCAACGACAGGAGGGCGTCAATGGCGGCCTGCCATTCCGGGACCGCCTTGTCGACGAGCGGGAGGATCAGGGCGTCGATGATCTCGTCGCTGGCCGGCTCGCCGGCTTGCATCGCCCGGCGCAGGTCGGCGCGGGCCTGCTCGGCGGCGGGCCAACGGGGCCGGTCACCGCTGCCGGGGAGCTCGATGGTCGCCGCGGCGAAGCCGTCCGCCGCGGCGTTCCGCGCCCGTGCCACCAGTCGGGGGTACATCTTGTTCAGTCCGAGCGGGGGGTGGCCGAGCAGGATCAGCGGGGTGGGTGCGGTCGCGGAGGCGGATCCGGGCGTCCACAGGATGCCGGGGATCTCGCCGAGGGTGAATTTGCGCTCGAGGACGCCGTCGTCGAGGCGCTGCTCAGAAGTGAATCGCATGGTCGTGCCTTTCGGGAGTGCTCTTGAATGGCGCTCCCGGACGACCTATCGCCCGACCGTGACCCCGGAGGGGAGCACCCATGTCGAAACTGCGTTCACGGGTACCACCTCCTTGTTCTCTCGCACGGCCTCTGGAAGGCTAATAGTGGTCGCCGTGGTCCGTCAAACGAGTTCTTGCGCGGGCTCCGTGGCCGGATGCCAAGGAGCCGGATCACTACGCAGAGCTGCTTGGGCCGAGGGTGCCCGAGGTGAGGCCCTGCGACGGCGGGGCGCGCTTGCGAGACTCTCAAAGAGGGGGCCTCGAACACGACGCGGCGCCTACGCCTCCCAATCTCGTGTACAGGTGCTGTCGGTTCTCGTGAACAAAGCCAGGTCAGACCAGATCCGCCTGAACACTCCTGTATGTTCGGGCGGGATCTCGTGGTAGTTGACTTGCTCGTGCCTGCCGCCGTCGGCAGGCTGTGACCGTCGGCCAAGCGCCTCAACGGCCGATGCTGAGCAACTCCAGATCGGCGGCGGGCCGCTGGGTGCGGATGATCGATTCCAGAGTCGTCTCCTCACCGGGAACGCAGTCCGACTCGACGAGTTGAACCAGGACACCCCCCGTCTGCAGCGCCAGCGCGCAGTCACTCGTAGACCACAGCCCGGCCCCCAAGGACCGGCAGGCCGGAGCAGGGCCGCCGTCCGCGACGGTAGCGAGCAAGGCCACACATGGATTTGGCGATTCCGCTTGCCGTACCGTCAGCGTCCCGTAGTCGCCGCCACCGGGAATGGGAAGAAGGGAGGGGAAGTCGTACTCGATGGTCATCGTCGCGTGCGCGTAGCCGTGGGAGTACGGCTGCGCTCCGGGCCAGTCAATGACCCGGACCAGCTCGCGCGGGGGCCCACCGAAACTGTCCAGCGCCGCCGCGTCCGCTGAAGTGATCACCCACTGCCGCAGCGGCATCCAGGCAAGGACCACCACCAGCAGCACGGCGACCGCCGTACCTCGCACCGCTGGCCCTGGCAACACCAGCGCGGCGACGACCGCGAACACCACGGCGCTGATCAGCCACTCCAGGCACAGCAGCGGAAAACCGACCGAACCGGGCAGGCGCACCGCCTCGGGCAGAAACCACGGTAGAGCACCGAGTCCGACCACCATCCCCGCGGATAGTCGCCCGCCGCCCCGGGTCAGCTTCACCAGCCGTACCGGAACGTCGGCCGCAGCCCTTGGGGCGAAGCACAGGACGCCGCCCACGACTCCAGCCCCCCATCCCACGGCCATCAGCGCGACGCCCGACAATCCCACCCACCGCATGGCGCACCAGGCCACCATGAAAAACAGGGGAGCGACTGTCACTCCAGCAGTCAGCCAGAGCAACAACCACAGCGCGCGCGGCCGATCCAGGCCATAGACCCGGATCTGGCGACGGCCCTCGCCAGTGAACATGGAGCCGACCGCAGCAAGCACTGACACGCGCCCCACCCGTCCATCTCCCCCAACAGAACGACGGCGATCGTAGCCTCCTTCAACACCCGGGAACACGGGAACCGATCACCGACCAACTGGGAAGCGATCTCTGCAGCCCCACACCGCGGCAGATCGACCCCATTGAAGAACAGCTCGACCTGGTTGGCCACACGGTGTTTGCATCCATCCCCGGCCGCGGAGGAGCGCTGACAGCACCGGGCGGCGTTTCGGGCTAGTAGTGCATCTGCCAGGCGCGCAGTTGGTGGCCCTGGGAAGATCCAGGCCGGTGGCCAACAGGCAGTTCAGGGGATCGCGTTGTGCAGCGTGACTGGGTCCCGGTGTTCGAGGATCGAGTGGCTGTGGGCTGCACTGCCTCAGTGCACGGTGGCGTGCCTCAGCTTTCGTCGAGTACCGCCTGGATCACATAGCGGGCGTTGTGTGCCATGGCGGGGTTTGTCCTGCGGTAGTACGGGAGTGCGATGAGCGCCTGTGAGAGGGTCCGGCCCCGGCCGCGGATCCACGTCGCATCGTCCACGGCCAGCGCCTCACGGAAGACGTCCCTTCCATCGGTTGACAGCAGATTCCACGCCGGGAACAGATCGCAAGCTGGATCTCCCATCCCCGCGCACCCGAAGTCGATCACCGAGACCAGCCTCTCGCCGTCGACCAGCAAGTTGCCCGGCATCAGATCGGCGTGCAGCCACACCGGTCGCCCGTCCCAGCCCGGGGTCCGCAGCGTCTCCTCCCACACAGCGGTCACAGCAGCGCAGTCGACGTCTTCCTGTGGAATCCCGCGCAATTCCTCGATCGCCGCTCGGGTCTCCGCATCGAGCGATGCCACCGGCTCGCCCCGATGCGCCATCGGCCCAGCCGACAGCGTGATCCCACGCATCGACGCCACGAACGCGGCCAGATCCTCGGCCAGCAGCACAGGCGAGCCCAGGGCCCCTTCTTCGGGATGCTCGCCCGCCAACCACCGGTACACCGACCACGGCCACGGATATCCCTGGGCCGGCTTCCCGGCACCGAGGACCTCGGGGATGCGCGTAGGCAGGAAGGGGGCGAGACGGGGCAGCCACGCCTGCTCCCGCGACACGTCCTTGGCGCCGCCGCGCACCAGTGGCAGCCGCACGACCATGTCGTTGCCCAGCCGGTACATGGCATTGACCGTGCCGCCCGAAGGCCACCGCTCCACCGGCAGCCCCGCCCACCGGGGGAACTGCTCAGCGATCAACCGTCGTACGAGGCCGTCGTCAATCGGGTGCATACCGGCATGCATGTGCACTGCGCTCATGGTCATCATGCGACCATCGGCCGCCAACGGGCGTCAAACGCCTTTTCAGCTGACCCTTTCGATACGCGCACTGTTCCCCGAGGCGACTGAAGCTGAACCCGCTCTGTCACCTGTTGGCCATCCGGCTGGAGCCGTCACGGCCACCAGCCCGCACTGTGCTGGCCGCCAGCCGGGAAGATCCGGTGGCCACTGACAGCAGGTCCCGGCACCCAGGGCGGGCCGGGGAGTGACGAATCATCAGACCGGCCGCACGCAGGGAACCATGCGGACGATCCAGCCGGTCTCGCTGGGGATGCACGGAGCCCTCCGTAGCATCTGCGGTGGTCGTCCCGGTGCCCAGTGGCCGGCTGCCGTCCTATCCGGTGGCGAGGGTCGCGGAGGCTGGTCGATGCGGCGCCACCGCTTCAGCAGCACGGGGTGGAAGTTCCCCGACCGCGGCTTGGGGATGCCCTGGTCAAGGTTGCCGCCTGCGTGCTGAGCGTCTTGTCCCGGTGCCCGTTGCGATGCGCGGTGCGCGTCTCGGTGTGCTCGTTCCACTCCGCGCCGATCCGGGCCGTGGCCTCCGCCTCGATCGGCTCCTGGAGCATCCGCTCGGCCACCGATCGGACGAGTTCGAGCCTGTCCGCCGAACGTAGACTCCAACAGCCGGAGTAGGTCATGCGAGACAGGGTCACCCGGCACCTCCTGCGTTGAACTGGCCGTTCACTACGGAGAGTTGCATGGTGGCCCGTCCTGCGGGCAGGGAGCGGAAGCCATAGGGGCACGCGCCCCGGCGCACTCCCTAACCGTGTTCAGCTACACCGCAACAAGGGACACCATCCGCCGAGGCCATGGGCCCTGGGTCGGCAGCTATGCTTCCGCCGTCAAGGGAAATTGATCCGGCGGCTGAGACGAAACCGTGTGGACGCCGGAACGCACAGAGGGAGCGCCCGTGCCACCCGTCATCGTTGGGCGCAGAGGACCGTTCGCCGGGCAACGCATTCTGCTCGGCGGCACGCCGATCACGTTCGGGCGCAAGAGCGATAGCGACGTCGTCATCGTCAGTCCCATCGCCTCCCGGCTGCACGCAGAAATCGTGCGAGAAGACGGCAACTACGTCCTATACGACCGAAACAGCAGCAACGGCACCTTGGTCAACGAGGACGAGGTCACCCGCCATGTCCTGATGCCAAACGACCTGATTCAGATCGGCGAGGAGACCTTCGTCTTCGAACTCACCGACGCCATGGAGACGCTGTTGGACCTCACTTTCAAGGAGTCGTCAGCCCTCCCTCGGAGCACAGACCCCGACACGCTGCGGGTGACCGTCTCGGGCGGCGGACCGGTCGGCCTGGCCTTCGCGCTACTGCTGGAGAGCATGATGGGGCCTCGGGTGGCGATCACGGTGTACGACGGGCGGTGGACCCGGGACGGCACCAAGGTCGTCTGGAAGGACGAATCCCAGGGCAACGTGCGGCGCCAGCAGGTGGTGACGGTGCAGAGCCGTCAGTACCTGAATCTCCCAGAGGACGTTCAGGCGCGGCTCTTCACCCCCCATGCCTTCTCCGAAATGTGGCCGGCCGGCCCGGACTCGATCAACGGCTGTCCCCCGCGAAACATCCGCATCGCCGACATCGAGGACAAGCTGCTGGAGATAGCCAACGAGAAGCAGGACCGAATACGCCTCCTACCGGTCCGCTTCGACATCGCCGAAATGCAGCGCACACTCCCCGACCAACACATCCTGGCGATCTGCGAGGGCGGTCGCTCCCGCACCCGCGAGCACTTCAGCAACAGATTCGGGGCCGCTGACTCCACCATCTACTCCCTCAATGGTGAGCACGTCCAGGACGTCATCCTGGGCCTCAAGGTGAAGTCCGGCCTGTCAGACCCGATGAGCGTGATGCTCACCGTGGCTCAGAACCGCTTCCTGCTCAACTCACTACGCGGCGAAGGCTTCCTCAACATGCGGCTGACGGACGCCGAGGCCACGGAAGTCGTTGGAATCGACCCTGTCCGCAAGGTCTTCGAGGAGTGCATCGCCTCGCGCCCGTGCGTAATGACCCGCGACGATGACGGAGACTTCCTCTGCTCGACCCACAGCACCCTCTTCCTCCCTGCGCTGATCAAGGGATCCGCACTCTGGAAACGGGTTCGCGAGGGACTGAAGTTCTTCGGAGTCCCCGAATCCGACCTGTCGGCGGTCACTGCTTTCCGCCTCGACATGGTGCAGCGCCCCCGCTTCACCGCACTCTTGTACGCACGGACCGCCAACACTCCCGGGACATACGGCTTCCTGCTGGGCGACGCCGCAAATGCGATCCACTTCTGGCCCGGACGAGGCCTCAACAGCGGCCTGGCGTCGGCGATCTCCCTTGCCCGCTCACTCAGCGGCGCCTGGCGCGGCAAGCATTTCCGTGACGCGGACTTCCTCCGCCACGAGGCGGCGATGTCGGTGCTCCAGTACCGGCACAAAAGCCGGGCCTGGAACGCCATGGTCATCACCGACGACCAGGGCGTCACCTACGCGATCAAGGACCGGATCGCCAGCAGCATCGAGGCCGTAGCGGCGGCCGGAGGGGCCGAGGGGACGCGGGCGTCCGACATCGACGCGCTCTTGGGCCAACTGCGGGAAATCGGCACGCGTCTGGCCCCCCGCATGTCCGGACTGCCCGACGAGGCGACGTTGCGAGCGCACCTGGAAACCCTCGAGAGCGGGACGCTGCGGACCTTGCAAGAGAGTGAACCCTGGGACACCTTGATCGTCGGTGGTGAGGAGGTCGACATAGACATCTTCTATCGGCAGGAGTCGTCTGTCGTCGCGATGAAGCCCGTCGACCCGCGCAGCGCCGACCTAACGCCAAATGTGACCGCCAACTGACGCGGACTCCCAGCTCATGGCTGAATGGCGAGACCCGGAGCCAGGCTGGGCAAGTGAGAGTGCCCGGTCGGCGCGCGTCGCGCGCCACCAGGAGGGCTTCAAGGCTCACGTCGCCTTCGAACCGGAGACCGGCCGCCTCAAACGCCCGTCGACGCGCCGGGCCGTGCCCGGCGGTTTCACCATCGACGCACCCTCGGACTCACCCCCACCGGCAACACCTGGACACTCGCCCCCGCCACCCCCTGACCGCAGGGCACATCACCCCCGGAAACCCACCCTGACCAGTCGAGATCTTCAGTGATCTTCTAGACGAGAGTCACGTCTTCGAGCTGTCCAGGACCGTGAAGGATCACCTGGATCTCTGCCGGAAGGGACTCTCGGGCCGTGTCGGCGACGGCTCGAGCCTCCTGCGGCCAGACCTGCGGGTCGAAACGGAGCTCCACGTGGACGGCCGGGCCCGCAGCGTCGTCGACGAGCTTGAAGCGAGGGCTTCCCGCCTCGTAGTGCCGTTGGTCGGCATCGGGGTACAGATGGCGGGGACTGACCGCGACCTGCGGCAGGTCGGCGAGGGCGGACACACAGTCGGCGGGAGTGATGAACACCCCGCGCTCGCCGACCGCCAGGCAATGCGCCTCCCGTCCCAATGGGAGGAACCCCGGCTCTCCCCACTTCGGGCAGGGTTGCGCGGCGAGTTCGACGAGGTCGCCGGGCCGGTATCGGATTCGGGGCTCGAACTCGACGTAGGGGTGCAGCGCGGTCACCAGCAGGCTGCCGCGTCCGCCAAGCGGAACGTAACGGTCGGGATCGGCCGGATCGACGACTTCCGCCACGCAGGAAGGGGGAAAATGATGGTACGCGCAGACCCGGCACTTGAGCGCGTTGCACATACGCAGCTCGGAGAAGCCGTAGACCACGTCGATCTCCGCGCCCCACCACTCCCGCAGCCGGGATTCCCAACCGCGGGAGAGGAATTCACGCCCGACCTCCAGCGTTTCGACCCCGAATCCGGCGATGTCGCCGAAGCGTTGCTGCATGTGCAGCGTCAGGTCTTTGATCTGGCGCGCCGTGCCCGCCAGGACGCGAATGCGGCTCCGGTCGGCTGCGCCGTTCGCGATGAGGTCGGCCGCCAGATCGAAGTAGCGCATCGACAACAGCGGGACGAAATCCCCTTCCCCGGCGAGGTCCAGTCCCACCACGGCCCCATGGTTGAAACCGACCAACTGCAGCCGTCGGCGCCCGTCGCTGACTCGGCTGGACCTCAGGGCCGCACGCTCCGCCTCGGTGGAGTAGAACGCCTTGGGGACACCGGAGGTGCCGTTCGTGAACCCGGTGGCGATTCCGTCGAACGTCGAGGTGCGAAGCTGCTCGCGGAGCGAGGCCCAGCCAGCCGGGTCGAGCCAGGGCAGTTGTCGCAGCAGTCCGGGGGCGTTGTCTGGCCCGATGTCCACATTGGGGATCAACTGCCGATAAAACGGGCTGTCCGCTCGCACGCGGGTCAGCGTTCGGGCCAGGCCGATCAGGCGCTGCTCGGTCAGGGTGGTCTGCATGCCCTGTCTCCTTAGGAACCGGGGCCGGTGACCGAACGCGGGCCGTGCGATTCTCATCGAGGCAGCACGGCCCGCGTCGGGCGATTTCGTTCGTCACACCACCCCTGGCTGGCAGGTCACAAGCACCCGGCCGGCCGGAAAAGGTCAGCGGCGTGGACGTGCGCAGCCGCCACCGGGACCGCCACGACGCAGCCTCGGGCTTCGGGCGTCGTCGTACTGGCCGGAGCAGTCGCCACAGCCGTGCCGACTATCAACCCCGCACTGACCGCCGCCAGGGCGGCGATGCGCATGACCGAGATTTCAGGAAGACCGTTGAGCATGTGTGCGCTCCTTTGTATCGGAAGTGATCTTGATGTGGTGAGAACATAGCAGCGCACGAACGCATGAAGTGCCGTACCGGAGCCGGGAATTCGCACCGTAATGGCGCCGTAAGGCCATCCCGGGGCTCGGTGTCGCAAGACGCAGTTCGGTCGGAGCATGGGAGAGCCGTCCGAAGCTGGCCGCTTCGACGACGAAGGGTGGGTGCGGCTGGTGGTGCCCATCCCTATGCCGGTCTTCTCTCGGCAGCGCTGGGACGTGACCGTCGTAGGTCCGGTCGCACCTGGTGGACCTGCAGTTGCCCGGCTTCCGAGAGGCTCTTCGCCCCGATCACAATCGCACAGGCCAGGCCCATGACTGCCTCGGCACGGTCCCTGTCCGTGCCGAGAACCCCCCCGGCAGATGAGAAGCGATTCGAGGGCCCCACGACGCTGACTGCGGCAGGGGCTTGTTGAACGAGTTCAACAGTGTGGGAGGGCCGGTTGGGCACGCTCGATTCCGTGGGTTGGTCGGGCATCGTCGGGGTGAGGGGATCCGTTGCGGGCGTTGCCCATGCTGTGTGCGACATAAATTGTTGGCGGCATGGATGCCCTGTATGTGATCGAGGTCGAGCCCGAGGTTCAGGGGTGGTTGGGGTCGCTGCCGGGCAGGCACTTCGGCAGGTCGAGGAAGACGCCGGACTGCTGGCGGAGTTCGGGTCGCAGACTCCGATGCCCCACGCGAGGCCGTTGCGTGACGGGGTGGAAGAGGCGGCGACCTTGATGCCGAGGGCTGCCAGTTCGCCGTGCACGCGCCGGTATCCCCATCCCGGATTCTCGTCGACGAGTCGAAGTATCAGCGGGCGGAGCCTTGCGTCTCATCGTTCGCTGAGATGGGGGGGAGGCAGTCTGACCAGGATGGATGCGATACTTGACGCCTACACCGTTGTGCGTGTGCTTCGTTGAGCACCTGGACATGGTCAAGTGCCGCAACGGGCTGCTGAACACTGTGCGCTCGCCGCGTCCCTCATGGCCCCCACTTGCAGCCGCATGCGCCTGTGGCGGGTGACGGCTTCGGACGCCCGAAAATCGCTGGACGCGTGCGTTCAGCATCGACATCCTGGCCGACGACCTTTGTCGTCCAGTGGTGAGGCATGCCGACGTGGAATTCGCACCTTTCGATCCGAGTACCGCGTCCGACGCAGACTATGAAGCCATCACCGAGTTGCGGGCCCGCATGCACGCCGTTGACCGGCCTGGGACCCCGCCGCTCTCCCTGGCGGCGACCATCGAGTTGATGACCTCGGATGACGGTGCAGCTATCGGTC
The DNA here is from genome assembly GCF_041262165.1 of Streptacidiphilus sp. MAP12-16. Lineage (NCBI taxonomy): Bacteria > Bacillati > Actinomycetota > Actinomycetes > Kitasatosporales > Streptomycetaceae > Streptacidiphilus > Streptacidiphilus sp. MAP12-16. Next base: position 30,524 of record NZ_JBGCBY010000002.1, read on the forward strand.
CCCGGACCTTCTGGACGGCTCGCGACGCCGACGGCCTCCTCGGATTCGCGACGGTGATACTGCCGGACCGCGAGAACACGGACTTGGCGATGGTCTTCCTCGAGGTCGGTCTCGACCTTCGTCGCCGAGGGATCGGCACCGCGTTCCTCCGGGCTCTGCTGCCGTCGTTGCAGGCGTCGGGAAGGCCGCGCATTCTGGCGGCGAACGTCACAGGCGGGTCCGACGGCGAGCCGTTCGCTGAGGCGATGGGGCTCGTCTGCACCATTCGGGGGCTGTTGCAGACGTTGGAGGTCGAATCCGTCGATCCGGCGTTGTGGGACGTAACCGCACCGGACGGGTACCGCCTGTACGGCTGGACGGATGCCGCACCCGAGGAACTCATCGTCTCGTATGCCGAGGCCCGCAAGGCCATCGCTGACGCCCCGTCCCAAGACCTGGCCTGGGAGGAGACAGACTGGACGCCGCAAAGAGTCCGCGATGAAGAAGCCGCGTTCGCCGCGGCCGGGCAGGACTATCGGATCGTCGTCGCCGTCCACGAGGACAGCGGGGAGGTCGCCGGCGTCACAGAACTCGTCATCCGTCCCGGCGAACCCGACCATGCTCGGCAGATGGACACCGCTGTGCGGAAGGAGCATCGCGGTCACGGCCTCGGGCGCGCGATCAAGGCGGAGATGATGCGTCGGCTGGTGGCGGATCGGCCCGATCTGGCGCGGGTGTCGACGACGACTGCGTCAGACAACGTCTACATGGTCGGCGTCAACCACTCGGTCGGGTATGTCGATGCTCGGAGCTTGGCCTACTGGGAGACCGCGACCGACGATTTGGTGGCGCGGCTCGGGAACTGAGTAGCGAAGGCGAAAGGCGCCTCTGCGGATCAGGCCGTGGCGTAGAGGCGTGTGCCGAGCACGGTGTCGAGGTGGAAGAAGTCCGCGGCGATGATGCCCTTGGCCTGGGCGGTCAGGAACCTCCCGCCGGCTGGTCCCGATAGGCGCGGGGCCGGGTCGATGCGCGCGGTGGCACCGCGTTCTCATGTCGCGGCACCCCGCGGCACCGTTAGGGGCAGCGTGCTGCGAAATGCACACGAGCGGCGCTGAATTGGTTGGGAGCAGCACCTGTAGGGCCATGCGGGGGCCCGGCGGTCTGCGCCGGGTGGGCGCGAGTGACCGGAAGCTATGCCGGAGGCAGGCAGCGGGGTCCGGGGACCCCGCTGCGTGCGCGCTCTGGCGGTGTGTCAGATCATGGCGAGTCGGTCCACCAGCAGTTCCACCCTGCGCTCGGTGTCCTCCGGTGGGAGCCGTCGCGCCCGGGTCAGGGTGGCCAGTCCATGTAGGGCCGCCCAGAACACCTCGGTGAACAGTCCCGGGTGGACGCCGTCCCCGGCGACCTCGCCGAGGCTTTCCAGCAGCGCGGCGAAGCCGTCCTTCAGTGGCTCCGGGGTGTCCTCGTCCGCGAAGGCCAGGCCGCCGTCGAGCTGGAACATGGCGTCGTAGACCGCCGGGTTGCGTGCGGCGAAGTCGAGGTAGGCGCGGGCGAGGACGGTGACCCGGGTGCGGGGGCCGTCCGCGGCGGAGGTCGCGGCCCGCACCGCCGCGGCCATCTCGGCGGCACCCTCCAGGGCGACGGCGCCGATGATCTCGCGTTTGCCGCGGAAGTGGCTGTAGAGGACGGGCTGGCTGTACTCGATGCGCTCGGCGAGCCGGCGGGTGGTGACCGCGTCCCAGCCCTGCTGCTCGGCGAGTTCGCGGGCTGTCGCCACGATGAGGCGCTCGCGGCCCGCCCGTTCGCGCTCCTTGCGTTCCTGTACCGACATGACTCGATCCTAGCATCGCTAGACAAGCAAGCGGCAGCAGTACTAGCGTTGCCTCATCAGCTAGCAACACTAGATGCAAGGAGGGGTCATCATGCTCAACGCACTCGAGGTGTTCACCACCGTGGTCGTCGGCGTGATGGTGGGGGTGGAGTTCGCCGTCGCCTTCGTCATCAACCCGATCCTCAACGCACTCCCCGAGGACAGTGGCCAACTCGGCCGCGCCCACGGGGGCCGGATGCTCGGCGCCGTGATGCCGTTCTGGTACATCACCTCGCTCGTCCTCGTCGCGGTCTGGGCCATCGCCGGATGGCACCACCACGGCACCGGCCTCCTCGTCACCGCCGGCGCGCTGCTGATCACCAGCGTGATCATGTCGATCCTGCTGCTCGTCCCGATCAACAACCGGAGCAAGACGTGGACCCCCGAGAACCGGCCCGAGGACTGGAAGGAGCAGTCGAACCGCTGGGACCGCTTCCACTACGTCCGGGTCGCCGTCCTCATCGCCGCCTTCGCCCTGCTGGTCGCCGCCCTCACCTGAGCCCACGGACTCGCCCACCCGGTCGTCAGCCGCAACCGCAGCAGGCCAGCCACGGCGTGACGGACGCGGCTCGATGAACTCCCACTCCGCATCCGACAGTTGTACGCGCGTCATGCAAGACGATCTACCGGATCACGCCTCGCCCCATGGGCAAAACCGCAGATTGGTCACGACACGAGACGCGCCCCCGCAGCGTGTGGGCGCCTCGAACCAGGGCGGCCTGCTCTCTTGGGTCCTGCGGTGCACCGTTTCGAGGGCGTACACATTCAGTACGCGTGAGGTCAAGCGCGCTGGGTAACGGTCGCGCGGCATGCCCGAACCGTGGTGCTGGAGACGCGGTTTGGGCATGACGACGACGGCCTCGCGGCCCGGATCGAGGGCAGAAGGACCCTCGTCGCGGCGGTCTGGAAGGTGTGCCGTCGGCCCCACCCATAAGACAGGCTGCCAATCGGCGCCGACGCGATCAGTCGACGGGGGCGGGTGCCGGGGCCCTCCGTTGTACGGCGGCCGTGGCGGCCTGGACGATTTCGGTGCGCCGGACCAGGAGGAGCGCGACGGGGACGGCGGTCAGGCCGACGAGCCCGCAGACCCAGAATGCCCAGTGGAATCCGCCGGTGAGCGCGTCTGGGATGGTGTGGCCCTGGCCGTGCAGGACACGGGAGCGGGCGGCCGCTACGGTTGACGCGACGGCTATCCCGATCGCGCCGCCGAGCTGCTGGGATGAGTCGATGAGCCCGGAGGCGACCCCCGCATCGTGCTCCGTGACGCCGACCAGGGCTCCGATCGATACCGGGATGAACACCCAGGTGACGGTGCCGGTCAGGAAGAAGGGGCCGGCCAGGTTCGCCCAGAAGCTCCCGTGGGCGGGTACCTGGGTCGCCCACAGGATCCCGGCCCCGGTCAGGGTCATCCCGGCCGCCATCACCAGCTTGGCTGACGCGCGGGTGACGAGCATCTGCGCCGGCCCGGCGAGCACCACCCCGGTCAGGCCGACGGCCAGCCAGGCGAGGCCGGTCTTCATCGCGGAGTATCCGAGGACCTGCTGCATGTACAGGGTGCCGATGAAGATGTAGCCGTAGAAGCTGGCCCCGAGCAGGAAGCCGACCGCGTTGGACCCGGCGAGGGTCTTCAGTCGGAACAGCCGTAGCGGCAGCAGTGGTGCCTCCGCTCTGGCCTCGATGACGACGAACGCGGCCAGCAGGGCCGCCGCCGACGCGAGCAGGGCCAGGGTCCTGGCGGCTGTCCACCCGACAGTCGGCGCCTGCGAGATCGCGTAGACCACCATGACCAGGGCGCCGGTCACGGTGATGGCGCCGAGCGGGTCGTAGCGGCGGCGTGCGCCCTGCAGTCTGCTTTCCGGTACCACCCGCCTGGCCAGCAGCAGCGCGGCCCCGCCTACGGCGACGTTCAGGTAGAAGATGTACGGCCAGCCCGCGTACCGGGTGAGGGCACCGCCGGCCAGCACGCCGACGGTCGCCCCGCTGGCGCCGATGGCGCCCCAGAGCCCGAGCGCCTTGTTGCGCTCGGCGCCCTCGGGGAACATGTTCAGCACGATCGACAGCGCAGCGGGCAGCACCAGGGCGGCGCCCAGGCCCTGGATGCCGCGCATGATGATCAGGAACGTGCCGCTGGTGGCCAGCGCGCAGGCGAGCGAGGCCGCGGTGAACAGCGCCAGCCCGGCGATGAACATGCGCCTGCGGCCGAGCAGGTCGGCGGCCCGGCCGCCGAGCAGCAAGAATCCGCCGAAAGTGAGCGCGTACGCGGTCACCACCCACTGCAGGTCCGACTCGGCGAAATGCAGCTTGACGCCGATCGTCGGCAGCGCGACGTTGACGATCAGCAGATCGACCGCCGTCATGAAGTAGGCCACGGCAAGCAGCGCAAACGCCCGCCACCGGTGCGCTTCGCCGGGTGGCGCGGCCTCGCCGCCGCCGATGGCGTTCCTGGGGTCTATCGAGGTCACGTGTGCCTCCGGTCTTTACTGGTCAGGTCCTCACCAGTTGAAGCACCGGCCGTCCCGGCGACTCGCCGATGAATCCATGCCGTCGCCGGTGTTGCACTATCAGGAGGCGTTATCCAGGTGGCCATGTGAAAGGACAGGTGCCCCAGTGACCGAGGCGACCCTCGCCCGTGCCCAGGCCGGCGACGGTGAGGCCTTCCGCGAGCTCATCGATCCCCACCGCCGCGAGCTGCAGGCGCACTGCTACCGGATTCTCGGATCGGTCCAGGACGCCGAGGACGTGCTTCAGGAGGCTCTGTTGGCCGCATGGCGTTCGATCGGCCGGTTCGACGGCCAGTCGCTGCGGGCGTGGCTGTACCGGATCGCCACGAACCGCTGCCTCAACTACCTGCGCGGCGAATCCCGCCGCCCGCAGCCGGCCGGCCCGCCCGATCAGGGCGCGGGGCGGACCGGGCCGGTACGATCCGACGAGCCCTGGTGGCTCGAGCCCTACCCGGATGATCTGGACGACCTGACGATCCCCGGCCCCGAAGCCCGGTACGACGCACGGGAGTCGATCGCCCTGTCGTTCGTGGCGGGCCTGCAGCACCTGCCACCTCAGCAGCGGGCGGTCCTCGTACTCCGGGACGTGCTCGGCCTCCCGGCAGCCGAGTCCGCCGACATCCTCGGCACCACTCAAGTCGCCGTAAACAGCGCGCTCATCCGGGCCCGGGCCGGCCTCCGCCCCGACCGGGACCCGCACGACGTGCCGGTTCCCAAGTCCCCGGCCGAGGCCGCCATCGTCGACCGGTTCGTCAGCGCGTTCGAGCGCTTCGACCTGGACGAACTGGTGGCCGTCCTGACCGACGACGCCAGGCTCACCATGCCACCCGAACCCGCCGAGCACCGGGGACCCCAGCCGATCGCCGGATTCCTCCTGGACCACTTGGGCCAGGATCTCAAATTCCTCCCCACCCGAGCCAACAGCCAGCCCGCCCTCGTCCTCTACCTCCCCGACCCCAGCGCGCCGATCTGGCGAGCCAGCAGTCTCATCGTGCTCACGCTGCGGGGCAACCAGATCCACGCGCTTACCCGCTTCGGAGACCTGGGGGTCCTCGCCCGCTTCGGGTTCCCCCGCACGCTGCCGCGAGGCTGACCATCCCCGACGTGCGGGTACTCAGCCGCCGCGCCCACGCGCAGTGAGGGGACGCCCGCCGACGACCGCACCGCGCAGTTCGAGCCTGTCGACGTCTTCGTGGGAGGCGCGCGGGCGACGTTGGGCCCATCCGATTTCTCGAATGGGGCCCACAGCGAATACCAGCGGTGGCGCTGCGCGGGGCGTTCGCCCGTTTCACGCCTCGCGTAGGCGGAGGAAGGCGCCGCCGGTGAGGAGTGCTGCAGCGCCCACACGCTGCGGGGGCGCGTCTCGTGTCGTGAGCAATCTGCGGTTTTGCCCACGGGGCGAGGCGTGATCCGGTAGATCGTCTTGCATGACGCGCGTGCAACTGTCGGATGCGGAGTGGGAGTTCATCGAGCCGTACCTTCCGATCGGCGAGTACGGCCCGCACCCCGAGCGGCTGCGGCAGCAGTTCGAGGGCGTGGTCTGGCGCTTCAAGACGGGCGCGCAGTGGCGGGAGATGCCGCAGGAGTTCGGCGCCTGGTCAACCGTGCACAACCGCTTCCGGCAGTGGCGTCACGCAGGCGTCTTCGAGGCCCTGCTGGAGGGCCTGATCACGGAAGCCGCGAAGCGGGGCAAGGTGGACCTGCCCCTGGTCAGCATCGACTCCACCACCGGGCGAGCCCACCACGACGCCGCCGGCATGCACCTGAGCGAGGACATCCTCACCGCCCTGGAGAAGGGGCACCGCGACTCAGTTCCGGCGACGCCTTGCTCCTGGTTCTGGTGGCCCGGGTGGGGGAGAGTGCAAGCGTTCGGACGCTGACCGAGGTGGTCGCTCCTCCTGACCGTCGGTCTCGACGCTCAGGTGTGGCGCGACGGAGTGTGCTCCGTCGCGCCGTGTCAGAGCCGCTCCCGACCTACCCAGCTCGCTCTGCATCGGATGGACCGGGCGGGCCATGTGCGCCGATCGGATACGGCCTGCCCGGGCTTTCGATGCCGTGCGATCGCATGGCGATGCGCCGGGCCGGCTCTGTCGGCGAACCCAGGACATCCGGCTTGGTGGAAGGCCGGTCTCGTGGGCTCACAGCTACTCGCGGTGACTCACGGCTTCGGGTGCGGTGACTCACGGCTTCGGGTAGGGATAGGGGCGCATGCGCCGCCCGATCCCTCCGGGCCGGCAGGTTCCCAATGCGTCTTTGTCCCGTACCGCTGCCGGCGTTTGTGTCATGTGTGTCCGGGGGCGGCCGGGACAGGGGCCGAGGCGAGGTATGCCGCGCCCAGGAGGGGTGCCTTCCAGGCCAGTTGGGCCGGGACGACGGCGATCTGGCCGCCCTCTGGTGCGGCGCGGGCGATCCCGGCGCGCAGTGGCGCGCTGACCAGGTCCCATGACGTGGCGATGGATCCGCCGATGACCAGGACGTCCGGCCCGAATGCGGCCAACAGCGGGCCAAGCGCCAGTCCCAGCGCGTGGAACGTCTGCGTGAAGACGTCGACCGCGATGCTGTCCCCGTGGCGGGCCCGTTCCGCGATCTCGTGGACGTCGGGCTCTCCGGACTGTCCTGTGGCCTGGGCGTATGCCCGCCGCAGTGCGCGACGGGACACTGTTTCCTCAAGCGGTCGGCCGACGTACTGCATCAGGTCGACGCGGCCTTCGGGCGGGATCCCGGGGCCTTGCCGTGTGATGGTGCCCTCGCGCAGAAAGCAGGAGCCGACGCCGGTGCCGAGGGTGAGCCCGGCGACTGTGCGGTGTCCACGCGCGGCGCCAGCGTGCCATTCGCCGAGAGTGAAGGCGTCTGCGTCGTTGCAGAAGTCGAACGTGGGGCGGCCGGGTAGACGGGCGGTCAACGCGGCGCGCAGGTCGAAGTCGCGCAGGGCGTCGAACTTGCCCACTCCCTCGTAGCGTCCGACGCCGTGCTCGTAGTCGAACGGACCGGGCAGGGCGATGGTCCAATGGCTTCCGGCCGCTCCGGGAAGGCGTCCCGCGCAGCGCACCAGCGCGGCCACGAACTCGTCCGAGCTGGCGGTGCTGTCGAGCGGGTCGCGGAATGAGGGGCCAAGGCTGCGGACGCCTGTTGTTGTCAGGTCCACGAGTGCGGCCGTCACGTGGGTACCGCCGATATCCATGACCGACGCCGTGGTCGCTTCGACGGATGTCACCGGACGAACGCCTTGACGTAGTGGACCGGCCGGGATCCAAGGGGCTGAACCCGGTAGGTGCCCACTGAGGCAGGCACGGTCAGCGTCTCGGCGTAGGCCAGTTCGTAGCGATGCCCACTGTGGGCCTCCAATAGGATGCCGTCGCCTTCGACGACGTTGAGGATGTGGAACCGTCCCTCCGTTGTGTCGTCCACAGCGGTCCCTGCGGCCAGTTCGAGGCGCCGGACCTCGAAGAACATCTCCGGGAGCCGGCCGATGACGTCCTCGTGCCAGCCGTCGCCAGATCGCAGCGTCTGCGGGCTCTGGACGAGATCGCGCGCGACAGCGTCTCCCGACCGGGCGGGGTCCAGGTTCTGGAAGGCGTGGCCGACGTGGACCGGCCGCTGCTTGCCTGCGCGGTCTTTGCGCAGCCAGTCGTAGAAGCGCAGGCTGTAGAGGTAGGGCGTGGCGCTGATCTCCAGGACGACGTTACCCTCGCCGCTGCCGTGCGGGGTGCCGCCAGGGATGAGGAAGAGCTGGTGCTGGTCGGCGGGGAAGGTCTGGACGTAGCGTTCGATATCGAACGGGACGCTTTCGTGGACCGCCCGGTCGGCTTCGCGCCGGAAGGCGTCGAGGTCCGCGTCCTGCTGCAGGCCAAGGAACACCTGGCGGTCGGGGCCGCCGACCATCATGTAGTAGGTCTCATGCTGGGTGTAGGGCCAGCCGAACACCCGCTGCATGTAGTCGGACTGCGGGTGGCAGTGCACGGAGAGGTTGCCGCCGCCGACCGTGTCGAGGTAGTCGAAGCGGATCGGGAAGGACGTGCCGAAGGCTGCGTGCACCAGTTCGCCCAGGACGTCCTCGGGGTGGACGGCCACCAGGACCTGGAGCGGCACCTCGACGCGGGGGCCGTCCTGGCTGCCCACCAGGATCCCGCTCTCCGGAGCGATGAGTTCGTACCCGAGTGCGGTGTTGGGAGCCTCCGGGCTCATCCCCAGTTCCTGCTGGGCCCAGTGCCCGCCCCATGAGGTGGTGTTGAAGGTGGGGCGGGTCCGGAACGGCTGTCCGGCGAGATCGGTCAGTGCCTCGCGGAGTGCCGGCCCGTCCAGCCAGGTCGGTCTGTCGGGGTCCTGGGTGTCGAGCCACAGGTTGATCTCGTCGGCGATGGCGTCGCGGTGACGGTCGAGCACCGGCCAGTCGATGTAGAACAGGCCGCGTGTCGTCCCGGCCCCGGTGCCGGCGGGCTGCCCCAGATTGCGGCCCGTGCCCGCCGTGATCGCCGCTTCGGCGTACCGCTTGGGCAGATCCGAGTACCACAGGACGTCGTGGGCCACGAGCGACGCGCCTGGGCCGAAAACGAGGGTGACAGCGGAACCGGCGGCGACGGGCTCTGGGACTGCCCCGAAGAAGTCGGCCATCCCCGCCAGCGACAGCGGGGCGAAGTCGGGGTCATCGGCCAGCACAGCGGATGAGGTGAGCGCGAGGATGTCCTCCCACGGGGCGAAGTGGTCGCGCATATCCAGCTGCTTCGCTGCGATTTCGCGGGCAGCCAGGGCATCGCAGATCCCGGCGGCGACGGTCTCCCAGTCGACCGCAACCGGTCCGTCGACTGCGAGGACCTGCCCTGGACTGAGGCCGGCGACGGCCTGCTGGTATCCGGATCCGACCACTCCGGTGATTGCGTGGCAGGGTTCGGCTTCGTAGCCGCGAACTGGCGACATCGGGATGCCGGCCTTTCATTTCGTGAGTTGCAGGGTGTGCGGGGGCGCCGTTTCCGGGCGCTGCGGGTCCGGCGCCCCCTGTGTGCGTGCGGTCAGGTGTCAGCGGCAACCGCTCGTGGTGGTCCGCCGGGGATCACTCGGGGCGGCGCAGACCGCTGAGCGTTCCGATGCCGTCCGCGGTGACAGCATCGGGCAGGGATCCTGGGGGCCGGTCGCCGACGAACGAGGGGTTCACATCGAAGAGCGCCGATATCACCGCCTCCGCCCCAGCCGCTCCGGCGATGGTCTCCCGATTGGAGACACCCCGCTCCGCGACCTGGGCGCGCAGTTGTCCGTCCGCTCCGGTGACGATCTCCATGGCCTGGCCCCACAGACCGCCGGATGCGGCGGACGAGAGGTTGCGCAGCAACGAGACCGCCCGGTCGCGGAAGCCGAGACGGGCCAGGCCGTGGGCGGTGACACCGGGCCAGGCGCAGAAGGCTCCGCCCGCACCGTGGTCGGGGCGGTCGGAGGTGGCGGCGGCCGGGTCGTTCGGGCTCAAGGCCCTCATCCAACCGCCGACCAGCAGGTCGCTCTCGACGAAGTCGGCCATTTCGCGCCGCACCCGCGGGTCGAGCTCGCGGTACAGCGCCGCCGCGACGAGACCGAAGTCCAGGCAGTGGCCGATGGTATCGGTTGCCTCCGGTCGGCGTATGTGCCAGCGGCCATCCCCGGCGTACAGGTCCAGGACCGCGTTGGCCAGTTCGCGTGCCTCGCCCTCGGTCCGATCGGCGTCCTCGTGGCGGCCGCGCTGCCGGTACAGGCCGGCCAGGGCGTGGGTGGAACCGGCATAGGCGCCGTTGAAGGACGCGACCACGCCCGTGTAGTCGGGGATGCATTCCAGCAGTTGCCAGGGGTCCTCGCCGAAGTCGGCGAGGACCCCTCCAGTGGCAGGGGTGCGCTTGTCGCGCCAGCCGAAGCCGAGGCGTTCCAGGTGTTCGAGGACCGTTGTTCCGCCGGCGGTCGTGTCGAGGAAGGCCGTGTCGCCGGTGATGCACACGTAGTGCTCGATCAGTCGGAACAGGGCGTAGTCGTTGGCGCTGTAGGCGTTGCCGAGCGGCCCGCCGCTGCGGGCGTCGATACCGAACGATTCCTTGTAGGGTCCGGCCAGGACGCGCAGCAGCCAGGACCGCAGCCCGGCCGGTTCCAGCAGGGCGTACATCCGGCTCCACTCGCAGTGGTCCCAGAAGTACGTGGTGGTCGGGCCCAGGCGTGGCCCGCCGGTGAGGAAGACCGGCTCGCCGGGCCGGATGCGCATGTTGCGCATGTAGAGCAACTGCAGGGCGCCCATGTAGTACGTCTTCGCCAGGCCGGCGTCGTGGGTGGTGAAGGTCGGCAGGTGCCCGGAGAAGTCGGGGTTGCCCGGGGTGAACATGTTGGTCCAGTGCTGCCGCCAGCCGTCCTCCCCGGCGCGCAAGGTGGCCTCGAAGTCTTCCACCGCCGTGCGGGCCTCAGCGCGGACCTCGTCTGCATCGCTCCCGTAGGCGCAGGCGACTTCGATGGTCAGGCTCTGCCCGGGCTCGATCCGGCAGGTCCAGGTTGCAATGCCGCCTGCGCCGGTGGAGGTGAGGACGGGCGGAGGACCGGAGAAGGCGTAGGCCGCTCGTGCCGGCGAGTCGGTGTCCTCGACGGTGAGCACGCTGTCGAGGCCGTCGGTGACGCGGGAGTTCCAGCGGCGCGACGCGCTCCAGTGCCGGGTCCGCGCGATCACCTCCCCGTCGAGCATGAGTACTGCCTGATCGGCCTCCACGTGGGTGTTGACCCGGTGCCATATCCCAGCGGGCAGGTCCGCGGAGCTGAGCTCGCGCTCGCCGGTGATGCCGAGCCACAGCCGTCCGTCCTGGACGCCGATCTGCAGGGAGTCGGGGTGGTTGCCGTGAGTGAGGACGGTGCCGGTCTGCCCGGTCGCGTCCAGTCGCAGGTCGAAGCTGATCGCCATGCCGGGAGTGAGCGCGAAGGCGTCGAAGGCCGCCTCGCCTTCGGGGGTCAGCGACGTCGGCTCTTCGATGCCCAGGACCAGGCCGCCGTCTCCGGACTCGACCCGAAGCGTCCGTACGGCCGCGGCCACGCCGGCCCGGGGCTCGGGCTCCTTGTCGTGGCTGAAGTGCGACGGCAGCGCATCGTCCAGAAGCATGGGGCCGTTGTCTTCGTCACGTTGGATGCCCGGGATGCGGGGCTTGCCCAAGCGCAGCCGCCGCGGTGCCGGTGAGAGCAGGTAGGGCGCCGCGCGGCCACCGGTGGTGGCTCGGATGCGCTCCAGGGCCATGAAATCGTGATGGTTGCCGTTGTTCCAGGGCACGTCGTACAGCCAGCCGTAGCCGACCTCGGTGTGGGCGACCATCGCGTACAGGTCCTGGGACAGCTCGACGGTCCTGGCCTCGGGGCACTCGTTGGTGACCGCGATCCGCCACAGGAGCAGGTCGCGGGACAGGGCCATGCGCGTGTCGGTGCGCAGTAGTAGCCCGTCGCCCCGGTGCTCGCGCACCACTCCCCAGGGCTTCCACAGGAACCGCTGGGCGGCGGGGGTGCGACCGTCCAGACGCAGTTCACCGGTGTGGTAGCCGAAGGTGAAGGGCGGTGCGACGAGCCATGATGCGGACGTCAGGTCGGAGTTGACGTGCCCTTGTCCCTGCTGGTTACGCAGGGAGGGCAGATGGGCGATCTCTTCCGCGCCCACCCAGTGGCCCGCGACGTCGTCCAGGTCGGGGACACCGGGCGCGATGTCGGTGTCGCTGAGGCCGGCATCGGTCGTGACGGTCACTTGGTGGCTCCCGAGGTCAGGCCGGCGATGAACTGCTTCTGCAGGGTGAGGTATCCGACCACGGGGATCACCGCGGCCAGGAACATCACGCCGAACAGCTGGGCGTAGTTGGTGGAGTACTGACCGACCGACAGGTACAGGCCCGTGGTGATGGTCTGCCCGTGCAGGGGACCGAGGATGAACTGCGGATTCATGAAGTCGTTCCAGATCCACAGGGAAAGGAAGATGGTGACGGTCGCGGTGGCCGGCCGCAGCAGCGGCATGATGATCGTCCACCAGATCCGCAGCGTTCCCGCTCCGTCCACGGTGGCCGCTTCGATGATCTCGGCGGGAATGGAGCGCAGGAAGCCGGAGTAGACGAAGACCGCGAAGGACAGGTAGCCGCCGCCGATGTTGGACAGGACCAGTCCGATATAGGTGTGATCCAGGTGGAGGATCGTCAGGATCCGAATGGTGGGCAGTAGGAGCACCGCTGGCGGGATCATGAGCCCGGCGGAGAAGCAGGCCAGGACCATCCGGCGGAAGCGGGCCGGGCGGCGGCTGAGCCAGAAACTGAAGGCGGCGCCCAGCGGGATGATCAGCAGCACCGAGGCGATGACGGTGACCGCCGAGTTGGTCAGACCGATCTGGATGATCCGGTCCGGTCGCGACAGGGCGTCGGTGAGGTTGTGCAGGGTCGGCGGTGCGGGCGGCGCCACGGGGTTCTTGACGATCTGGTCCTGGGACTTGAAGGCGTTGACGATCGTGAGGTAGATCGGGCTGACGAACGCCAGCGTCAGCAGCCCGGCCACGATCAGGTAGCCCTTGGACGCCCACACGCGGCGGTTCGCGCGCGGCGCGACCACAGGGGGTTCGGCGACTGGGTTGCTTGTTGTCAGTCGCTGCGAGGTCGATGCGATCACAGGTCCACCTCCCGGCGGCGTAGCAGGCCGGTCACGAACAGCGAGATGACCGCGGAGACGGCCAGGAGCAGCATGGCCACAGCAGAGGCGTAGCCGAACCGGTCGTCCGTGAAGGCGAGTTTGATGATGTACAGGGCGGTGGACTGGGTCGAGTCGGCCGGGCCGCCGGAGGTGAGCACGGTGATGATGTCGTAGAGCTTGAGCATGGTGATCAGCGAGATGGTGACGCTGATGGTGGTGCCCGGGGCCACCATGGGGAGGGTGATCTGCCGGAACCGTTGCCAGCGGCCTGCCCCGTCCACCATGGCGGCTTGGTACAACTCGACCGGGATGGACTGCAGCGCGGCCAGGTGTACGACGGTGGTGAACCCGGTGAGCACCCAGGTGGCTACCAGACCGACGGAGAACATGGCCAGGTGCGGGCTGCCGAGCCAGGTGACGGGGTGGGAGATGATCCCCAGCGAGAGCAGGATGTTGTTGAGGATGCCGTCCTGGGCCAGGATGTAGCGCCAGACGAATCCGACGATGACGCCGGACAGCACCTGTGGCAGGAAGGCCACGGTGCGCATGACCCGGAAGCTCAGCGATGTCTTGTTCAGCAGCATCGCGAATCCGATGCCCAGGGCGTTGGCGGCGATGGTGACCACCGCGGCCAGGACCAGGGTGAAGGTCAGACTCGCGGCCAGGGCGCTGTCGTGGAGCATCCCGGTGTAGTTGGCGGCACCGACGAACTGGGCGTGGTCCTGCAGTGGGTTCTCGTTGGTCAGGCTCTTCCAGGCGCTCATGACCACTGGGACAAGGATGAACAGGGCGTACAGTCCCATCGCCAGGATGGCGATGGCGCCGAGGGCTGGGTCGCCGCGGCGCGGCCGGACTCGGGTGGTCATGGCGTGTTCCCTTGGAGGAGTCGGGTGGCGGTGCAACCGGCGCCGTGCCTGGTCAGCCCGGCGCCGGTACAGAGGCCTACTTGGTCGCCGCGTCCCAGGCGGCGTCGAGCTTGGCCATCTGGGCGTGGACGCCGTCGGAGGTGAACAGCGCCTGGCTGGCGGCGTAGAAGGCGTCATTGAGGCCGGAGGGCATGGAGTCGTCGTTGGTCGCCCAGCCGATGGACGAGACCTTAGTGTTCTTGTCGGTGACGTAGGCGTACGAGTCCGTGAAGACCTGGGTGACGTTGACGTTGTAGTCGGCCAGCGTCTTGCCCTTGAGCATCGGGAAGGCGCCGTCTCCCTCGATCAGGGCCTTGTAGTTGTTCGGGTCCAGCGACCAGGCTTCGGCGAAGGCGGTCGCCTTGGCGGGGTCAGGTGTCTTGGCGCTGACGGCCATGGAGCCGCCGACCGCGAAGGGCACGACGAGCGAGCCGTCGTCGGTGGGGGTGAGGAAGGCGCCGAAGTCGTCGGCGGTGGCCTTGGGCACCGAGCCGAGGAACCAACTGCCCATCATGTACATCGCGGTCTTGCCGGCGGTGAAGTTCGTGATGGAGTCGGCGTACTTGACCCCGAGCGAGCCATCCTCGAAGTAGCCGTTCTTGACCATCGTCCGGTACTTGGCGACAGCCGTCTCGACGTCCGGGTCGGTGAAGTGGACCTTGCCGGCGTAGCGCTCCTGCAGCCAGTTGGGGTCCTTGCCCAGGACATCGGCGGACAGGATGCCGACCAGCGGCATCGACGCGGAGAAGGGGTCGCCGCCGCCCAGCTCGATCGGGGTGATGCCGGCGGCCTTGAGCTTGGTGCAGTCGGCCATGAACTCCCCCCAGGTCTTGGGCGCTGTGGTGAGGCCTGCCTTGGCGAACAGCTTCTTGTTGTAGAACACCTCGGGGATGATCTGGGAGTTGGTCGGCGGGATGTAGACCTTTCCCTTGTAGGCGTTGCCCAGCGGCAGCAGGAAGTTCGCGTTGACCCAGCTCTGGTCGTAGGGCTTGAGCAGCCCGGCCGTGGCGAAGGTCGACGGGGTGATCGACTGGAGTAGGTCGGGGAACTGTCCGGAGGCCTGCAGCTGCTTGGCGTAGGCGTCGCGGTCCGTGCTGGGAGCAACCAGCTTCTTCACCGTCAGCCCGGGGACCTTCTTCTCGGCGTTGGCGATGGAGCTGTCCCAGAACGACGCGGTCAGGCTTGGAGTCTCGAAGGTCAGATAGGTCAGCGAGGAGCCGCCCTGGGTGCCGCCGGACGGAGTGGCTGCGGAACATCCGCTCACCAGCGCGAGCCCTGCGGCCAGACAGGCCGACGTGAGAATCTTGTGCCGCATGGAAGTCTCCTGAAGGGTGATGTGACCCGTGGGTGGGGCGGATCGCGGGAAGGATCGACGCCGGAGCACCTACGAGATAACGTTATTGCGAGGGTACGCGCGCGTTGCGGGAATGTGTCAAGAGTCGATCTGATAACGGTGCACGGTGAATACAAGGAGTGACTGGATGCGCGGAGCACGGGATGGCAACGGCACCGGGGGACGCCCGAAGCGGCCAACCATGGTCGATGTGGCCAGGGAGGCCGGGGTGGCGCTGCGGACCGTCTCGCGCGTGGTCAACAACGATCCGACCGTGGGCCCCGAGTACGCCGCCAAGGTCCAGGCGGCGATCACGGCCCTGAACTACCAGCCGGACGAGCGGGCTCGCCAGCTGCGCTCGGGCATCACCGGAGCGATAGGTGCCGCGGTCCGGCGCATTGCCGAGGTCAACCCGGAGCTGGCTGCCATCGAGCAGACCGCCCGCCTGGCAGGGCTGACCCTGCTGGCGGCGTCCACGAACTTCGAGGAGGCCAGGGAGCGGGACATCCTCGTGTCCATGTGCCGGCAACGGCTGGACGGCATCATCGTCGAGCCGTTCGGCGACAACCACAGCTACCTGCAGCCGGAACTCGACGCCGGCATGCCCATGGTGGCAATGGACCGGCCGATGAGCGGCATCTCGGTGGACTGCGTCATGTCCGACAACGCCTCGGGCATCGGCACTGCGTTCCATCATCTGACCCAGTACGGGCACCGCCGCATCGCCTACGTGGGAGACCGCGAGCAGGTCTACTCGGGCCGGGAGCGCGCATCGGCCTTCCGTGCCGCGCTGGGGGCCCACGGACAGTCGGCGGACGGCCTGGTCCACCCCGGGGAGATCACCCCCGAGCGCGTGGCCGCGGCCCTGGACACCGCGCTGCACGGTCCGGATCCGGCGACGGCGCTGGTCACGGGCAGTATGGACACCACGCTCACCGTGCTGCGGGTCCTGGGGCCCAAGGCGGCCTCGCGTCTGGCCATCGTCGGCTTCGACGAGGTCCCGCATGCCGACCTGCTCCAGCCGGCCCTCACTGTCGTCGCCCAGCAGACCGCAAAGATCGGCCAGACCGCCGTGGAACTGCTGCTTGCGCGCATCGCCGACCCGACCCGCCCGGTGCAGAGCGTCATCGTCCCCCTGACGCTGACGATCCGCGGCTCCGGGGAGATCTCGGCCTGAGTTTCGGGAAGGTTGCCGCTCCGTGTCAGAACCCTTGACACAGCGCCGAGCTGCGCGCAATCTTTCGCGATAACGTTATTTCGATATGGTCGGTCCGGCTGAATCTGACCACGCGACCGGCGGGGCCTCGTGCTTTCATCTCGGATCCGGCCGGTCACGGTGACGGTGCAAGCTCCGGGCCGCCCGTTCGTCTCGCGCGGTACCGCAGGGCGATGTCGGTGATCAACGGGACTGATCACCGACGCGCCCCGCCGGCCTGGTCCCTGCTCCTTTGCCGACAGTGCACGCCTGCGCCGTTCGCGGGGTTCAGTACGGCCGGAATCGACTTTCACCTCCCCACCGATCGCTGGATGAGAGGCCCGACCAATGAAGATCGAGGTACGCCTCGGGAAGTTGCGCCTACAGCCCAGAAAGGCCGTGAGCATCGCTGCGGTCATGGGTCTGGCGTGCACCATGGTCACGACCACGCTCGCCCATCCCGCCCTGGCCGACTCGGTCACTGGGAACCAGGCATGGCGGATCGCACAGCAGTACACGGGAGTGTGGACGAGCCCGCCCACACAGCTGACCGGCGGCGAGACCGTCGATGCTCCGCTACTGGGTAACGGCGACATCGGCGTCGCGGTGGGCGGATCCATCGACAACCAGACGATGTACGTCGGGAAGAACGACTTCTTCTCCTCGTCCAGCCATGCCATCAAGCCCCTGGGCCGGATCGTCATCAAGGCCGCCGGGCTCAACGGCTCGTCGTACCACGTGGTGCAGGACATCGCCCACGCCGAGGTCGACGGCACCTACACGCTGGGAGGCCAGACCCTGACCACGGCCAGCTGGGTGGACGCGAACTGGGGCCTGACCGTCACCTCGTTCAAACTCGCCGGCGGCAGCGCGCAGAGCATCGGCGTCACGCTGCAGAACGGCTCCGGCGGCACCCCCGCGGTCACCACCACGGGCAACGACCTCGACGCGGACGTTTTCGCCGACACCGGGACCGGCAGTGACCCGAAGGCCAGGATGGCCGCGCGGATCATCGGCCAGCCCCAGTCGATATCCGGCAGCACCCTCAGCATGACCCTGCAGCCCGGCGGTACAGCCACCCTGGTCACCGGGATCATCTCCAGCGTCGACAGCCCGTCGTGGCAGTCCGGTGCCGACGCCCTGGTCCAGAACCTCACGCAGACCGATGTCGGCAACCACAACTCCTCCCACCGCACCTGGTGGGAGAACTACTGGTCGCAGTCGTTCGTCGAGATCCCGGACAAGGCCGTGGAGAAGAGCTGGTACGGCTCGCTGTACCAGCTCGCCTGCATCTCGCGTTCCGGCAAATCCGCCCCGGGCCTCTGGGGCAACTGGATCACCGGGGCGATGAACTGGAACGGCGACTACCACACCAACTACAACTACGAGGCCCCGTTCTACGCGGCCCTGTCGACCAATCACATCGCCCAGCTGGACGCCTACGACCAGCCGGTCCTCGACTATCAGTCCGCCGGCCAGGCCCTGGCGACAGCGAACGGCTACACCGGCGTCCTCTACCCCGTAGGGCTGTCCCCGCAGGGCACCAGCGCGGACACCGCCCTGCACAACCAGAAGTCGGACGCCGCCGACCTGGCCAGCAATATGGTGATGCGCTTCGAGTACACCGGTGACACCACTTACGCGACCAAGGTATATCCCTGGCTGAAGCAGGTGGGTCTCTTCTGGCAGAACTACCTGACCTGGGACTCCGCAAACAATCGGTACGTCATCACCAACGACGCCCCGCACGAGGACCAGACCTACCCGCAGACCAACCCCGGCCTGTCACTGGGCCTGGTCCACCTGCTCTTCCAAGGCTTGATCGACATGAGCACCAAGCTCAACCAGGACACCAGCACCCGCGCGACCTGGCAGAACATCGTCTCGCACCTCAGCGCCCTGCCGACCATGACGCTGAACGGCCAGACCATCCTGCGCGAGACCGAAGTCGGCAGCGACTTCTACAACGACGGCAACGACATCGACGCCCAGGCCGTCTACCCCGGCAGCCTCATCGGGCTGGACAGCACCCCGACGTTGCTGGCCACCGCACAGAACACCATCGGAGCGCTCACCAACGCCTGGCATGGAGGGAACGCACCAGCCACCTTCTACGCCGCCGCCGCCCGCGCCGGCTACAACCCGAGCACCATCCTGACCAACCTGCACGACGAGGCCACCAGCCAGAGCTTTCCCAACATGGCCATCCACCACAACGGCGGCGGCGTCGAGAACATCAACGTCACCACCTCGGGCCTGGACGAGATGCTCCTGCAGTCCTTCCAGAACGACATCAAGTTCTTCCCGGACTGGCCGACGAACACGAACGCGAAGTTCGGCGACCTCCTGGCCTACGGCAACTTCCTGATCTCCAGCAGTATGTACAGCAACGCGGTCCAGTACGCGCGGGTCCTCAGCCAGAGCGGCGGCTCCTTCACCTTCACCAACCCCTGGCCGGGCAGTGCCGAGGTCTACCGCAACGGCACCGACACCGGCACCGTCTCCGGCTCGAAGATCACCCTCGCCACCTCCGTCGGCGACACCCTCTACCTCGCCCCCGCGGGAACCCCGCTCTCGACCATCCAGGCCCAACTGGCACAGTCCCTGCAGACCGGCACCAGCACCACCACGAGCAGCTTCAACTCCGGCTTCGAGTCCACCGACCCAGCACCGATGGCCGACACGGTCGACACGACCGGCGGCGCAGTGGCGTCGGTGACCGGACTGTGCTGCAGCCTGACCGGCCCGGAAGCGTCCGTACGCACAGGAGAGACTTCGCACACCGGCAGCAGCGCCCTGATGTACTCCGGGTCCGGACAGGGCGGCAGCGCCGTGCACGCCTACATGAAGATCTACGATCTCAGCGGCAGCCCGCTCGCGATCGGCACCGGCAAGACCCTGGGCTACTGGATCTACCCGCAGAGCAGCGCCACCAGCACCTGGCTGTCCTCGGGGTCCGACAACAGCTCCTGCGTCGCTGTCGACATGGTCTTCAGCGACGGCAGCACCCTCAGGGACTCCGGCGCCGTCGACCAGAACGGCAGGAGCATCCACCCCGCCCAACAGTGCGGACACCTGACCCTCGACACCTGGAACCACGTCACCGTCAACCTGGGCACCACCAACGCCAACAAGCAGATCAGCCGGATCCTGGTCGGCTACGACAACCCCAACTCGACCGGAGGCTACCGCGGCTACATCGACGACCTGAGCATCAGCTGAACCCACACCGACGACCGACACCAGGAAGGCGCCGCCGTGCATCACCCGCACCGAGACATCGACTTCCACGTCGACCTCGAAGCCACGATGCGCGACGGCACCGTCCTGCGCGCCGACGCCTACCGGCCCACCGGCAGCGGACCGTGGCCGGTCCTGCTG
This sequence comes from Streptacidiphilus sp. MAP12-16, assembly GCF_041262165.1. NCBI lineage: Bacteria > Bacillati > Actinomycetota > Actinomycetes > Kitasatosporales > Streptomycetaceae > Streptacidiphilus > Streptacidiphilus sp. MAP12-16. The sequence continues at coordinate 50,325 of NZ_JBGCBY010000002.1, forward strand.
GCCCGCACCCCCTACGGCAAGCAGGACCCAGCCGTGCTCGCCCGCCTCGATCCGTTCGGCGCCGCCCGCCGCGGCTACCTGGTAGTCATCCAGGACTGCCGCGGGCGGTTCCGCTCGCAAGGGCACTGGCAACCACTCGCGCACGAGAGCACGGACGGGCACGACGCGGTCGAATGGGCTGCCCACCTGCCCGACGCAAACGGGCGCGTCGGCATGTACGGTCCCAGCTACCTCGGATACACCCAATGGGCTGCCATCTCGGCGCAGCCTCCCCACCTCTACGTCGCTGCCCCCGAACTGACCTGGTCGGACCCGGATGACGGGTTGCTCTCTCGAGGTGGCGCCGTCGAGCTGGGACTGGTGACCCACTGGACGCTGACCCTGGGGGTCAACGTGCTCGAGCGCCGGAACTTTGGCGATCCCGTGGAACTACGCCGACAACTTGCCGCGCTCAACACGGCCCTGAACGAACTGGCCACGCACACGTACTGGGAGCTTCCCGCACCCGCGTCCCCCACTCTGCGCCGACTCGACCTGCCGACCCCGACATCCGGCCCCCCGACACAACTGACGACGGGCGAGCACGCAGCCCATCCCGGCATTCCCACGCTGACCGTCGCAGGCTGGTTCGACTGCTTCCTGCAAGGCAGTCTCGACAACTACGTCAGGTCACACCGCGCCGGGGCGCCGGCGGCTCTGATTGTCGGACCGTGGTCACACGAGAACCAGACCGGACGCATCGGCGAGAGTGATTTCGGCGCGACCGCCGACGCTGCAGGCATCGAGAACGCAGGGTCACTGCTTGAGCGAGAACTGGACTGGTTCGACCGCTACCTCAAGCAGCAGCGGGCCGCCCCCGTGCCCTTGGCACCCGATCCACCTGCACCCGTTCCACCTGCCCCCGAGCCGCCGGTGCTGCTCTTCGTCATGGGAGCCAACCAGTGGCGCCGCTTCCAGGCCTGGCCCCCGGAGTCCATCGACTCCCCCTGGTATCTGCACGCCGACAGCCGGCTGTCACCCGAGCCGCCCGAACCGCACTCGTCACCGGACCTGTGGCACCACGACCCGGACGACCCGGTGCCCACCTGCGGAGGCTCCATCCTCATGGCGCCCGGTTTCCCTGCTGGTCCCCTCGACCAGCAGCAGATCGAGAAGCGCGATGACGTACTCGTCTACACCAGCGAACCCCTCGATGCACCGCTGGAGGTCATCGGCAGAGTCAGCGTCCACCTGGTCGCGGACTCGTCCACACCTGCCGCTGACTGGGTGGCCCGACTGTGCGACGTCGACACCGACGGGGTGTCATGGAACATCACCGACGGCATCCTGAGGACTGAACAGGCACATCCGGAGCGGACAGGGCTCCGGGCACAAGGACTGACGGTCGACCTGTGGTCCACAGCACACGTGTTCCTGCCCGGACACCGTATCCGTCTCCAGATCACCTCCAGCTGCTTCCCCCGTTGGGATCGCAATCCTGCTGACCGCCCCATGGGCCCCGACGGTCGGGCGGCCCCGGGGGCCCCGGGGGTTCAGACATCCGCTGCTCGCCGAAGCGTGTACCAGGACGCAGCCCGGCCCTCGCGGCTCGTCCTTCCCGTGGTCCAGCAACTGACCGTCCCCGGTCGGCCCAGCCCTTCGAGCGCCGAAGGGCACGTACGAAGTGGGCAGCCCGGGGAAGATGTGTGAGGATTCTCAGGCGGTCCCGTACGCCCTGACCAGCCGCCGACGAGCCTTGGCAGCACCTCGGCCTCATCGCAGGCATGGCCTAGGCGAGAATTTGGCAAAAGGTCCGGCTAGAACATTTGGCGCCCCCTAGGATCACTGCCGGAGAGCCAGGGGAGTTCTCCTGAAGTGGCTCGGTTGGGGGCGAAATGGCACGGTGGCGGCCTCTGCCTGCCGGACTTGATCCGGCAGTTGCGCGATTTGTCATTCAGTTGCGTGAGCTCAAGGACGCCAGCGGGCGGACCCTGCAGGAACTCGCCGGCGACACTGGGTACAGCTCATCCTCATGGGAACGCTATCTGAACGGCCGGTTGTTGCCGCCTCGCGCCGCTGTGGAGGCTCTCGCGAAGATCGCGGGCGGGGAGCCGGTGCGACTCTTGGCCCGCTTCGAGATGGCGGCAGACGCCTGGCAGTCCCAGCAGGAGGACGTCCCGAGTGCCGAGACTGCGGACGCTGCGCCGGTAGGCACGCCGGAGGCGGGGACGACCGCAGTGGTGTGCGTGCCTGACGCCGACGCCGGACCCCAGCCCGAAGCCGAGTCTGGAGCCGGCTCCGCTCGGCCCCGGCCCCGCACCGGGTGGCCGCTGATCATGACGCTCGGCGGTGCCGCCGCCCTGGGCGCCGTGATCACGCTGCTGGTCGTCCAGCCCAGTCAGGGCGCGGTGGCCTGCGCACCGGCGCGCACGCCCGCAGCCGTGCACAAGCCGGCGGTGTTCACCTGCACCTACAGCCGCAAGGCGGGGATGTGGTACGCGGGCAACAGCACAACCAACACACAGCAGCTAGTGGTTGACATTTCCGGACCGGATGTGGCCGAACTCCAGTGCCTGCTGCAGCGCGTGGGGATCACGCCCGGCGGGATCGACGGGAATTTCGGGCCGCTGACCGAATCCGCCGTGATCCAGGCCCAGAAGAAGTTCCACCTGAACATCGACGGCCAGGTGGGACCGCACACCTGGGCTGCCCTGCGCGGATGACCCGGAGCCAGAGCCAGAGTCAGAGGCAGTGCGCGCGCCTGGCGGCCGAACTGCGGCTCCTTCGCGGGCGCTCCGGACTCACCATCGCGGCGCTGGCCGAGGAGTCCGCCTACAGCAGGTCCTCCTGGCAGCGCTATCTGAGCGGGGCGGCACTGCCGCCCTGGCTCGCCGTACGCGCGCTGTGCCACCTCGCAGGCGAGCCCGAGCCACGGATCCGTGCGCTGTGGGAACTTGCCGAGGGGGCATGGAGTGGCCGCGGAGCCGTGGCATCCGCCCCGGCTCCGGCACCGGCTCCAGCGCCTGAACCTGCCCCTGCGGCCGTCCCCGATCCGCCCACACAGGCGGCGGAGCCTGCCGGTGGCACCGGACAGCCCAGCGGCTTCGGACGCCTCCGGACCGGGGCTGTCACAGCTGCGCTGCTGCTTGCCGCCACGCTCGGGGGCGCGGCAGCCCGTGACCAGAACGCAGGTGACCGTGCGTCACCCGCGCAGTCCGGCGCGTCCAGCGCATCCGGATTCCACGTCGGCTGCGTCGGCGACGCCTGCAACGGCCTTGACCCAGGGCCCACGCTCTGCGGCGTGGAACCGGAGACGCTACTGCACCAGTCGACCCCGAGCGGCGCCGGAATGGAGGTGCGGTACAACCCGCTGTGCCGGGCGGCCTGGGCACGGACCTGGAACACGCAGCTCGGTGACAGGCTCACGCTGTCCGAGCCGGGCGCGCCGACGCAGGACGTCACCATGAACGACCCGCACAGGCTCGACGCGTTCGCCTACACCCCGCTGGTTGCCCTCACCGGCAGCGGCACATCCCTGAAGGTGTGCCTGACCACACCCTCACCCCGGTCCGCCACCTGCTACTCACTGCCGTCCCCGTCCCCGTGATCAGGAGGCCGTAGCAAGCTGTGCCCACGGCGCCCTCCCTGCGACCTGGAACTTCCCCATCCCATCCCATCCCGCCACCGCCCGGCTCCGCCTGTCCAGCGGTTGCCCAATGAACCCGTCACGCGCCTACGCGTACTCCGACACCGCTTCGCGGTCACCTACGAGGTCTGCGGAACGGGCACCGCGCCCAACTTCGTGGACAGCAGCTGGACCGACGCGTTCTGACCAGCCGCGAAAAGCAGGACACACAGGTCCCGGCACCCATGCGACCAGCCGCACACCGGCCACCACGCAGGAGCAGCCCACCGACCCGTACTGGATCCACGGCAACGACGTCGCGCGGGACTTCGAACGCTGACGACTGTCAGCTGCCCTGCACCGAGGGGCCGCGGCAGGCAGCCGCGGCCCCTCTTCTCCGGGTCGGGGACGGTCTGGTCTGAGTAGACGGGCAGCAGCCCGCCAGACGGACGTCAGACCGGGATGGAGACGGTGACGCTGTAGTGGTAGTAGCCGAGAAGCGGGTGGCTGGAGTTGTTGGCGTCGCTGACCGGCTCCTCCCGGACGTTCGTGCCGGTGTCGGGGGTTTGACCACTCAGGGGCTGGGTGTGGCAAAGACCTGGGCCATGGCTTGGTTGGCGAGGGTCTGGAGCTCGGCGTCGGCGACCCCGACGCAGGCTGCTGGCTTGCTGCTTGTGGCGCCGGGGGACTCCATGCCGGTACGGAGTTGCTGGACGAGGGCTGCATCGCAGGCGGCGGTGCTGGCGGGCGCGGGCAGGTTGCCGTTGGACTTGACGCCGCTGCTGGAGCATCCGGCCAGGGCGAGAACGAGTAACGCGACGGCTGGCGTGAGGTCGATCGAGGCGTTCACACAGCACAGCGCGAGCGTGGCGGACCAGATCCCGAGGATCGGCGCCCTCCTCGCCACGCCCCCCGTGCCACCCACCCTGTTCGAACCGGTTCCGCAGTCTGCACTCATCGAGGGCCTCGGCAACGGCGAGTAGGGCCTCGCATCACAAACGCCCTACCGCTAGAGGTTTTGGACGGGCGAAGCCGTCTCGACGAGCTGAAGCTCGCGGCCGCCGATGCCATCTCCGACATCGTCGACCACGCCGACAACGCCGACAAGCAAGAGGCAAGAGCCTAGCCCGGTCGCAGCGGCAGTGCGGCGAAGGCATTCGTGGCGGTCGGACAGGCGAAGTGGAGCGGCACAGATGACCATCATGCCGTGCTGTCATAGCGCCCTGGCAATGGGTGTTGACCTGCACGGATGACATTCTCGGCAGGCGCAGCCTTGATCGCCGTATTCGCCGGTTCCTCGGCGATTACCCCGGCTCACCCGCAGGGCCGTTTTCCGGCTCGGGCTGTGGCTGTTCTAGGGCCTGGGCAGGAGGGCCAGGGCTGTTTCGGCGATCGCGCGCAGTGAGTCGGGGCTGCTTCCGCCCTTGCCGAGGGCTTCGATCCCGCGCAGCACGGCCAGCAGGAGTCCGGCAAGGCGGGCGGGGTCGGCGTCTTGTTTGATGTCGCCGGCCCGCTGTGCTCCGGCGATGCAGGAGGAGATCAGTTCCTCGATGGCTGCGAATGTCCGGCGGGCCGTTGCCGCGACCGCCTCATCCTGCCCCGACAGCTCGGCGGTGCCCTTGGCGAGCAGGCAGCCACGGAGGCAGACGTCCGAGGCGGTGGCGTTCGCCACCTTCAGGACATGCGCGCGCAGCCGGTCGTACGCGCCTGCATCGGGGCCGTCGAGCTCCCGGCGCACAGCTTCGATCAGCCCGGCGCAATAGTCGTCGAAGATGCGCAGGAACAACTGGTGCTTGTCGCCGAAGGCGCCGTAGAGGCTGCCCTTGCCCAGACCGGTGGCCGCCGCGATGTCGTCCACCCTTGCTGCCGCGTAACCGGTCGACCAGAACTGGTCCTTGGCGGCGGCCAGGACCTGGCCTTCATCAAAGCTTCGGGATCGTCCCATGGTCTTACGATACCGATTCTTGACCGTCTCGTCCAGAATAGGTTACGTTGTGGACGAGGCAGTCAAGAAAATCGGCCGTCTGTCCCGTCGCCGATGCGGCCATGAGCAGCGCGAGCGACACAGTCATCTCAGAAGGACGGGTGCCATGAGCCCCATGAACGGTAAGACAGCCCTGGTCACCGGTGCCTCCAGCGGTATCGGCCGGGCGATCGCCCAGCGTTTCGCCGATGACGGTGCCCGCGTCTACCTGACCGGCCGGCGCAAGGATGAACTCGAAGCCGCGGCCAAGGACATCGGCCCCAACGCGGTCGCGGTGCCGTGCGACGTCTCGCAGGCCGCCGACCTCGACCGCGTCATGGACGTCATCCGCGGCGACGGACGGCGCCTGGACGCCGTGGTTGCCAATGCCGGACTGGGCGACGGATCGCTTCTCTCGGACGTCACCGAGGAGCAGTTCGACTACGTCTTCGGTGTCAACACCAAGGGCAGCCTGCTGACTGTGCAGAAGTCCCTGCCCTTGCTGACCGACACCGCGTCGGTGATCCTGCTGGCGTCCTCCACCATCCACCAGGGCGCCGCCAGAATGGGCGTCTACGCCGCGTCCAAGGCCGCCGTGCGCAGCCTGGGACGGACCTGGGCCGCGGAGCTGGCGCCGCGCGGCGTGCGCGTCAACGTCATCACGCCCGGCCCCATCGCCACCCCCGCGATTGACCGCGTGGCCGTCAGGCTCGGCAAGAGCAGTGAAGAGCTCCACGGCGTGATGTCCGCACAACTGCCACTGCAGCGCATGGGCCGCCCCGAAGAGGTCGCCGCACTGGCCGCTTTCCTGGCTGGGCCGGAGAGCTCCTTCATCACCGGCGCCGAGCACTTCGTCGACGGCGGACAGGTCCAGGTCTGACCAGTAGCCAGGAGCTGCCGCCCGCGCCGCCCGTGGCGGGCGGCACCGCGGACCTGGCACGCGGATCCTGGCCCGCCACCGGGACGGCTCCGCCTTCGAGTACCTGCAGCCGCGCACCTGAATTAGTCCGACACCGCGGTCCGGGGTGGACCCACGGACGAGATCTCCCGCCAAAGGCCTCAGACTGCCCCGCGGTCGAGACGCCCACCGCACAGAACATTCGAATGCGAAGGAGTGAGCAAAGTGAACACAACGCGGGCACTGGTGACGGGCGGCGGAGGAGTCGTCGGCACCGCGTGGATGACCGGGCTTGTCAGCGGGCTGCGTCGTGCAGGGGTAGACCTTGCCGAGGCCGACGTGATCGTAGGTACCTCGGCAGGGTCGATCGTCGGCACGATGCTCGCCACCGGCCAGGATTTCGACTCCGACACCCCTGCGCCCCCCGGCAACCGGGGCGACTCAGCGCCCCAGGCGGACCGCGGTCGGCTGGCCGAGGTGTTTGCCATCCTCGCCGACGCCAGCCTGGAACCGGCGGACGCCCGGCGCCAGGTCGGCCAGGTCGCTATCGCCGCCCAGACCATCACCGAGCAGGCGCACATCGCTGGGATCAGCATGCTGATCACCGCACAGGAATGGCCGGATCGCCAACTACTCATCACCGCAGTCGACGTCGAGACCGGCGAGCTGAAGGTCTGGGACCGCGCCGGTGACGCACCACTGCGAACCGCGGTGGCGTCCAGCTGCGCCTTGCCGGGCGTCTCCCCGCCGATCACCGTCAACGGGCGGCGGTACATGGACGGCGGCATCGGGTCCGGAACCAACGCCGATGTCGCCACCGGCGCCGACGTGCTGGTCCTTCTCGAACCACTGGCGCACCTGTTCCCTCGGGGGCCACTGGAACGGGAACTCGCCGCGGCCGGCGCAGGCACGGTTGTCACGATCAACCCCGACCAGGCGGCGCTGGACGCCTTCGGCCCCGACCTGGGCGACTGGGCGGCCTGGCAGCCGGCCAGAGAGGCCGGTATCAGGCAAGCCGCCGCAACCGCTGAGCGGGTCCGCGCCGCTTGGTCCACCAAGGACCGGTGAGATCGGCTGCAACCGCCGCTATTCTTGCCGAACTCGCGGGCGGCCTCGGCCTCACCGCCCTGGCCACCGAGGAGTCGTCAGCCTTCACCCCGGCGGGCTTCGCCGCTATCAGGCGGTCGTGGTCCTGTCCACCACCGGAGAAGTCTTGGACGATCGGGGCCGGGAGGCCCTGCGGGACTATCTGTCGCACGGCGGCGGCTGGATGGGCGTCCACTCGGCCAGCGGTACCGAGTACGACTGGCCCTACTACGGGGACCTGATCGGCGCCCGCTTCGCCGGGCATCCCTCAGCGGGGCGACCGTCGACGTCGCGGACCGCGATCACGACGCCACCGCGCACCTGGGCCCGCGCTGGACCCTCGACGACGAGTGGTACAACTTCCGCAGCCAGCCGCCGACATCGGCGCGGATCCTGCACGCCGTCGACGAACGCCGGCAGGTGGGCGGCACCATGGGTGCTGTCCACCCGCTGGCCCGGTGCCGCGACTTCGGCGGCGGCCGGTCCTTCTGCACCGCCCCTGGGCACACCGACGATGCCTATGCAGACCCGGCGTTCCGCCGCCACTGCGGCCGCCCCTGCGCGAGGTCGGCGCGAGTGTTCGCACCGACCTCGCGGCCCGTGGACGTTCCGGGTCAGGCGACCCGGTCGAGATCCGACTGCAGTACCGGGTGTTTGAGCGGGAGACCATCGACCAGACGCTCGACCTCTTCCACGACCGCGCTGCCGAGGCGTTCCAGTTCGTTGCCGAGTGAGCCGGCGATGTGGGGGGTGAGGAAGACGTTGGGCAGCCGGTGCAGCGGCGAGTCCACAGGCAGCGGTTCGGGCTCGGTGACGTCGAGCACCGCGCTGAGTCGCCCGGAGACGAGTTCGTCGGTGAGTGCGTCGGGGTCGATGAGCGCTCCCCGCGAGGTGTTGATCAAGGTGGCGCCGTCGGGGATCAGCGCGAGGCGGCGGCGGTCCAGCATCCGGTAGGTCTGCGGGAGGTCAGGCGCGTGCAGACTGACGATGTCGCTCCCACGCAGCAGGTCGTCCAGCGGCAGGAGGGTAGCTCCCATCTCCGCGGCCTCGGCGGGTTCCAGGTAGGGGTCAGCCAGGGTGGCGACGAGGTCGAGCGGGCGCAGCAGTTCCAGGAGCCGCCGTCCCACCCGGGAGGCGCCGATGACGCCGATGCGGCGGCGGTAGTTGCCGAGTGTCCGGTCGGCGTGAGGGTTGGGCCGTTCGTGTCTGAGGGCGTCCCGGAGGGCGAAGGCGGTCTTGCCGGACAGCAGGATCGCGGCCAGCGTGTATTCGGCGACCGGGACGGCGTTGGCGGCTGCGGCGGAGGAGACCAACAGGTCGCGGTCCCAGCATGATTGTGAGATGAGGTCGCGTACGGTGCCGGCCGCGTGCAGGACGGCCCGCAGCCGGGGTGCTGCGTCGAGGACCTGCTGGTCGATCGGGGGGCAGCCCCAGCTGGTGATCAGAATTTCGGCCTTGGCGAGGGCGTCGGCCGCCTCGGGGCAGTCGAAGCGTGCGACGACGAGGCGGCGGTCGATGTCCAGCAGGTCGCAGAGCCGGTTCATCAGCTGTGGTGGGAAGAGCCGGGACAGGTTCTCGGGGGCCATCACGAACAGTGCGGTAGGTCGGTCGGTCATGGCTCGGACTCCATGGATGCGGCAACGGTGAATCAGGCGTCGTTTTCCGTGCGGGGAGTGGGGTCGACGACGCGGCGGGCGACGGCCGGGGGCGGGCGGCGTCGCCCGCCGCGACGGTGCGGGCGGGGTGCGCAGCGTGCGGGTGCGTTGGGTGCGGATGCGGTCGGGGCGGGCCTCTCGGTCTACTGCTCTTCGGGCCGAGCACTGGCGGGGACCGCCGCCGGGCGTTCGCAGGTGCTGGTGACGGTCACCGACTCGCCGCTGCGGGCGGCGGCGAGCAGCGACTCCATGACGTCCAGGATGTGGTACGCCACTCGGCCGTCGGCGCGGTGCGGGCCGCCGTCGGCGAGCGCGCGTGCCAGGTCGGCGACGCCGTAGCCGCGGGAGGCGCCGGGGTACCCGCCGCGGTCCGGGACCGGCTCCCATTCCTTGGCCTCGGCGCGGAACAGCCGTACCTCGCCGTCGAAGCCGTTGGGGTCCGGTACCGACAGCGAGCCGCCGGTCCCGTAGACCTCGATCCGGGGCAGTGCGCCGGCCCACACGTCGAAGCTCATCAGCAGCGTGGACAGCGCCCCGTTCTCGTGCTCCAGCACGCCGGTGACGTGGGTGGCCACCTCGACCGGGAACTCGGTACCGGCCCGCGGTCCGCTGCCGATGCTGCGGGTGGCGCGGGGGGTGGCGGACATGCCGACCACCCGGCGTACCGGGCCGAGCAGGGTGATCAGCGCGGTGAGGTAGTACGGGCCCATGTCGAGCAGTGGGCCACCGCCGGGTCGGTAGTAGAACTCCGGTGCCGGGTGCCAGCGTTCGTGTCCTGGGGTGACCATGAAGCCGGTCGCGGCGACGGGTGAGCCGATCCAGCCGGCGTCCAGGACGGCGCGCGCGGTCTGCACCCCCGTCCCGAGTACGGTGTCGGGGGCGCAGCCGATGCGGACCCCGGCGGCGTCGGCCGCCTCCAGCAGCGCGTGGGCTTCGGCGGTGGTGGCGGCCAGCGGCTTCTCGCCGTAGACGTGCTTGCCGGCGGCGATGGCGGCGTGCGCGACCTGGGCGTGTGCCGCGGGTAGGGTCAGGTTGAGGACGAGGTCGACGTCCTGGGCGGCGTAGAGCTCCTCGGGGGTCAGGGCGCGCGCGCCGGGGACCTCCTTCGCCGCGAGGGTGGCGCGGGCCGGGTCCAGGTCGGCGATCGCGGTCACCCGCAGGTTCGTCAGCCGGGGGAACGTGTCGAGGTACGCGCCGCTGATGTTCCCCGCGCCGACCACGCCCACGCGCAGGATCTGCTGGTCCGTCATCGGGTGGCCCATGCCATGCCCTTCCTGATCATCGAGTCCACTTCGGGTACGTCGAGGTCGGCGAGGTTGTGGCCGATCGCCGTGGCGAAGATCCGGCCCGCGCCCCAGTGCCGGGTCCAGGCGACGGGCACGACGATGCCCGTGAGTTCGGGGTTGTCGGGGTCCGGCTCGTAGTCGGTGACGGCGAGGACGTCGACCGCCGGGTCCATGTGCAGGTAGTACTGCTCGGTGGTGACGGTGAACGGGCCGATGCCGGCCATCACCGGGTGGTCGGCGCGCTCGGGCCGCGGGCGCACCGTGTAGGTGGTGAACTCGCGTGGGTGATGGACGAACTGGCCGCCTGTCATCAGCTGGTAGCCGGTCTCCTTGCGGAAGGAGTCGATGATGCCGCCGTGCCAGCCGGCGAATCCGGTTCCCGCGCGCACGGCGCGCGAGAGGCCGGCGACCTGCTCGCCGGTGATCTGCCCCATCGTCCAGCACTGGACGATCAGGTCGGTGTCGGCCAGCAGTCCGTCGTCGAGGTAGCTGTCCAGGCTGTCGCTGACTGTCACCTCGTAGCCGTCCTCCTTGAGCGCGGCCGCGTACCGGTCGGTGGCGGCGACCGGTACATGGCCGTCCCATCCGCCGCGGACGATCAGCGCGTGCGGGGCCTTCGGCGGCCGATGTTCTTGCTCTGTCATGCGGGTTCTCTCCGATGAGTTCCCGGCGGGGAGGTCCCGCCGGGCATTGATGTCGGTGCGTCGATCACGGCGTCCGCCGTCACGCCGTCCGCCGTCACTCCGCGTCGGCGACGGCTGCCACCGGCGGGGCCTGGCCGACGCCCTGGGTGCCGGTGGCGCCGCCGGCGACGCCTTCGACGAGGTACCGCTGCAGGACCACGAAGACCACCACGATCGGGGCCGCCACGATTGCCGTCGCCGCCGCGACCATCGGCCACTGCGACGAGTACTGGCCGAAGAAGGAGAACAGGCCGCGGGTCACCGGCCAAAGGCCGGGGTCGCTGAGCATGACCAGGGGCAGGATCAGGTTGTTCCAGCTGGCCACGAAGCCGAACACGCCGAACGTGGCCAGAGCCGGTTTCATCTGCGGGATGATGATGGTGAAGATGAAGCGGACGTAGCCGCAGCCGTCCAGTGCCGCTGCCTCGTCGATCTCGGTTGGGATGGTCTTGATGTAGCCGACGAAGAAGAAGAACCCCGCGCCGGCCAGCGACGTCATCACCAGGTAGCCGAACCGGTTGTTGTACGTTCCGAGCTTCTGTGCCTCGATGAACAGCGGGATCAGGCCGGCGGGCAGGAATCCGGAGAACACGAAGAAGGCGTACAGCGCGTTCGAGCGCCGGAAGTAGCCGCGAGAGATCGGGAAGGCGAGGAAGACCCCGAGAATCAGGGTGGCGATGTCCGGGACGACCGCGTACAGCAGGCTGTTGACCATCTCGGTGGAGAAGTCGCCCTGGCTCCAGGCCTGGCTGAAGTTCGAGGCCGTCCACGGATGCGGTATGCCGGTCGGGTCCTGCAGGAACCCTGTGTACGTCTTGAACGCCTGGAGCGCCAGGTAGATCAGGGGCAGGGCGAACAGGCCGGCCGAGATGAGCAGGCAGACGAGGTGCAGCCCGCCGGTCCGCAGGGCGCTGCGTATGCGGAGGCTCACAGGGTCACCTCCCGCCTGCGCAGGAAGAACAGCAGTCCGCCGCCGATGACCAGGGTGATGAAGAACTGCGCCATGGCCAGCATCGAGCCGTAGCCCAGGGACGGGTTCTGTCCGAACGCGGTGTCGAACATGTAGAGGCCGATCGTCTTTGTGTTGAAGTTGCCGTCGGTCAGGACGAGGATGAGCGAGTACTCGCCGATGCTTCCGACGATGGTGAGGAAGACGTTGACCGTGGTGGCCGAGGCGAGCAGCGGCCAGGTGATGTGCCGGAACAGTCGCACCCGTCCGGCCCCGTCGAGCGACGCCGCCTCGTACAGTTCGGGCGGGATGCGGCGCAGCGCGGCGATGTACACCAGCATGGTGTACCCGCTGAACATCCAGACGTTGATCAGGACGACCAGCGGCAGGGCCCAGGTGGGGCTGCCCAGGAACGCGTTGGTCCCGCCGGACAGCGCCTTGTAGACCTTCTCGGCCGGCCCGGTCTGCGGGTCGAGGATCAGCGAGAACAGTACGCCGACGATCGTCACCGAGAAGATCTGCGGCATGAAGATCAGCGCGCGGTACAGGCCGAACCCGCGCCGCCGGTGCCGAAGCAGCAGCGCGAGGCCGAGCCCGGCCCCGATCTGCAGCACGGCGACGCCGGCTACGTACTTCAGCGTCGTGACGATGGCGGCGGAGAAGTCGGCGGAGGAGCCGTGGAACGCGTTGCGGTAGTTGCACAGGCCGCACCAGTTCAGCGGAGTGCCCGGCAACCCCGAGTACTGGGTGAAGGAGTAGACGACTGTGGCGAGCGACGGATAGAGGCCGAACACCAGCCAGCCGATCGCCGGCACGGAGATGGACAGCCAGGGGATCCATCGCCGGGTCCGCCTGGTGCCGAAGGGAATGGTGGCCATCGGCGAGGTTCAGCTCCTCGGAGCAGAGCGGTACGCGTCAGCGGACTGCTTGAGCGCGTCGGTCGTGGACTGCGGCCCGATCGGCTGCATCTTGGTCAGGTCCGGGCCGCCCGCGATCTTGGGGAAGCTGCTGGGGACCCAGGGCTGGGAGGCGCTGGGGTAGCCCTCGGCGACATGCGAGGACAGCCAGTTCGTCCAGGACAGCGAGGGGGTCGGTACCGCGGGTTCCGCCGACAGCGAGCCCGTGGCCTTCAACCAGTCCGCGTAGTTGCCCTGTTGGGTGAACAGGTCGAGCCACTCCAGCGCGAGCTGCTGGTGCTTGGACCACACCGGCACGGCCCAGGACAGGTCGGGGGCGAGGACGGGACGGTTCCAGGCCGCGGTGTCGGTTCCCGGGATCGCCATGAAGCCGAACTTCAGCTGTGGATCGGCCTTGGCGATGGTGTTGCCGTCGTAGGAGCCGTCCACAAAGAACGGGAAGTCGTTGCCCTGGACGGCCCAGTTGCCCGGCGCCGTCTGGGCCGGGACGCCGCCCGCGCTGGGCTCGATGTACGCCATGACCTGCTCGTAGCGCTTGGCGGCTTCCTGGTACAGCGGGCCGTCCCAGCTCTGTGTGCCGCTCCAGAAGTCCTGGGCGCGCTGCTGGTAGACCGAGGCCGCGTCGGAGGCCGGTTTGTCCTGCATCATCAGTTGGTTGACGATGCCGGCCCACACGTTGTTCTGGTAGTCGTCCTTCCCGGCCACGTAGACCGGTGTGATCCCCTTCGACTTGAGGGTCTGCAGGTCGCCGATGAACTCGCCGAAGGTGGTCGGGATCGGGATGCCGTACTTGGCCAGTAGGTCCTTCTTGTAGAACAGGCCGCTGCTGTTCACGTACTCGGCGGTCATCACGGCGTATACGCCACCGTTGTAGCCGTTCGCGTACTTCTGCGCGACCGGGTCGAACCGCTGCATGAACGGCTGCTTCGACAGGTCGAGGAACTGGCCGGCCGCGATGAGCGCAGCGGTGCCCGTGGGCTTGATGCCGATCGAAGCCGGCGGGAAGGCCTTCGGCGTCGGCGGGAACTGGGCCAGCAGGTCGACGCTCTTGGACGCCAGCAGGCTGTTCTGCAGGGTCGGCCAGGCGTTGGCAGCCGTCGGCGCGCTCTGCAGCCTGATCGTGACGCCGGGGTGCTGCTTTTCGAACAGGGCGTCCACCTTCTCCGTCTGCGCGACGGAGGCGGGGTTCGTCCACTCGGCGATGACGAGCGTCTCCGACGAACTGCTACTGCTGCTGCCGCCGCAGGCGGTGAGGCCGGCGGCGAGCGGCAGACAGGCAGCCGATACCGCGAAGAGGCGACGGGAACGGGTAATTCTGGCCATGACGGCTCCTCTTGGGAACAGTGTGTGGTCACGGCCGACGGCACGGGCGCAAGGTGCGCTACCGCAGTTCTGGAGTCCCCGAAGCATCCGTTCCGGCACGCGGACCGGTCAAGGGCAGTGCACGTCCAATGACTTTTTTGACAGGCGCGATAGGTAAGTCACTGCCTCTGAGGGTCATCGTTGCAGGTCGCTGCGATCCAAAATGAAATTTCAGCGAGAGGTCTAGTCCAGGTAACACTTTTGGAGTTACATACCCCTCACGCCGCCGACGGCGTCCTGGAGTCGAACCCATCCGCAATCCGAACCCCTGGAAAGGGAAATCGATGCTGCGCACGGTCCGACGCGGAGCGATCCCACTGCTCTGCTGCATTGCCGCCACCGTGGCCGTCACCCAGTACGCGACCGCCAACCCCGCGCATCCCGCGACGTCGAAATCCGCGACCGCCCAGCCCGGGAACACCCAGCCCGCGACCGCCCAGCCCGCGACCGCCCAGCCCGCGACCGCCCAGCACCACAGGCCCGGCTACTGGGCGACCCAGTTCCAGTTCGACAACAACGGCACGCCATGGACCACTGCGGACTTCGCGGCGCTCAAGGCCAAGGGCATCAACCGCGCCGAGATCAACATGCCGTGGTCGAAGCTCGAGCCGACCCGCGGCGCCTTCGCCTTCACCGAGCTCGACCAGGAACTCGCCGCCGCCGCCGCTGCCGGCGTCCAACTGGTGCCGATCTTCTGGCAGTCCGGCTGGCGCGGCAGCCCCGTGACGTGGGAGACCGACCACGAGGTGACCAGCACCGGCGCGACCGGCGTCGCCCTGGCCTGGTGGGACCTCACCGAGCAGAACGACTACTTCACCTACGTCACCAGCACCTTGAGGCACATCGCGCACCAACGGGGGTACGGCGGCGCGTTCATGGACTACGGCCACCTGGACGCCCAGTGGCTGGACAGCCCCGGCGAGGGCGGTTGGGCGCCGGCGGACATCGAGTACTTCCACACGAACTGGCTTCCGGCCACCTACCGAAACATCGGCGCCTTCAACGCGAGGAACAGCACGACGTACTCGTCCTTCAGCCAGGTCCCGGCCGCCGTTCCCGGCACCCCGCTGGCCGGCGTCTACCAGGCCTTCCGCCAGTGGAGTGTGCAGGACACCTACAACCGGCTCACCGCAGCCGCCCGCAAGGTCACCAAAGGCCCGCTGTACTACTACTTCGGCGGGCACATCTCCAACGCGCCCCAGCTCGGCAATCTGCCCGACGTCTTCTTCCACCTCGCCCGCAAGTACAACGTCACGGTGGTGGAAGACGCCGCCAACTCGGCCGGCCTCAGCCTCCTGTTCGGCAGCCTGGGCCGCGCCTACCACGTCCCGGTCGCCCAGGAGTGGACGGTGACCACTGACGCCGTGATGCCGGCGCAGGCGGCCCAGTGGCTGTCCGACTACGCCATGACCCTGCCCGACGGCGGCGGCGAGGACTTCTTCATCCACGACGGCACCAGCAAAGACGTCATCGGCTTCCCGATCTACACCCACTGGCTGCCCGTGCTCCAGAGCCTCTCCGGCTCGTACCCGACCCAGCCGGTCGCCGTCTACATCGACGACTCGCAGGCCCGCGGCAACACCGGCGGCGGCAGCCTGACCGGCGTCGAGAACAACATCACCGCGCTGTGGGACGGCTACCAGGCCGGCTTCGCGGTCGTCACCAGTGAGGAGATCGCGAACCACGCCGACAGCCTGTCCCGCTACCGCGCCGTGCTGCCGATGAACGGCGTGGACGCCAACCTGACGGCCTACCAGAAGCGCGGTGGGACGCTGCTCACTGCCGGCTCCCAGCTGAGCCAGTACGCTCCGACCTACGCCGACCTGACCAGCCAGCACACGCTACAGGTCGTCCCGGCCACGGCCAAGAACCACCACAGCGCCTCGATCACCGTCGCCGAAGTCAACCCGTACTTCGGATACACGGGTTCTGTCACTCTGCACCCGAACGGCCTCAACCTCGTCAGCGGCACGTACCACGTGGTGGACCGGCTCACCGGCACAGCACCGGCGCAGAAGGCACTGCCCGACGGCAGCGTGTGCGTCCCGGTCGCGATGGCCTCGGCGCAGCTCGACCAGTGGCAGCTGCTGCCCGGCGCCGCGCCGGCCGGCACTCCCGTCCCCGCGACCTGCCCGGTCACCAACGGCGGCGCAACGTCCGTCAGCGCGACCGCCGGACAGAGCGGCGGCGGCGTGGTGTTCCTGAACGTCGGTGCCACCGGTCAGGGCGCTGACGGCAACCTCACTGCCGTTTCCCAGGGCGGAGGCGCCGCCTACGCCACCTGGACCAGCAAGCAGAGCGGCGCCGGCGCGGCCAACGTCTACCTCCAGGTCGACCCGTCCAGCCAGGTGGCCAAGGCGTCCGTGGTGACGATGAACGTCACCTACTGGTCGGTCGCGGGCCAGGGCTTCCAGGTGCAGTACGACGCGCCCGGCAACCCGTACCTCGGCGGTCCCACCGTGGTCGGCAGCGGGACGGGCAGCTGGCAGACCGCGACCGTGACGCTGACCAACGTGCAGCTCAACGAACTGCAGAACCTTTCGGCCGACCTGCGCCTGGCTGTCACCGATCCGACCCAGCCGCTGTACATCGGCGGCGTCACCCTCTCCACCACCGGCAACTGACGCACCACGAATCTGACGCACCGCTGCTTCGAAGGGACCGCCCTACCGTGCACGACGATCGCCAACTGGTAGAAGACCGCATTACACGGTACCTCAGCCACGTCCTCCGTCCCGCCCTCCACACCGCGCGCGCCGCACTGACCGTCAGCGCGTGGCACGTCCCCGGCGAACCCGTTCCGGTGGCGGAGGCCCTCGCCGTCCCGGACGCCGACTACCGGCCGTTCGCGATCGGTGGGACGTGGGGCGGTCCCTGGTCCACCACGTGGTTCCGGTTCTCCGGGCAGATCCCGGCCGATTGGGCCGGCGCGCGCGTAGAGGCCGTGATCGACCTCGGATTCGACCCCGACCGCGGCCCCGGCGGTCAGGCCGAGGGCCTGGTCCACACGCCGGACGGCCGCGCCCTGCACGGCCTGCACCCGATGAACCGCAACGTCCTGATCAGTGCGAACGCCGAGGGCGGCACGACGGTGGAGTTCCTCGTCGAGGCCGCAGCCAATCCTGGCATCGAGAGCGCGCACGGACGCAACACGCACTTCGGCGACCGGGCGACCGCCGGGGACGCTCCGCTGTACCGGTTGGTCTCCGCCGACCTCGCGGTCCGCGACGAGAACGTCTGGCACCTGATCCACGACGTGGAGGTGCTGGATCAGCTGATGCGCGAGCTGCCTGTGGAAAGCCCGCGCCGCCACGAGATCATGCGTGCCCTGGCACGCGCCGCGGACGCCACCGATCCGCGGGACGTGTCCGGTACAGCTGCCGCCGCGCGTGCGGAGCTCGCCGATGTCCTCTCGCGTCCCGCACACGCCTCGGCGCACCGGATCAGCGCGGTCGGGCACGCGCACATCGACTCGGCCTGGCTGTGGCCGCAGCGCGAGACGGTCCGCAAGTGCGTGCGCACCTTCGCGAACGTGCTGTCGCTCGCCGAGGAGTACCCCGAGCTGATCTTCGCCTGCTCCTCGGCGCAGCAGTACGCCTGGGTCAAGCGGCATCGGCCCGAGCTGTTCGAGCGCATCCGCAAAGCGGTCGGCGAGGGGGTGTTCGTCCCTGTCGGCGGCATGTGGGTGGAGGCTGACGGCAACATGCCCGGCGGCGAAGCGCTGGCCCGTCAACTCATATACGGGCGGCGGTTCTTCGCCGAGGAGTTCGGTATCGAGCAGGACGGCGTGTGGCTGCCCGACTCCTTCGGCTACACGGCCGCCTACCCGCAGCTGGCCCGGCTGGCCGGCGCCGAGTGGTTCCTGTCGCAGAAGCTGCACTGGAGCGAGACCAACGAGCTGCCGCACCACACCTTCGCGTGGGAGGGCATCGACGGCACGCGCATTCTGACGCACTTCCCGCCGATCGACAGCTACAACGCCGAGCTCACCGGGAAGCAGCTCGCTCACGCGCAGGACAACTTCCGGGACAAGGGCGCCGCCACGGTTTCGCTCGCGCCCTTCGGGCACGGCGACGGCGGCGGCGGCCCCACCCGCGAGATGCTGGAGCGGGCCCGGCGGCTGCGCGACCTGGAAGGTTCGCCGCGCGTGGACATCCAGGCCCCGTCGACCTTCTTCCGTCAGGCGGGCGAGGAGTATCCCGATGCCCCGGTGTGGCGCGGCGAGCTGTACCTCGAGTACCACCGCGGCGTGTACACCAGCCAGGCGCGGACCAAGCGCGGCAACCGTTGCTCAGAAGCCCTGCTCCGGGAGGCCGAGCTGTGGTCGGCGACGGCCGCCGTGCGCAACGGCGCGGCCTATCCGCACGAGGAGCTCGACGATCTGTGGCAGCAGGTGCTGCTGCATCAGTTCCATGACATCCTGCCCGGCACCTCCATCGCCTGGGTCCACCGAGAGGCCGAGGCGGTCTACGGTCGCATCCACGAGCAGCTCGAGACGCTGATCGCCCGAGCCGGCGCGGCTCTCGCCCACGGCGGAGCCCCGGGCGTCCTCAATGCGGCGGCGCACGACCGTCGCGAGGTGGTCCTGCTTCCGTCCGCACCTGCGTCCGGCACGGCCGCGCAGCTGCTGTCCGACGGTCGCCACGCGGCCCTGGCCGATGCTCCCGCGCTCGGCGGCGGCGCTCTGCTGCCGGACCTTCAGGGGATCGCACCGGTCGTCGTGGCCGAATCTCCCGAAGGCGGCCACCTTCTGGCCAACGGCGTGATCGAAGCCCGCATCGACGCCGACGGGCTGCTGCGCTCGGTCCGAGACCTCGCGACCGGACGGGACGCGATCGCTCCGGACGGCGCGGGCAACCTGCTCCAGCTGCACCGCGACCAGCCCAATCTGTGGCCCGCGTGGAACCTCGAGCGTCACTATCGCAACGTCCGCCGGGATCTGACGGCCGACGATGGCGCCCCGGCCACCGTCACCCTTACCGACGAGGGTCCGCTGCTGGCCGTCGTCCGCGTCGAGAGGGCTTTCGGAGACTCCCGCGTCGTTCAGGAGGTGCGTATGACGGCGGGTTCGCGCCGCCTCGACGTCGTCACCGACATCGACTGGCGCGAACGCGACGCGGTGCTCAAGTCGGCCTGGCAGTTCGACGTACACGCCGAGCACACCGCCGCGGAGATCCAGTTCGGCCACGTCACCCGGCCGACGCACGAGAACACGTCCTGGGACGCGGCCCGTTTCGAGGCGTGGGCCCATCGCTGGGTCCATGTCGGCGAGCACGGCTGGGGCGTCTCCCTGATCACCGACTCGACCTATGGCTACGACGCCTCGCGGCACACCCGGCCGGGGGGAGGGAGTACCACGACACTGCGGCTGACCCTGCTGCGCGCGCCGAACTCCCCGGACCCGCAGTCCGACCTCGGGCGGCACCGCTTCAGCTATGCCGTGGTCCCCGGAGCCGGCACCCGCGAGGCGCTTGCCCAGGCCCACGCGCTCAACCTTCCGCTGCGTCCCGCCCCGGCGGCCGGCGGGGCGCGTCCGCTGGTCGCCGTGGACAACCCCAATGTGGTGGTCGAGTGCGTCAAGCTCGCCGACGACCGGTCGGGAGACGTGATCGTGCGCCTCTACGAGTCCTGCGGCGGTCGGGCGAGCACGCGCCTGTCCGTCGGGTTCCCGGTGGCAGGCGCCGCGGTGACGGATCTGCTGGAGCGGCCGACCGCGCCGTCGCAACTGCACGACGGCACGCTCGACCTGACGCTGCGGCCGTTCCAGATCCTCACCCTGCGCCTCACTCCGGGCACGGCGAATGCCTGATCTGCCCTCCGCCGGCGCGGCTCCGGGTGCCGACGTGCACGCGGTGCTGCGTCGGTGGGCCGCAGGTCAGGACCAGCAGGCGCTGCGGGCCTCGATCGTGCTGCTCGCCGCCGAGGGCCTGCGCAACGCCGACATCGCACGGCAACTGGGCGTATCCCGGCAGACAGTGACGACGTGGCGGCAGCGTTACGCCACCGAGGGCGTCGACGGGCTGCTGGACCGTGCGCGCACCGGCCGTCCCACGACGGTCGACGAGGGCGAGATCGTGGCGAGCATCCTCACCTCCACACCCGACGGCCGCACCTCGCGGCAGTTGGCCCGCCGCCTCGGCTGCTCGCACAGCGCCGTCGCGGAGGCGCGACGCCGTTGGAACCTGTCGGGCGGCCGGCTCTCCGCCCCCCAGGTGCCGGTGAGCCCTGCCCTGGAATCGAGCGACCTGTGGCTGGTCGGTCTCCATCTCGACCCGGAGTACACGGTGCTGGTGCTCGCCAGCCGTCCGGCCGCCGTGCCGGTGCTTCCGCCACATGATCCGGTGGTCGACGCCTACGCGCTGGCCGCTGTCAGTGACGCGATGACCGCCGCGGCGAGGGTCGCGACGCACAAGCCCGCAACGTCCACGTCCGACCCCGAAGGCACGCCCTTCTTCCTGGACGCCGTGCGCCGCACCCATCCGCAGCAGGGCCTTCATGCCATCGTCCTGCGGGCGCGGCCCACCGCCGTGCACAAAATCGACCTCGCGCAGCACTGCGATCGTCTCGGCATCTCGGTCCATGAGCGGCCGGAGCGGACCAGCGAGGTCTCCTTCGTCCGTGCCGTGCTGGCCCTGGACGCGGCCCGGCACCCGGAGTCCTCGACGCGTCTGCTCCTGGACCTCGCCTCCGCGCTCGCCCGCTACGCCGGCGGGGTCGCACACGCCCGAGTCCGCTGGATCCGCGAGCCGCTCCCGGCGCCGTCCGACACCCGGCCCATGTCGCCCGTCCCCGGGTCCGGCCCAGCGGCCGGCGGCGGCGCCAACCAGATCGACCTCGGGTCCTTCAACGAGTGCGTCGTGATCGAGACCGTGCGTCTCGCGGGCACGATCACCCGCGGAGAGCTCGCCGAACGCACCCGGCTCACGCAACAGTCCGTTTCCCGCATCACGCGCTCGCTGATCCAGCGCGGCCTGCTCGTCGAGCAGCGGAGGCGGCACTCGGCCGTCGGCAAACCGAGCAGCCCGGTGCGGTTGCGCGACGACGCCGCGCACGCGCTCGGCATCCACATCGACCCCAACGTGCTGACGGCGGTGCTGGTCGACCTGTCCGGCCGGATCGTCGCCCGCCGCGCCGAGCCGATCACGTCCGACCCGCGTCCGGGCGCCGTGGTGACACAGATCGCCGACCTCGGCGAGTCGGTTCTCGAGCAGGCCGGGCGCGGCCGGTGGGAGGAGGGATTCCTCGGTATCGGCGTGGCCGCCCCGGGACCTGTGGACACCGTCTCCGGGACCGTGCTGGACCCGCCGCTGATGTCGGTGCTGCGCGACGTCCCCCTGCGCACCCTGCTCGAGCGGCGGTTCTCGTGCCCGATCGTGATCGAGAAAGACTGCTCGGCCGCGGCCGTCGGCGAGCGCTGGATCGGCCGCGACAGCCGCGCCTGCGACTTCGTCTACCTCTACCTCGGCACCGGCGTCGGATCCGGGCTGTTCCTCAATGGCGACCTCTACCGCGGACTTACCGCCAACGCGGGCGAGTTCGGCCAGCTCTGCGCGGTGACGCTGGGGCGGTTCGACACCTCCGGGCGACCCAAGATCCTCCAGGAGTGCAATCCAGGGAGCTATGTCGCGCCGGACCGGCTGTCGCATCCGGCCGCGCAGCGGAACACGCGGCTGACGGTCCAGCAGGCCGCGAAGGCCATCGGCAGCGGCGTGCTGTCCGTGATCGATCTACTGGACGTCGGCCTGGTCGTGGTCGGCGGACCCTTCTTCACCGAAGAGGTCGCGGACGTCTACCTCACCGAGATCGAGCATGCGGTCAACGCGTTTCCGACCGCCCGGCGGCTGCGCCGCGTCCGCGTCGAGCGCTCCGTCAACAGCAGCGAGGCCGTCGCCGTCGGCGCGGCGTCCACCATCTTCCACTCCACGTTCACTCCGCGGCTGCGCCGCATCCCCTGAGGAGTCCTCCATGACGAATATGCGACTTCCGCCCGAAGACCGTGAGCTGTCCCCTCATACCGGTTGGACTCGGGCGCATTGGGAGGCGGTGGCCGAGCACTGGCTGCTGACCGCCCGCCGGTACGCATCACCCGACGGCGGTCTGATCACCCCACCCGGCAGGCCGTCGGCGGCGGGCATCCGCAGCGACGGCATCGAGGGGTTCGCCCGCAGCTTCCTGATCGCCGCGCCGCTGCTGGCCGGTCGCGCCGAGGACCCGCACGACCACGCCGGCTGGTACGCGCGCGGTCTCGCCGCCGCGATGGCGCCCGACGGTCCCGACCGCTGGGGCCGCGCCATCGGAGTCGACGAGATCAAGCAGTGGAACGGCACCCCGCAGCCCATCGTCGAGGCCGCCAACCTCGCCTTCGGCCTCGCCGTCTGCCGCGAGCAGGTCTGGGACCGGCTGGACGACGAGGTGCGCGACCAGACCGCCGACTGGCTGGCCCACCACGCCGCCAAGAACGGCTCGGACAACAACTGGCTGTTGTTCACCGCCGTCATCGAGGCGTTCCTGAACTCGGGCGGCTATGACGTGCCCGGCGGACACGCGCAGGCCGACGTGGATCGGGTGGAATCCTGGTACCTCGGTGACGGCTGGTACAACGACGGGCCGATCAGCGCGGCGACGGGGCACGGCAACCGGGTCGACCACTACAACTCCTGGGTGATCCAGACCTTCCTGTGGCAGTGGTATCTGCTCACTGCGCAACCGGCCGCCCGGCGGGAACGGTTCCTGGGCCGCCTGGGCGAGTTCGCCGACTCCTACGCGACGCTGTTCGCCGCCGACGGCTCGCCGCTGCATCAGGGCCGATCGTTGACCTACCGGCACGCCGTGCTGGGCGGGTTGTGGGCTGCGGGGTTGGCCGGTGTCGGCGGCGAGGCCGCGGGCGCGACGCGCCGGCTGGCCAGCGGAGTCCTGCGACACTTCACCGCGCTGGGCGTGGGCGTCGAGGGAGCGCCCTCGCTCGGCAGGGGAGCCGGGGAGTTCCTGCCCATGTGCCAGGTCTACAGCGGCCCCGGCTCTCCGTACTTCGCGGGCATGGGCTTCCTCGGCCTGGCCGCTCCCGCCGACCATCCGCTGTGGACCGAGCCGGAGCAGCCACAGCCCGCCGAGCGCGCGGACTCCGTCCGGACCCTGCACGGCGTGGGCTGGGTGATCCAGTCCGGACACGGGGTGGTGCACATGGCCAACCACGCCAGCGACCACATCGACGACCCGGCCCGGGGGAGCGGCGACCCGCACTACGCCTCCGTCGGCTACTCCACCCACACCGCACCGGGCGTCGGTGACGCGTGGACCGCGGCCGTGGACGGCCGACTGGCGCTGGTCGACGAATGGGGACGGGCCACCCAGCGGGCCGGGCTGCGCGGGACCGTCACTGGCGAGGGCTGGGCCGCTTCCTGGTACCGGCCCCGTGTCGGAACCGCGGACGTGCCCGGTGCCCGCGTCGTCGCACTCTCGATCCTGCATCAGGGCATTGAACTGCGTGCCCACCTGGTCACCGCTCCGGCGGGGTGGACGGTGCGCGAGGGTTCCTTCGCCCTCGCGGGTTCGGAGGAGCCGGCCGCTGATCGGACGTCGGTGCGCTCCGGCGATCTGAGCGTCGATCTCTTCCCCCAGCACGGCTGGACCGGGCATGGCGTCGCGCGGTATCGGGACGGCAACGCGTTCGGCGAGCACAGCGCGGTTCCGTACCTCACCGCCGCCGTGGTGCCGGGCGTGCCGACGCTGTTCGTCTCTTCGCACCGCCTGAGCCGCACGGCGGCCGTCCCCGCCCCCGGGCCCTCGACGGTCGAGGTGAACGGCGACCGCCTGACCGTCGCCTGGGACGACGGTCGACGCGACGACTTCGTTCTCGGGGAGCTGTTCGATGAAGAATGAACCCAGCGCACCGGCGAAGCGGGTGATGGCCGTCGATATCGGGGGGCACCAAGTTCGCCGCCGCGATCGTCGACGAGCACGGCCGCAGGTGTCGGAATCGCCTCGGCCGGACCGATCGACACTGCCGCCGGCAGTGTCAGCCCGGTCAACATCCCGGCCTGGCGCGCCTTCCCGGTCCGGAATGGTGGCGCGGTGGCCACGGCACTCTGCGATCTGGACTGCGTGGTGACCGGTGGCGGAGTGGCAGCGGCCGGGGAACTGCTGCTGGGACCGCTGCGGACGGCGGTGGCCGACCGGGCCCGGCTCGACTTCACCCGCCGCCTGCGGACACCCGTTGTTCCAACGGGGTGAGTCCCGCGAGAGCAGGGTCCCGATCATTCTGTTGCCGCGCCTGTTCGATTGGTCGCTCCGTACAGTTCCTGGTGCCACAGCACCTCGCACACGTGCTCCACGGCCCGGGTCAGGTGCCTGCGGTACGTGCTGAAAGGACGGTCAAGCCGTTCCGCGGCCGCCTCCTGGGTGGGCACGTCCTGGAAGAACGTCACCGCCGCGACGCGGTGCAGGTGAGCCGAGCGGGCGTCCTGCGCCAGCGTGTCCACCGCCGCCACAAGCAGGTCTCGCAGCACCTGGACCGCATCGGCGCCGTGATGATCGACCACGAGCCTGCTGGCGACGAGTGGACTCGCCGCGAGCACATCGTCCCTTGACCACGACCGCAGGACGTCGCGGACGGCGGCGTCGAACTCCTCCCGTGACAGCACGGTCAGTTCGGGTTCCGGCGCGGGGGGACTCGCCTGCGCGCCGAAGAGCTCCTGCGGGACCCGCCGGTCCAGCCAGGCGTCGACCGGAACGGCCCGCCAGTCGTGCGTGAACAGCGTGTAGGGCCTGCCCCCGACGACGGGAGCCTGGTCGATGGGCCGCTGCTCGAGGTAGTCCATCTGCGGCTTCCAGAACTTCTCGTCGGCGATCACCATGTAGGACCAGGCGAGCCGCTGCGCGCGCAGCCACTCGGACAGGATGCGCATCGCGATGAGATCGCTGACCGGTGACGGACGCTGGTACACGGCCGGGTACACCATGAACCTGGCCAGGGCCAGGTACTCGCCGGATCGCACCGGCGCCGCTGACCGGCTGTGCGCCCAGGCGGCCGCGACCACCGGGTCGATCGCGACCTCGTCCTCCGCCAGCGAGTCCAGGCGCAGCCACGCCATGAAGCCGACCGGTTCGCCCGACGCGGGCCGCCGGTAGACGACGAAGGCGTCGGGTTGGCGGCCCGCCCAGAACTCCACGATGCCGGCCGACTCCTCGCCCTCGGCCTCGGCCGCCAGCGCGCGCACGGCGCAGGTGTCCGCGCCGGAGAGCGGAGTCTCCACCACCTCACCCTCGCCTCGCCACGTCACGAAGTCCGGCATCACTCCGCCGTGCCGGTGCAGGAAACTCAGTGCTCGAAGCGCCCGCGTGGCCATCGGGCCACGAGCGGTGCGTGCGCGGTCGAGAAGATGGTCGCGGATTCCCCGGTGCATGGCTTCATAGCCCAGGGGATCACGCCACCGCAGGTCCGCGTCGAGCGCGTCGCGGACCACGTCGTGCGGAAAGAGGCCGGCGGGCCCTGATTCGATGAACGGCAGTCCGCGCAGCCAGGCGAACAGTTCCACGGGATCCGCATCCGCTTCCGCGGCCAGGACGGCCGCCAGCAACTCCTGTGTTGTCGTGTAGGCGTGCGCGCACACTTCCAGCGCATGCCGGTGGGCCGCTGACGGCACCGCGCCGACCAACTCGGACAGCAGGGTCTCGATGACGTCCTGGCCTGGCGCCCACGGCAGTCTCGCGGTGACGTCTGCGGCGGCCACTTCCGCGGCGAGCGACAGTGCCAGCGGATGGCCTCCGGCGAAGGCCAGCACGGCTTCCCGGAGCGCGATGGGTACGCCGCGCCGATCCAGCAACTCAGTTGCGTCGTCTGGGGGCAGGTTGCGCAGGGAAACCGTACGGAGGACCTCGGTGCCGCCGAGTTCGCCCCGCCATTCCGGACCGGGCGCCAGCCGGCTCGCCACGACCACTACGGTGCTGTCCGGGAGTTGCGGAAGGAACTCGCGCCGGAACCAGACCTCGACCGGCTGGCACCGCTCGAACGTGTCGACGAGCAGTACGGCCCCCGGGGTGTCGAGCGCTTCGGCCGCTTCGGCCGCGAACGCCTCGGATGACGGGTCGACCGTGCGACCGTCGACCAGCACCACACATCGCCCCGCATTCCGGGCGTCGTCCGCGAATCGGGAAAGCAGCGCCGATTTGCCGATTCCGCCCGGACCGTGGACGAAAAGCACCGAGAACGCGTCGACGTCGGAGGCGATGGCCGACCGGAACAGGGCCCGCTCGGCGATCCGGCCGACGAAGGCACGCTCACGGGCCGACCGAAGGCGTTCCCCCAGGCGGTGGCCGTCCTGGCTGGTATTCCTCTCCATGCCGTCCCACGGTAGGGCTTTTGAGGGCCGTGCGCCCAACGGGATGCCATGACCTGCACGTTCATCCGATCCCGTGGTCCCGGACATCGGATACTCACCGCTGTGTCCGCGCTGGCCGGCCTGCCGGGTGACCGGACCGGACCGCGGATGACCAGTGAATGACCTGGGAAGTGAGCACCTCGTCCGGGCACCATCGCGCCCATGACGAATAGGACACGGGCGGTCGTCGTCGGCGCGAGCATGGCGGGTCTCTTCGCGGCTGCCGCGCTTGCTGACAGCTTCGACGAGGTGACCGTGATCGAACGGGACGTCCTGGTAGGGCCGGTCGACAGGCGCGGCGTGCCCCAGGGAAAGCACCTGCACGGCCTGCAGGCAGGAGGTCTGCGCTCGCTCAGCGATCTGTTTCCCGGCTTCGAGGACGATCTGGCGAACGCCGGCGCCGTCCGGACGGACGTGCAGTCCGACATCCACTGGTACCTCGACGGCTGCCTGGTGAAGCCGGAACCTTCGGGCCTCATCGGATACGCGTCGAGTCGGCGGTTGCTGGAGCACATCGTCCGAACGCGGGTGCGGGCACTCCCGCGGGTACACATCCGTGACGGCTGGGACGTTCTCGACCTGACCACGACCGCCGACCGACGGACGGTCACCGGCGTGCGGCTCTCCCGACGAGCCGACGGCGCCGCGGCCACCGAAGTCCGCGCGGACCTGGTGGTGGATGCGTCCGGTCGGGCGTCGCGGAGCCCTCAGTGGGTCACCGAACTGGGCTTCGCGGCCCCGGAGGTGACTCGCGTCCAGGTCGACATCACCTATGTGACCCGCCAGTACCGCCGCGAACAGCACCACCTCGACGGCCGGGTCGGTACATCCGTCGGTGTCTTCCCCGGCTCGCTCCACGGTGGGACCCTGCTCGCGATGGAGGACAACACCTTCATGTTCACGGCCGGCGCCGTCTACGGACAGGAACCGCCGATGAACGACGCGGACCTGCCCGCATACGTGGAGGGTTTCGCCTCGCGTGACTTCGCGGACTTCCTCAAAACCGCCGAGCAGATCACCGAGCCCGTCAGAACTCGTTTCCCCGCCAGCATCCGGGCCCACTACGAGCATCTGGCCGACTTCCCGGAGGGATACCTCGTCGTCGGCGACGCGGTGTGCAGCTTCAATCCCGTGTACGGGCAGGGAATGTCGGTCGCCGCGGCCGAGGCCGTGCTGTTGCGCGACCTGCTCAGGGCAGACCGCGCGCGACTCGCGGAGCGGTTCTTCGCCGGCGCGACCGAGATCATCGACATTCCCTGGGCGATCACCGTGAACGCCGATCTGCGATTCCCGGAGGCCGGCGCGCCGCCGACCGAGGAGGCCAAGCAGTTCAACGCCTACCTACGGCACGTCTACCAGGCCGCATCCACGGACGCCGATGTCGGCGCCGCGCTGTTGCGGGTGATCCAACTGGTCGACGCACCGGACCGACTCCTCGAACCAACCTTGGTGGAACGAGTCATGCGTGCTCTGCCCGGCACCTGACACCCGTGCCGTCGTGGACACGCCAGCTCACGAGCGATCCGCGCGTGGTCCACACGCTGCCAGGCCGCAGCAGCGTGCTTCTCGGCCTCCCGCATTCTGCCTCCAGCCAGGACTCAAGCCCGTGCCTCACGACACTCCAGCAAATCGATCACCGACACCACCACGCACCTCCCTGCCTGGTCCGGACGCAGACCGCCGCCGACTGGTCTTGACCAGTCGGCGGCGGTCTCAAGGTGTGGCGGGCTCAGCCCCAGATGTTGAACTTGCCCTCGGCCACCGTGTACTTGTCGATCTCGGCCAGCTCCTCCGCCGACAGCGGAGCCCCGTGCACCGCCTCCAGATTCTCCACGAGCTGCGCCACCGAGGAGGCGCCGATCAGCGCGGAAGTCAATCTCGGATCGCGCAACAGCCAGGTCAGCGCGAGCTGGGCCAGCGACTGTCCGCGGCGGCGTGCGATCTCGTTGAGCGCGCGCAGCCGGGCCAGATTGTCCTCGGTGAGCAAACCCGGCTTGAGCGACTTGCCGGCCGCCGCCCGCGAGTCGGCGGGCATGCCATTCAGGTAACGGTCAGTCAGCAGACCCTGGGCCAGCGGAGTGAAGCCGATGCAGCCGGCGCCCGCCTCCTCCAGGGTGTCCAGCAGGCCGTCCTCCTCGATCCAGCGGTCCACCATCGAGTAGGAGGGCTGGTGGATCAGCAGCGGTGCGCCCATCTCGCGCAGCAGCCGCGCCGCCTCCCGGGTCTGCGAGGCGGTGTAGGAGGAGATGCCGACGTACAGCGCCTTGCCCTGCCGCACCGCGGAGGCCAGCGCGCCCATGGTCTCCTCCAGCGGGGTCTCCGGGTCCGGGGTGTGCGAGTAGTAGATGTCGACGTAGTCCAGGCCCATCCGCGTCAGCGACTGGTCCAGGCTGGCCAGCATGTACTTGCGCGAGCCTCTCTCGCCGTACGGGCCCGGCCACATGGGGTGCCCGGCCTTGGTCGAGATCACCAGCTCGTCACGGTACGGACGGAAGTCCTGGGCGAAGTGGCGGCCGAAGTTGGCCTCCGCGGCGCCGCCCGGTGGGCCGTAGTTGTTGGCCAGGTCGAAGTGCGTCACCCCGTGGTCGAAGGCCCCGCGCAAGATCGCCCGCTGGGTCTCGAAGGGCTTGTCGTCACCGAAGTTGTGCCACAGGCCGAGCGAGATCGCGGGCAGCTTGAGACCGCTCCGCCCGCTCCTGCGGTACTCCATGGTGCCGTCATAACGCGTCTCGGCTGCTCGGTACGGGGCAGGGGTCATCGCCGCGGTTCGCCTTCCGCTCGTCAACTGGGTGTAGGGCGAGCTTAGCCGACGGGGACTTCTAAAAAATACCCTCGAGAATTCGGCAAGCTACTTTTTTGACAAATGGAGACCGAAATGATGGCAATCGTAAGCGAGGGGGTGGCATGTGCCCAGGTTGAATGGGTGGCCCTTTCTCTGCTGCCTGGAAAACGTCAACCCCAATTGTGTCCATGCCCGCGCCCGCGCCAGCCCAGGCTGACCACCCGCCGGCAGCAGCACCGCGCCGAGCTGTTCAACGTCAGCCGGGTCCCCGTCTCCCGCGTCCTCGTACGAGCTCATCGACTCCAGCGCCGTGACCAGGCGGTCCCTGGTCGTTTGCGGCTGGCGGCACGTTCCTTAACGGAACCTCAAGTTCAGATGATGCGCCCACTGGCGATCAGCCCGCTGCGACTGGCCGGCTGGGACACCATCGCGCAGGCCACCAGGAACATGGCCGCCCACCGCACCGACGCCCTGGGCCTTGCGGGTCCATTACTGAAGAAAGCACGAAGTATGCCCGCGAGCGGGTGAGTGTGCTAGAACATGCAAAGCAATTCCTCGCCTGCCCATCAGGTCGGCGCATGCACTATTGCAGCGCCCTACGGTCTGCCATGAGAGACGGAACGCGATGATATTCAATAAAAGGGCGAAACGGGCCCACGCGCAGCAGCCCGCGCCGGGCCAGGCGCGGTCCTCGGGCGGGCGCCGGGCGCGCAAGTATCCGATCCCGATTCCGGCTGCGGTCATCGCGGCCCTCGCCGTGGTCGGCGCCCTGATCACGGCCCCCTTCCTTACGGCGGGCGCCGCGACGCAGGCAGCGGCGTCCACCCCGATGTGGTCCACCCAGCTCAAGTGGGACAACAACGGCGCCGCCTGGTCGCAGGCCAGCTTCGCCGCGCTCAAGGCACGCGGCCTGACCACCGCCGCGATCGACATGCCGTGGAACACCGTCGAACCGGCGATCGGGAAGTTCAACTTCACGGAACTCGACCAGGAGATGACCAACGCCGCCGCCGCAGGCATCCGCCTGGTGCCCATCTTCTGGTATTCCGGGTGGGGAGGCAGCCCCGCGTCCTGGGCCACCAGCCACGAGGTCACCAACACCGGCGCGCAGAGCGCCACCCCCGCCTGGTGGGACCCCACCGACGAGCCGGCCTACCTCACCTATGTCACCGACACCGTCAAGCACGTAGCGGGTTCGGCGGGATACGGCGGCAGCATCCTGGACTACGGACGACTGGACTCGTTCTGGGACAGCACCGTCAGCGGCAACGTCGACGGCTGGGCGCAGGCCGACATCAACGAGTTCCACAACGTCTACCTGCCGCGGACCTACAGCAGCATCAGCGCGTTCAACACCGCGCACAAGACCTCGTACACCTCGTTCTCACAGGTGCCGGCGGCCAGGCCGGGCCAGGCCCTGGCGAGCGTCTACCAGCTGTTCCGCCTGTGGAGCGTGCAGCAGGTCTACGGGCAGTTGGCCGCCGACGTGCGCGCGGTCACCGCCAGCACGCCGCTCTACTACTACTTCGGCGGTCACGTGGGCAACTTCGCGAACTACGAGAACGTACCTGAGGTGCTGTTCGCCCTCGCCAAGCAGTACAACGTCACCATCATCCAGGACTGTTCGGGATCCTCGGGCATCGACCTCCTCTTCGGCAGCCTCGGCCATGCCTACGGGGTCAACGTCGCCACGGAGTGGACCGCGCCGACCGACAGTACGCAACTGGCGGCGCAGGGCGTGCAGTGGATCGACAACTACGGGATGATGCTGCCCCAAGGCGGCGGCACCGACTTCTTCATCCACGACGGCACACAGAAGGACACGGTCGTCTACCCGATCTACACCAACTGGCTGCCCAACCTCAAGAGCCTGTCGGGGTCCTACCCGCAGCAGCCGGTCGCCGTCTACCTGGACGACTCCCTGGCCTTCGGCAACACCGCCGGAGGCGGCCTGGGCGCGCCGGAGGACAACATCGCCGCCGCATGGCACCAGTACCAGGGCGGCTTCAGCGTGGTCACCAGTGAGGAGGTGAACACCGGGATCGTCAAGCTCTCGCAGTACCAGGCGGTCCTGCCGATCAACGGCGTGGACGCGAACCTGACCGCGTACAAGAACGCCGGCGGCAGCCTGCTGACGGCCGTCTCGCAGCTCTCCCAGCACGCCCCCGCCTACGCGACCCTGGCCAACAGCGGCATCGTGCAGATCGTCCCAGTCGTCTCCGCCGCAAAGACGAGCGCGCAGCTCACCATCGCCAACATCAACTCCAGCACCGGTTACGACAACGCGATCACCATCGACCCGGTCGGACTGGGCCTCGCTGCTGGCAACTACCACCTGGTCAACGCCGGCGGCACCGTGATTCCGCAGAAGGCCGTCGCCGGCGGCATCTGCGCCGCGGCCAGCCTCACGGCTGCCTCGCTGACCAAGTGGTCGGTCGTGGCCGGAGCCGTACCGTCGGGCACCGCCGCGCCCGCCAGTTGCGGCGGCACGGCCCCGGCCTGCGGCACGTTGACCGCGAACCAGCAGCTGAACTCCGGCCACTCGCTCGTCTCCTGCAACGGCGGCTACAGCCTCGACCTGCAGGGCGACGGCAACCTCGTGCTGTACCGGAGCGGCACCGCGCTCTGGTCGTCGGGTACCGCCGGCGCGGTGGCGAGCCTGGCGATCATGCAGGGAGACGGCAACTTCGTCGCCTACAACAGCGCCGGCACGTCCGTGTGGTCCAGCAAGACCAGCGGCAACAGCGGCGCCTACCTCCAGGTGCAGAACGACGGCAACGTCGTGATCTACAGTGCGACCGGGACCGCGCTGTGGTCCACCGGCACTGCCGGGAAGTAGTACATCCGCTCAACCAGTGGTGGCCCGAATCCTCGCGGGGCCGGGCCACCACTCAACCCTGGAAGCCATCGCTACCCCTGACTCTGGTGGCGAAGTCCGCTGAGGGTGGCGTGGGACGTGCCGATCGGTTCGGGAATCGCTTGTCAACGGTTGGCTGCGGATGTGCCGTGGCACTCGATTCGCACTCCGGGGGCCGCGCGAGCGATCTCCTCACAGAACTCAGCGAAGCCGGGCCCGGCCATGACCAGCAGCGGTTGGCCGCTCCCAACTCGAAGGCCACGGTCTTCGAACCGAGTGTCCTGCGGTGGACGCGGGTCACCTCGCCGAGTGGGACGACACCGCCGCGTAGTTCAGCCCGCCAGAGCAGGATGCCCTCGGTCAGGTCCAGCCGGTAGGCCACACGCCACAGGCATACTCCCGCAGCACCTCGGTCCCCTGCACGCCCACTCCCGCAGCCTGGTCAGCAGCTCCGCCACCCGCGAACAGACCCTGGAGGACCAGCGCGGCATGGCCGGGACCATGGCGGCCGTGGTCCAGGACCGGCGCAGGGCCCTGGGGAACGACCTGACCAGTGCCCTGATCGCGGTCGCCGAGGCCGACGGTGACCACCTCCGAGGCCGAGCTGGTCGGCACCATGACGATGCTGTTGGTGGCCGGCCACGGCACGACCCTCAACCTGCTCGGCAACGCCGTCTGCGCGCTGTCGGCCAACCCGGACCAGCGGACGCTGGCGCTTTCCGGAGCGGTGCCGTGGACCGCCGTCCCCTCCTTCGTCAGCAACGGCGTCGTCGCGCTGCCGGTCCGGTTGCGGGAGAACAGGCCGGCGATCAGACCGGAGGTTGGGTG
Source organism: Streptacidiphilus sp. MAP12-16 (assembly GCF_041262165.1). Taxonomy (NCBI): domain Bacteria; kingdom Bacillati; phylum Actinomycetota; class Actinomycetes; order Kitasatosporales; family Streptomycetaceae; genus Streptacidiphilus; species Streptacidiphilus sp. MAP12-16. The sequence goes on from NZ_JBGCBY010000002.1 coordinate 83,572, forward strand.
CCACCTTGGTGCTCACGGGTCCTTTTCGGACGCGTTTCGGGGGGCCTGCGGATCCGGGCGAAGCGACCTGTAACGACCTCGTAAGGAGTCCCTGAGCGTCTGCGGGAGCAGGGACCGACGGGCCTCTGCCGGGAGTTCGGAGGCATGTGCACGGGCCGGTCCCACCAGGGGGTTCAGTGCTGTGGAGACTGCAGCCGCGTCGCCTGGGGCGGTAGTGAGGGCTGATCGCACGGCGGACTTTCATCCGATTACAGGCGAAATATCCGGCGCTAGAACACCGGACTCCGGTTCTGCAACTATCGGCCACCAGAGCGGCGCCACCCGTAAGGAGAGGAACTGCCGTCCCCGAGTGCGGACCGCGAATGCAGCAGGACACGGCAGTCGGATAGGAGTTGGTTCGATGAACGGCCACCGATCACTACACAGGCGCTCGCAATCCCTACGCATGGAGCCCCCGCGCACACGCCGGTCACGGCAACAGCGAAGCAAACAACGTAAGAGGCGCTCCTTGTGGGCGGTCTTGACGGTGGTGCTTACCGTGGTGGCCGGCGGGTTGGCCACGGCCCTCGCGGCGAACAACGCCGCGCAGGCGGCGCCCAACCCGAACTGCTCGCTGATCGTTCCGGCCAATCCGTTGACGGCACAGGGCCTTGCCACGCCCTTTCAGCTGACCGCGACGAGCGCGGCCGGCGGCCCGTGCAACGAGGCCAACGCCAACCAGTCCGCGTTCGTCGAGGCGGCGATCCTCACCAACAACGGTCAGTTGACGCTCTACGACCCTTTGGTGATCGACCAGGGCACCCAGCCCGCTGCAGCCACCGTCACCCCGCAGGTGCCCGCCGGATCCACCGTGGGCATCTGGTTCGGCTTCAACGGCACCAACCTCACCCTGCAGTCGGCCAACGGCTCGACCGCCCTCCAGCAGGGCAACTGCATCAACGGTGCCCAAGGCTCCATATTCGGCCAGTTCTCCTACTGCAATGCGCCGTCGTTCTTCCAGACGGCCAATCAGGAGATCCAGGCGAACATGCTGCAGGTCCCGGCCACCGGAACGGCCAAGGACGGGCAGGCCTGCCCAACCGTGCGTGACTTCTCCGTGGTCGACCAGGACCAGAGCGACAACGTGGTGACCCACTACGTCGCAACGGGCAACGGCACGATCGCGCAGAACAACGCCGCCAGCAAGGCCGCCCTGCAGAACCAGAACCTCGTCGACCTGGCGAACGGCAGTGACAACCTGCTGCTCACCCAGTTCATCGACCCGGCCCTGGGCTGCACGCCATGGACGCGCCCCGACCAGTCGAGCGACGGCGCGGCGTCCGCGGCACTTCCGCTGGACGAGCTCTCGGCCGCGGCCAACCAGCAGGCGCCGATCGCCATGGTGCCGCTGAACGACCCGATGGTCCTCAACAACAACAACCAGGACCCGAACAAGGCCAACCTCTACCGCCAGGGCGTGGACCAGGCCGCGATCGGCGGTGCCGACGCCGGCAGCGGTACCACGTACTGCCAGAACTTCTTCGGCTCCCCGAACGGCATCCAGCGAGTCTTCAAGGATCAGGCGATCTTCCAGAACGCCCCCTCGGTGGACGCGGCGATGGCGACCAACCTCTTCACCTTCCTGGCCATGCGGGCGAATCAGAGCTTCACCAACCTGGGTTGCGGCGGCCTGCTCAACGTGGCCAACCCGATCACGCTGACCATGAACGGCAACGGCGTCGTCACCGCGGCGACCTTCACCCCGCTCGGCCAGACACCGACCGCAGCCGCCACCTGCACGCTGGCCGCAGCCGCCACCACGCCGGCCGCAGCGGCGGGCGCCGCCACCACACCGGCGGCAGTTGGTACCGCGACGTCGGCGGCAGCGGCGGGTGCCGCCACCACGCCGGCCGCAGCGGCGGGCGCCGCCACCACACCTGCGGCAGTTGGTACCGCGGCGACGTCGGCGGCAGCGGCGGGTGCCGCTACCACGTCTGCGGCAGTTGGTGGCGCCCCGTCAGCAGCGGGCGCTGCCACGGCGTCGGCGGGGATTGGTACCGCGACGTCGGCGGCAGCGGCGGGCGCCGCCACCACGTCTGCGGCAGCGGCGGGTGCCGCTACCACGTCTGCGGCAGTTGGTGGCGCCCCGTCAGCAGCGGGTGCTGCCACGGCGTCGGCGGGGATTGGTACCGCGACGTCGGCGGCAGCGGCGGGCGCCGCCACCACGTCTGCGGCAGTTGGTACCGGCGCGTCGGCAGCCGGTGCCGCCACCGCGTCGGCAACCAGCACCTGCACCGCTGCCGCCTCCGCCCCAGCAGCCGGCAACAGCGGCGGTGCGACCACCCAGGCAACCTCCATGCCGACCGCCACCTTCGGCGGTGGTCGCGGGATGAAGCACCATCACCACCACATGTGATCCAACCCGTCCTCACCGCATGAACGGTGCCGCAGGCTCGATGAGCTTGCGGCACCGTTGCGTGGTCTCAGCCCAATGAGAGTCAGCCCGGGCACGGTCGCTCGCCTCCAGCGCCACGAGCAGTTGGTCCGACGGCTTCCAGAGGAGCGCTGCCGTCGTCAACAACGCTCCGGCTGTGTCCACTTCGACGGCGCTCGGAGGACAGGGACGACCGCAGTGCCGATGTCACCGCGACGTCATTCCCGATCCAGCTCAGTTTCGTGCCCAGACCTCCACCGCGCTGCAACTGCACGTACCAGAGAAGGCGTCCGGTCAGCGGTTGTGCTGCGCGGTGCGAACGGCTTCGGCTGCAAATGCCAGTACGTATACAGCTTCAAAGCTTTGACCAAATTTTAGATCAGCCTTGCATCCGACGATCAAGGCGTGGGATGTCAATTCGGTGCGGATTCTGTTGAACGAGGCATGATGGAACTGAGCGTCCTACGTTATTTCCCACTCATATGGAGGTGAATTATCAGTGCGCACTGTTCTGCCGCGCACCTGCCTTCCCCGACCGCCGGCTCGTGACAAAGGCACCGGGTCCCTCGAGCGTCTGCTCGAGGGACCCGGTGCCTTGTCCTGTGCTGCTACTTACCACTGATCAGTAGGTCACCAGTGGGAGCCGGCGTTGTTGGTGGCGGAGGAGGTGGGCCAGGGTGTGGTGGTCGGCGCCCCGCCCGTCATCAGCGAAGGTGTCGGTGAAGCGGACATACCCGGTGTGGACGTCGGCGAGGAGGACGAGCCCGAGAAGCTGACCCGCAGACGGGCCAGGAAGAGGTGCGTGGTGGTCGGCCAGCTGCCGCCGCGGTGGTAGAAGGCCGGGGTCTGCTGGACGAACGCCCAGGCCAAGTCCCCGTTGCCGAGCACCACGATGTTGCCGGAGACATGGATCGTCAGGACGAGATCCGCCGTCAGGAACCTCCCCTGGGAGTCGATCAGCCGGAAGTGCGTGCCCGTGTACTGCCCGTTGCGGTACGAGTCCCAGGTGACCAGCATTGCGCTCTGGCCGTAGGGCGCGATGTGGACGTTGAGGTGCTGGGTGGACTGATCGCTGGTCATGAAGACCGAGTTCGCCTTCTTCCAGTGGCTGCCGCTGAGGAAGACGATGACGACCTGGTTGGTCTTCCAGCGCGGGCTCACGCTCCAGGTGAGGTTGTTCTTCTTGTACGTGACGGGGCCGCGCGCGGAGAGGGCGACCACCTGGTTGCCGTTGGCGGTCCTCATCTGGTCGACGTTGCTGCTCTTCGAGGACCCGGAGCTGCCGTCGTCGTAGCAGGTCGCGTAGGACGAGCTGGAGCCCGAGGAGAGGGAGCGTCCGACGTCGCCCCGGCAGCCCCATTCCCAGCCCCCCGAGAGGATGCGCCCGGAACCGCTGACCGGGACCATCTTGTCGCCCCACTGCCCGGCGTTGGAGCCGCTGGTGCCGTGCACGGTGAAGTACGTCGTGTACTGGCTGCCGTTCCAGGCGAGTTGGCCGTTGAGCGCCGGTGAGGTGTCGTGGCTGGAGGAACCGGTCAGCCTGACGAAGAAGACCACGTGGTTGTTGGCGACCCGGATCAATGCTGTGGCGGTCTCGCCGTACCTGTTGTGATCGGCGACGCGGGTGAGCAGGGTGAAGCCGTTGTTGAAGGCGACCAGGCCGCCGATCTCCCAGGCGCCGTTGATCACCACGTCCGGGCCACGCCGCTGCAGGTCCCGGTTGACGGGCGTGACGTGGATCGAGTTGGACGCCTGCCAGGCCACCTCAAGGGTGCCGTTGGGCGCGACCGCGGTGACGGTACGCGTCCAGGTCGGGATGCCGTTGGTGGACGGGGACAGGTAGCTGAAGGCAGAGCCGAGTTTGACCGTCGTGACGGAGATGTTCGTCGTGAGGGCGCTGCTGTTCATCATGTTGGGCGCGGTGATGGCCGCGGAGGCCGGGGCAAGGGTTGCCCCGTTGGTCGGACCCGACGTGTTGGACATGGTCCCGTTGACCGGAGTCGACTGCGGCGTGACATCCGCGAAGGCCAGCCCGCCAGCCGCGGCGACTGCCAGCGCCAGCGGGATACCGATCACGAGTCGGCGCTTGCGCCGCGCCGCACGATCCCTGACTTTGATTCGCATCCCGGGCATTTCTGCTCCTTTTCGCTTGGGCGAGATACAGACTGCCCTGCCGCAAGCCTGAGAGTCCGCCCCGGGAGCCTTGCGTAAGACAGTGGTAATGGAGCCCCTTCCGCGTCAGGAAAACCCGCGCCCTGGGCTTTTGCCCTCGCAAATGAGTGCATTTCTCTCGGCGAGCGATTGGTCGCTCGAATCCCCGGCGTGCACGTTCGGGTGGGGAGGATCTCAGCGAGCCTGTAGGGCTCATATATTCATCGCAGCAGCTCAAGCGGCATAACGGTACTCGTTGATGCGGTACTCGTTGATCGCTCCTCCGAGAACGCCGGTGTGCAGCAGTCGGCGGTTCTGGACGTTGATGGCGGCAAGAGGCCCCCTGCACGAGGGCGCAGCGGCGAACCGCCCGCCCAGCGGTTCACCCGCATGCGCGGCATGGCGCCAAGCTCACGGCGGGTAGATCACCGGACGGGCATACCAGTGGGCCGGGTGAGCGCACGCCGGGCAACGGCACTCAGCCTCCTACGGTCTCTCGCGGCACCCGCCGGACCGTTGGCGTGCTTCGCTAGCATCACGGCCAGATCACGATTCGGGGGCCCTGCACGACCGCATCACGAGTCGGAGGCCGTACGATGACTGCCCGTAACAACCGCACCGCCCGTGCGTCATCCATACCGTTAGTGCTGCTCCTGGTAGTGGTCGGCGCCGCGGTGACCATCGGTGCCACGTCCTTCCGCGCGCTCACCGGCACCGCAGCCCCCTCCTCGGGCGTTGCGTTCACCGGTACGGCGGGGCGATTGATGGCGTTCCTCGACTACTTCGCCGGCGTCTTCACCCTGCTGTCGCTGACCGCGGCCGTGGTCTGCGGGCTCGCCGCGACCGACCGGCTGGTGCTGACGATTCGTCAGCGGGTCGCGATGCAGACCGCACACCGGGCCACATCCGTGGCGGCGCTCGGATTCCTGGTCACGCACATAGCCGTCAAGGTCGCCGAGCAGCACGCCGGCCCGCTCGCCGTGGTGTTCCCCTTCGGCGGCGGCACGAGCTTCGCCCTGGGACTGGGCACGATCGCCTCGGACCTGCTGGTGCTGACGGCGGCGACCGGTGCGGTACGCGGACGATTCGTGAGCAGCCCCCGCCCCCGGCTGTGGCGGCTGCTGCACAGCGGCGCGTACGTCTGCTGGCCGATCGCCGTGGTCCACGGACTGACGGACGGACGGAAAGCGGCGCCCTACGTGCTGTGGGGCTACGGACTGTGCGCCGCCCTGATCGCGCTGGCGCTGCTGGTCCGCCTGCTCACCGCGGCCGGACGCAGTTCCGCCCAGCGGCGGACCGAACAGGGACTCCAGGCATACGAACCCCCGCCGGCATCGACAGCAGGCCTCGCCGAACAGGAGCCGATCCCCCTCGCCACCTCCGCGGAGCTCGCAGTGGAGCCCGGCGCAGGTGCGACGATCAGCGCGGCACCCAATGTCGAACCCACCGTGGCGATCCCGTACGCGGCGTTCGCGCAAACCTCCGCAGTGCCCATCGGGGTGCGCCCTGCTCCGCAGTACGCGCAACCGTATGAGGCTGAGTCCGGCCCGCAGTTCCAACCGCAGTACCAACCGCAGTACCAACCGCAGTACATGCCTGAACCTGTGGCACAGTACGTCCCCCAGTACCAGCCGCCATATGTGCCGTCGCCGTGGGTGGGCGAGAGCCAGGGCCGGCCACATCCTGCGCTGGTGGAGACGCCACCCAACGGTTTCGCCGTCCCCGGCGAGCTGTTCGCCACGCCGTACCCACCCGCACCGCTACCCTTCTCGGCTCCGGAACCACTCGACGGCACAGCCGACTGGGGTGCCCTCACCTGGGATTCCCCTCCGCAGGGCACCCCGATGCAGGCCATGCCCGCTCCCAACTACCCTGACTACACCTACTACCCGTCCGCGCCGTAGATCCTGGGCTCGAATACGACCTGCGGAGCGCGGCCCAGCGGTGGTGCGACCAACTCCCAGGTCTCGCGGGTGCGCCGGGCGGCGGAGCGCAGCACCAGGTCCGGTACGAAGCCTGCGGCGTGCAGCCAACGCGCCGACCCGCGGCGCGTCCCGCCGCCCGCGCGCGGCCAGCGGCCGTTGCGCGTCCGCGACCTTCGGCCAGGCGGATTCGGCGTGCCGCGGCACGATCTGCTGGGCCGGTGCAGAACTGGGTAGGTGGGGAGACGCGGCGTTATCCCTGCCCGATTTCGCGGGCCAGCTCCAGGCCCAGGAACCGGTCGGCATAGGCGAAGGTCTCGAACTTGGCACCGTCCGGGACGCCGGGGTCTGCCCCGACTCCTCGCAGCACGGCCAGCAGAGCGACTGTTCCCAGATCCTCCGCGAGCGCGGCGCGAAGCCGCCCGTGGATTTCGGCGGGGACCGGACGGGACGGCGCCAGCGCCCACACGGCCGTCCGCCGGCGCCAGTCGCGTAGCGTGCGCTCGGCATCGGCCAGTTCGGAGGCCGTCAGCCGGACCGGCTCTTGGTAGGGAGTTGACAGCAGTGCAAGGCGGAACGCCAGCGGCTCCGTCTCACGGCCGTCTTCCTCGTGCAGCACGGGCAGGGGTACGGACTCCTCCCGCACCGGTCCGACCTCCACCCACAGCCCTGACTCGGCGTCGCGGCGCGCGCCACCGAACACATGCACCTGCGCTACCGCTCCGGGGTCGGCCTCGGGAGGATGGATTCCGAGCACCGTCACGGCCCGGTCCAGGGTCTTGATCTGCTCGGGCGGCAGTTCCGGGATGGCCGCGGAGTGCAGTACCTGCACTCCCTCGGCCTCAAAGGCGCGCACCAACACATCCCCGACCAGCAGTACGCGCAGGTCGGTCGCCGCGACCGTCCCGCCGTCGCAGGTCAGGTGGACGCATGACCGCAGCAGGCTGCCGCGCGCGGGCCGCAGCTCCCGGCGCTGGTGGGTTCGCCCATCGGCGAGGCGCATCACCCCGCAGACGCTACCCGCGCCATCCCGTGCCGACACCTTGACAGGCCCGCGCACGCCGCGTCGGCTCCACTGCGAACACCCCGACAGCTGCCGCACCGCGCTCCCCTCGGGTTCGCAGTGGTGTCGGCGACGTCACGGCAAGGGCTGCTCGGCCCAGATCACCTTGCCGTCGGCGGTGTACCGGGTTCCCCAGCGCTCCGAGAGCTGGGCGACCAGGAAGAGTCCGCGCCCGCCCTCGTCGGTGGGGGCCGCGTATCGCAGGTGCGGGGAGGTGCTGCTGCCGTCGGAGACCTCGCAGATGAGGCCGCGGTCACGCAGCAGGCGCACCCGGATTGGCCCGGTCGCGTAGCGAATCGCGTTCGTGGTCAGCTCGCTGATGATCAGTTCGGTGGTGAAGGCCAGTTCGTCCAGTCCCCAGTCGGTCAACTGCTCGGCCACGTCCGCCCGGACCCGGGCGACGGCCGCCGGGTCGGCCGGGAGCTCCCAGGCCGCGACCTGGTCGGCCGGCAGCGCCCGGGTCCGGGCCACCAGCAGGGCGACATCGTCGGTGGGGTTGGTGGGGAGCACCGCGTCGAGCACCGCCTGGCAGGTCTCCTCCGGGCTGCGGTGGGGCTGAGCCAGCGCGGTGCGCAGCCGGTCGAGGCCGACGTCGATGTCCTGGGTGCGGTCCTCGACCAGGCCATCGGTGTAGAGCACCAGCCGGCTGCCCTCGGGTAGTTCCAGCTCCACCGTCTCGAAGGGCAGGCCGACCAGGCCGAGCGGAGGCCCGGCGGGCAGGTCGACGAATTCGACCGAGCCGTCGGGGCGCACCAGCGCGGGCGGCAGGTGCCCGGCCCGGGCCATGCTGCAGCGCCGCGAGACGGGGTCGTAGATCGCGTAGAGGCAGGTCGCGCCCGTGATGGAGGTCTCGCCGTCCGTGGCGGCGCGGTCCTGGTCGATCTGGTTGACCAGGACGTCGAGATGGCCGAGCAGCTCGTCCGGCGGCAGGTCCAGGGTGGAGAAGTTGTGCACGGCTGTGCGCAGGCGGCCCATGGTGGCCGCGGCGTGCAGGCCGTGGCCGACCACGTCGCCTACGACCAGCGCGACCCGGGCGCCGGGCAGGGGGATCACGTCGAACCAGTCGCCGCCGACGCCGGCGTGGGCGGGCAGGTAGCGGTAGGCCACGTCCAGGGCGCTCTGCTCGGGCAGGCCGCCGGGCAGCAGACTGTGCTGCAGGGTGACCGCCATTCGGTGCTCACGAGTGAAGCGGCGGGCGTTGTCGATACACACCGCGGCGCGTGCCCCGAGTTCCTCGGCGACCGACAGGTCGTCCGTGTCGAACGGCTCGGGTTTCTCGGAGCGGTAGAAGTGCGCTACGCCGAGCAGCATGCCGCGGGCCAGCAGCGGCACGGTGATCAACGAGTGGATGCCCTGCCCCACGATCCGCTCGGCTCGTGCCGGGTCGGTCAGCAGCCAGTTGGACGCCGGGTTGGACAGGTCTGCCTCGAGGACCGAGTGCCCTTCGAGGGCTTCGGCCTGCGGCGTGCCGGACGCCAAGGGGATCGACGTTCCGACCGGGTAGAACGGCGTGTCCAGCCGGGCACCGTGGAGCGCGGCGCGGCGTAGGTTCACCACCCGGCCCGGGACGGGTTCGTCGCCGTGCAGCAGCTGTTCCGCCAGATCGACGCTGGCGAAGTCGGCGAATCTCGGGACGACCGCCTCGGTCAGCTCCTCGGCGGTGCGGGTGATGTCAAGCGTGGTGCCGATGGCGGCGCTGGCCTCGTAGAGCAGCTTGAGGCGCTTGCGGGCCTGGTCGGCCTTGCCGGACAGGGCGCGCAGTTCGGTGGAGTCGCGCAGCGTCGCGACGACGCCGGGCGGGCCGCCGTTGCGGTCGGTGGTCCGGATGTTGACCGCGATCAGTCGGTCGCCGGCGCTGACCACCTCGTCGGTGACGGCCCGTCCGGAGGTCAGCAGGTCGGTCAGCCACTGGTCCAGGCCCAGGTCGGCGACGAGCCGGTTGTCCCACTCGCCGAGGGGCAGGTCGAGCAGTCGGCAGGCCTCGTCGTTGGCGAGCAGCACCCGGCTGTCGTCCCCGATGATGAGCACGCCTTCGCGGACCGCGTGCAGCACCGCGTCATGGTGCTCGTACATCCGGGTCATCTCGGCCGGGCCGAGGCCGTGGGTCTGGCGTCTCAGGCGTCGCACGACCAGCCACGTCCCGGCGGTGGCGAGCCCCAGAGCGAGGGCGCCCGCCCCGAGGACGACCGGCAGCCGATGCTGGGAGGTGCTGCTGATCTTCTTGAGTGTGATGCCCGCGGAGACAGCGCCGATCACCCTGTGGCGACTGTCGAAGACCGGCACGATCGCCTGCACCAGGGGCCCGATGGTGCCCTTGATGGTCTCGGTGACCGTCTGCCCGGCCAGCGCAGGGCCGATGTCGCCGACGAACTTCTTGCCGATCCGGTTGGGGATGGGGTGGGTGTAACGGATCCCGTGGTCGTCGGTGACCACGACGAAGTCGACCCCGGTCGCCAGGCGGGTGGCCTCGGCGCGCGGCTGGAGGAGCGCGGTCGGGTGCGCCGACTCCATCGCGGCGACGATCCCGGGCGAGTTGGCGAAGGTCTGGGCCACCGCGAGCGAGCGGTTGCCGGCCTCCACCGTGGTGTCGTGCCGGGCCTGGACGAAGACCTCGATGCCCGCGGCCACCACCAGCACCAGGATGATCACGACCTGCAGGACGAACACCTGCCCGGCGACGCTGCGCATGCCAAGGATCGCCCGGCGGCGTCGCTCCGGCGGAAGTCTCCGGTCCGGGCGCCCGTCGCTCTCCTGATCCCGCCCGGGGCGCGGGCGGGCCGGGTCCCTCGGGTTTCCACCGGTGGAACCGGGTCCCGCAGGGGCCCGGGAGCGGCCCCAGAACCGGCCCATACGCCTATGTAACACTGCTCGCATCCGGGAGGCCAACGGGCCGGTAGGTCGAGGCCCGGTGACGGGAAGCGCCGGGTCGGCCCCGAGGGCCGGGTCGGAGACGGTCATCACAACAGCATCCCAGCCATCGCGGGCAGCCATGAACCCCACTGCTCACCGGATGCGATGACTTTCCGAGCGGTGGAGAGCGCCCCGGGGTCGGAGTCGAGACGTCTGCCCTCGGAAGTTTAAGTTAATTAGCAATAAATATTGACAGCTTGGGCGGTCCAGTCACAGTCTTCGCCGTGACGCCGCCGCCGACCTTCGGTGTGGATGCGGCGTCGAGAGACCTCAACTCACGGGAGGCATACGTGACTTCAAATCGTGCTGGGACGACACGAGGGCGGCGGGCAGCGGCACTGCTCGGTGCTGCTGTGCTGGTGGCTCTGGGAGTGCCGCAGGCTCACGCCGCGGACGACCAGGGTGCGCCGCAGTTCTACAACAGCGGTCTGGCTCCGACCCCGTACATGGGTTGGAACACCTACTACGGTCTGGGAGCGCCAACTGAGGCCCAGGTCAGGGGAGTTGCCGACTACCTGGTAAGCAGCGGACTACGCGACAGCGGCTACGACATCGTGTGGCTGGACGGCGGCTGGCAGGCCGACACGCCACGGGACCCGGTCACTGGGCAGTTGGTGGCCAACCCGACCCGGTTCCCGTCCGGGATCCCGGCGCTGGTGAACTACCTGCACCAGCGCGGCCTGCGGGCGGGGATCTACACCGACGCCGGCGTGTACGACGGGAAGGACTGCGGGCTTGGCAGTGGTGGCCACTACGCCCAGGATGCCGAGCAGTTCGCTGACTGGAAGATCGACGCGGTCAAGGTGGACTTCCTCTGCGGGATCGCCGAGAAGCTGGACCCGGGGGCTGCGTTCAAGCAGTTCAGCGCCGCGGTCGCCAAGTCCGGGCGCCCCATGCTGCTGAACCTGTGCAATCCGTTGACCGACGACTGGGGGCTGCCGCACACTCCGGCGCAGGACGCCCACAACGCCTACGTCTACGGACCGACCACGGCCGACTCGTGGCGTACCGGGACCGACATCGCCTGGGGTACCCCGACAGCGGGCGAGTGGCCGAACATACTGCGCAACATGGACGCCAACGCCTGGCACCCCGAAGCGCAGGGGCCGGGACACTACAACGACCCGGACTACCTCATTCCCATGCGCCAGCTGGCGGGTGGCGGTTTGGAGCTGTCCGAGGAGGAGTCCACCACCCAGTTCGTGATGTGGGCGGAGATGGCCTCACCGTTGATACTCGGAAGCGATCCGCGGACGCTGCCGCAGTCGATGCTCGACACACTGCGCAACCCCGAAATCGTCGCGGTGGACCAGGACCCGCTCGACATCCAGGGCGTGCGGGTTGCCACCGACTCGGTCGGCGACGTTTACAGCAAGGTCCTCCAGGGCTCGGGCCAGCGCGCGGTGGTCCTGCTCAACCGCTCCGACCAGCCCCAACAGCGCACCATCCGCTTCGCGGACGCGGGTCTGACCGGGAAGGTAGCAGTGCGGGACCTGCGGGCCCGCGCCGACCGCGGAGGGTTCACCGACTCCTACACGGTGGAGGTGCCCGCGCACGGCACCGCATTCCTGCGCCTCAGCGGTACGGACACGGCTACCGGAACCGAACTGCCCGGTCAGTCGACGGCCAGCCCCGCCCTGGTCGCCGACGGCACCACGTTCACCGTCTTCACACGCAGCAAGAACGGCTCTCTACTGGCGCGGACCGGACAGCACGGCGCCTGGTCCGCGGCTCGGGACCTGGGCGGTCCGACCGGCGGCCGGTTCCTGGGTCAGCCCGCCGCCTACGGTTCGGCGGCCGGACGGATTGACCTGTTCGTTCGGGGTACCGACAACCGGGCCTACCGGCGCGTGCTCACCGGTGGCCACTGGGGCGGCTGGGAGGACCTGGGAGGCTCGTTGACCGACGCGCCGACCGTGGCGTTCTCCGGGGCCGACCAGTGGACACTGTTCGCCCGCGGCGCCGACGGCAGCGTGTGGTCGCGCGGACCCCAGCGGGCCTGGACGTCGCTCGGCGCCCCTGTGGACCAGTCGATCTACGGGCGGCCCTCGGCCGTCGTCGACAGTGCGGGCAACCTTCACATGGCTGTGCGTACGCCGGACGACTCGGTGTGGTGGCGCCTGCGTGACACCTCCGGCTCCTGGTCGGACTGGACCTCGCTGGGCGGCACGATCAGCGGCAGCCCCACCCTGGTCGCCTCCGCGGACACGGTGCACCTGTATGCCCGGGCCGGCGACTACACGCTCTGGCAGCGCAGCTACACCGCCGTCGGCGGGTGGCAGGGCTGGACTCCGCACGCCGGGTTCGCCAGCAACGCGTTCTCCGGGGCGCTGGGTGCGGTCTCAGGGCCGGGCGGCAGTGTGCTTGCCGCGTTCCGCGGCGTCGACGGCCGCGTCTTCCAGACCGCGCTGTGACCGGGCGAGCTCTCAGACCGCAGCACATCCTCTAGATAATAAATTAGGAATTAATCTTGACGGTCCGGTGGCCGTTGCGACAGGCTGTGCCTGCCGCCGCGGGACCGGGCCGCCAAGGGCCGCCGCCCCTCCGTTTCGCGGGCGCAACCAAGGAGATCGAAGATGACCCCCTTCTCTACCGACCGCCGCCACTTCCTCGCCGGCGTCGGCGCCGTGGGTGCCGGCGCTCTGCTCAGCGCATGCGTCACCCAGAGCTCGAGCAGCTCACCCACCAGCCAGTCCAGCAGCGGACCGGTCACCCTCCAGTCCAACCTCTCGTCCCCGCAGGCCAAGGCGGCCTTGGAGGCCGTCATCGCCGCATACGACAAGAAGGGCGGTTCCCGGGCGCAGCTCAACACCGTGGCGTCGGAGACGTTCCGCACTCAGCTGCCGACCTACCTCACCTCCGCCAACCCGCCGGACGCCTACACCTGGTACCCGGGCTCGGTCGCGGAGGCGTACGCCAAGCAGGGCCTGCTGCTGGATCTGAGCGACCTGTGGCAGGGGCCGGACCTGTCCCGGTACTCGAGCGCGATGCGAGACCTCTGCACCTCGGCCTCGACCGGCAAGCAGGACTTCGTTCCCACCGACTACTACTGGTGGGGCTTCTTCTACCGGAAGTCCAACTTCGCCAAGTGGGGCGTGCAGGAGCCGACGACCTGGAACGAGTTCCTGGCCCTGTGCCAGACCCTCAAGAGCAAGAGCGTCGCGCCGATCGGCCTCGGAGCAGGCGGTGGCACCGCCTGGGTCGCCTCCGCATGGTTCGACTACCTCAACATCCGTGTCAACGGCGCGACTTACCATCGCGAGCTGCTGGCCGGCAAGCACAGCTTCAACGACCCGCAGGTTCACAAGGTCTTCGACTACTGGGGACAGGCGCTGCCGTTCTTCGACCCCAACGGCACCGCGCTGGCGTTCCAGGACGCCACCACCTCGCTGCTGGAGGGCCGTACCGGCATGATGCTGATCGGCACGTTCTTCGCCGACGCCGCTCCCAAGGACGCGCTCGGCGACCTCGACTTCTTCCGCTTCCCCGTGATCGACCCGAAGGTTCCGCTGGCCGAGGAAGCGCCCGCTGACGGCTTCTTCGCCAGCTCCCGGAGCGCGCACGCCGCCGGGGTGAAGAGTCTTCTCGGTTACTTCGCAACCGCCGAGGCGCAGGAGTTGTACATCAAGAACTCCTCCGGCACCGTCCTGCCCACCCACCCCGATGCCAAGGACAACGGGACGCCCCTGGTGGTCAAGGGACGCAAGCTCATCGCCTCCGCGGCGCAGATCACCCAGTTCTTCAACCGGGACTCCAGCGACGCCCTGCAACCGACCGCCGATACCGCGCTCGTGCACTTCCTGTCCAAGCCCAAAGAGGTCAACACGATCCTCACCACGTGGCAGCGTGACGCACAGCAGATCTGGAGCAAGTGACGTGGCGGTGCTGACCATGCCCCGGCGGCGCTCCGGGGCGACCCGGGTGCCGCCGCTGGTCCTGGCCTTCGTCCTGGTGCCGCTGCTGGTGGAGGCGGCGTGGGTGTTCTGGCCCGCGCTGCAGGGCTTCTATCTGGCGTTCACCTCCTGGGACGGCCTGTCCGCCCCGAGGTCGGTGGGCCTCGGCAACTTCACGACGATGGTGCACGACCCCGTGTTCCGCACCGCCCTGTGGAACACCGTGCTGTGGCTGCTGCTGTTCGGCGGCCTGTCCGCCGTGCTCGGCCTGGGCACCGCTTTGCTGCTCCAGCAGGAGCGCCGCGGGATCGGCTTCTACCGGGCCGCACTGTTCCTCCCGGTGGTCTTCTCACTGGTGGCCACCGCGCTCGTGTGGCAGGGCATGTACCAGCCCGACGGCCTGATCAACCAGACTCTGCAGGCGATCGGTCTCGGCAGCTGGCGGCACGCCTGGCTCGCCGACCAGAGCACCGCCTTCTACGCCGTGATCGTGCCCGCACTATGGCGGGAGATCGGCTACGTCATGGTGCTGTACCTGGCCGGGCTCAAGGGCGTCGACCCACAGCTGTACGAGGCCGCACGCGTCGACGGGGCCTCGCGATGGCAGCAGTTCCGCCACGTCACACTGCCTCAGCTCGCCAGTGTCAACGCCGTGGTGCTCTCCGTCATCGTGATCGACTCGCTGCGCTCCTTCGACGTCGTGTGGGCTCTCACCCGCGGCGGCCCGTACCACTCCTCGGAACTGCTGAGCACCTACATGTACTCCACCGCGTTCCAGTCGCTGCGGCTGGGCTACGGCTCCGCCTTGGCAGCTGTGATCTTCGTGCTGGCCTTCGGCGTGATCGCCACCTATCTGGTCCGGGCCTTCAAGGAGGCAACCTGATGGCCGCCACCCAGGCCCCGTCCCGAACGACTGGCGGCCCGACGGGGACCAATCCGCCGTCGGACGCGAACGCCCGCGCGGTGCGCACCCGCAGAGCCCGCACCACGGGTTTCCATCTGACGGCAGGCCTGCTGTCGGTGCTGTGGCTGCTGCCCATCGCACTGGTGCTGGTCACCAGCACCCGGTCGTTCGACGACATCGCCGCTCACGGCATGGGCAGTTGGCCCCGCTCGTTCACCCTGGCCAACTTCGGGCAGGCGTGGAACGAGGGCGGCCAGGGCCATGCCATGGTCAACAGCCTGATCGTGACCGTGCCTACAGTGCTGCTGTCGCTGCTGCTGGCCTCCATGGCCGCATTCGGGCTCAGCCGCTACGACCTGCCACTGCGACGCACCCTGCTGCTGGTGATGCTCTCAGGGAACCTGCTGCCACCGCAGATCCTGCTGATCCCGGTCTCCAAGCTGAGCGAAGTAGTCGGCATCTACGACCAGTTGGATGCCCTGATCGGCGTACAGGTGGGCTTCGGCGTCGGCTTCTACGTCTTCGTGCTCCACGGTTTCATGCGTGCCATCCCCTCCGAGATCCAGGAGGCCGCCGTCATCGACGGCGCCGGACCCTGGCAGATCTACTCCCGAATCATCCTGCCCCTGGCCCGGCCCGCGCTGGCAGCCCTGTCCGCCCTGTCGTTCACCTGGATCTTCAACGATCTGCTGTGGGCGATCACGGTGCTGCGCACCGACAGCAAAATGCCGATCACAGCGTCGCTGATCGGTCTGCAGGGCCAGTACGTCTCCCTGTGGAATGTCATCGCCGCCGGATCTGTGATCGCCGCCGCCCCCACCGTCGCCGTGTTCCTTCGCTTCCAGCGCCACTTCGTCGCCGGTCTCAACCTGGGATCCGTCAAATGAGTCCCCCCGATCCATGGATCCTGCGCACCGAACACACCACCTACGCAGTCGTGTTGGACCAGAGCGGCCGCTGGGCCGAGCTGTTCGCCTGGGGGCCGCACGGCATCGAGGCAGGTCCATCACCTATGTACTGGTCCCGCCGCACGCACTTCCTCACCCCCGCCGACGCAGCGCCGGCCGAGTACCTGCCCCAAGGGCTGCGGGCCTTCACCGGCGGCGACCTGATCGCCCACCACCCCGGCGACACCCGGGGCAGCTGGTGCGAGTTCGGCGGCGCCGACCTGGAGCGCGACCGGGCCCTGCAACTGCACTTCGACGACGAGTTGCTCGGGCTGCGCACCACCTTGCACTACCGGGTCGTCGCCGGCACCGACGTCATCCAGCGGTGGATCGAACTGTCCTGCACCGGAAGTCGGGAGGTGCGCCTGGAGCGCTTCGATTCGGCAGCCGTGAACGTCCCCGTCAGTCAGGCGCGGCTGACGTACCTTGCGGGCCAGTGGTCGCAGGAGTTCCAGCTCACCCAGGTGGAACTGGCGCGAGGACGCTTCGAGATGACGAGCACACAAGGCGTTCCCGGCCACGCGTACGCGCCCTGGCTCGCCGTCCAGGACGCCGCCCTGCCCGCCCACGGTCCCACCGCGACGTACGGGATCGCCCTGGCCTGGCCGGGAAACTGGCGCATCAGCGCCGACGCCGAACCCGGGGGCGCACTACGGGTGCGCGCCGGTCGGCTTCCCCATGAGGGCGCGGTCCGTCTGGTTCCGGGAGCTTCGCTGACCACACCCGTGCTGGCCTGCGCGTTCAGCCCCGACGGACTGGACGGTCTGGCCCGGGTGTGGCACCGGTACGAGCGCATCCTGGCGGGGGAGCGCCTGCTGCACCCTCGCAAGGTCCTCTACAACTCCTGGGAGGCCACCGGCTTCGACGTCCAGGCCGCCAGCCAGCTCGAACTCGCGCGCATCGCAGCCGAGTTGGGAGCGGAGCTGTTCGTCGTGGACGACGGCTGGTTCCTGGGTCGGCACGACGACACCGGCGGCCTGGGCGACTGGTATCCGGATCCGGAGAAGTTCCCGGCAGGATTCGACCACTTCATCGACGAAGTCCGGTCCCTGGGACTGGACTTCGGACTGTGGGTGGAACCGGAGGCGGTCAGCCCGGCCTCGCGGCTGTACGCCGAGCACCCGGACTGGGTGTACCGCATCGACGGTCGGCCGGCCACGCTCGTCCGCAACCAGTTGCTGCTCGATCTCGGCCGCGCCGACGTACAGGAGTTCGTCCTGGCCACCCTGGACAGGCTGCTGCACAGCCACGACATCAGTTACCTCAAGTGGGACATGAACCGGCCGCCCACCGAACGCGGCCGCCCCGGCCAGGCACCACCCGAGGACGTCGAATACCAGGACCTGGACGCAGCCCACGTCGCCGGCTATCTGCGCGTCCTGGACCATCTGCGCACCGTGTACCCGCACGTGACCGTGGAAGGCTGCGCCGGCGGCGGTGGCCGCGTCGAGCACGCCACCCTCGCCCGCACCGACGTGGCCTGGCCCAGCGACAACACCGGGCCCATGGACCGGCTGCGGATCCAGTACGGCTACCTGCACGCCCACGCCGCCCACACGATGAGCTCGTGGGTCACCGACGCGCCCGGCCTGTTCGATCCCAGACCCCGCTCCCTCGCCTTCCGCTTCGTGACCTCGATCGCCGGCGTGCTCGGCATCGGCGCCGACATCCGCGCCTGGACCAAGCAGCAGCGCGACGAGGCGACCGGATGGATCGCCCGCTACAAGCAGGTGCGGGACATCGTCCACCACGGCGAGGTACACCTGCTGAACAGCCCCGCCGACCCCACCTGCGGGCTTCAGTTCCACACGTCGGCCGGGGACCGCGTCGTGGTCACCGCCTGGAGCACCGGCGTCCTGGACGGCGCTCCGCTGGTTCCGGGGCGACCGGCCCGGCTGCGGTTGCGCGACCTGGACCCCTCGGCCACCTACCTGGACCAGGAGAGCGGAACCCGGTTCAGCGGAGCCCACCTCATGCACGCCGGCCTGCCCTACGCATGGACCGCCGACCGCGACGCGGAGCTGACGGTCCTGGTACGTACATAGCTGCACGGACACAATGACCCTTCGTCAACTCGCCCGGATCACCCGCTCCCGAAGGAGACCCGACTCCCATGAACATCGCGGCCCGCTTCACCGACCGCGTCGCCGTCGTCACCGGTGCCGCATCCGGCATCGGCGCGGCCGGCGCCGCGCGTCTGGCCGCCGAGGGCGCGTCGGTCGTCCTGGCCGACATCGACGCCGATCGCGGCGAGGACGCCGCCGCCGGCATTCGCAAGGACGGCGGCCGGGCCTGCTTCGTTCGGGCCGACGTCTCCCAGGAGAGGGACTGGGAGCGCGTGGTGGAAGTTGCCCACGGGTTCGGGCCTATCGGAGTCCTGGTCAGCAACGCCTACACGGTGCACGTCGCCCCGGCCCACGCCACGTCCCTCGCCTCCTGGCAGCAGCAGCTCGCGGTCAACCTCACCGGGGCTTTCCTCGGCTTCAAAGCCGCCCTGCCCGACCTCGCCGGGCACGACGGAGCGGTGGTGCTCACCTCCTCGGTGCACGCGCACAAGGGCATCCCGGGACACCCCGCCTACGCGGCCAGCAAAGGCGCGCTGCTGTCGCTGTGCGGGCAACTCGCTGTCGAATACGGGCCCCGGGTGCGTGTGAACGCGATACTGCCCGGACCGATCCTGACCGCCGCCTGGGACCGGGTGTCCGAGGAGGACCGTGCCCGCAGCGTGGCCGAGACCGCGGCACGCCGCTTCGGTACCCCCGAGGAGGTCGCTGCCGCGATCGCGTTCCTCGCCAGCGGCGAGGCCTCCTACATCACCGGATCCAGCCTGCTCGTGGACGGCGGCTGGAGCGTCGTCAAAGCCTCGGCCTGACCGCACCACCTCCGACCCGATCCCGAGAAAGGCAGACAGATGCAGCCATACGCACGCCGCGGAGTGCACGGTCAGACCGTCGAAACCCTGGCCCGAAAGATCCTCAGCGGATCGCTCCCCCAGGGAGCCACGCTCGACATGCCCGCCCTGCAGCAAGAAATGGACGTCAGCCTGACCGCGCTGCGCGAGTCACTCAAGGTGCTCGCCGCAAAGGGCATGGTCGACGCCCGGCAGAAGCGCGGCACGTTCGTACGCCCCCGCGCCCAATGGAACCTGCTCGACGCCGACGTGTTGCGCTGGCAGTTCGCCAGCAGCACCGGCTCTGCCGTCGATGTCGCGCTGCTGCGCAACCTCGGCGAGGTCCGCGGCATCGTGGAGCCGGCCGCAGTCCGGCTCGCCGCCGAACGCCGCACCGACGCCGACCTCCAGGCCCTCGCGACCGCCCTGGAGGCGATGGGACGCGAGGGCGATGCCGCTCACGCGATCGAAGCCGACCTCGCGTTCCACCGCGCGCTGCTCACAGCCACTCACAACGAGTTGCTGGAGCGCATGGAGATGGTCATCGAGTCCGGGCTGGCACACCGCGACCAGATCGTGCACAGCGCCCCGCACAGCGAGGACCCGGTGCCCAGCCACCAGGCGGTCCTGGACGCGGTCCGCGCCGGTGACCCCGACGCCGCCGAACAGGCCATGAAATCTCTGCTCGCGCAGGCCATGCGCGATCTGGACAAGATCCACGGCAGCTCCGACGACAAGGACACCCAGGACCAGTGAAGATCGCTCGCATCGACACGTTCCTCGTCCCGCCCCGTTGGCTGTTCTGCCGCATCGAGACCGACGACGGCGTCGTCGGCTGGGGCGAACCGGTCGTCGAGGGCCGCGCCGAAGTGGTCCGCAGCGCGGTCGACGTCCTCAGCGAGTACCTGATCGGCCAGGACCCGCTGCGAATCCAGGACCACTGGCAGGTGCTGACCAAGGGTGGCTTCTACCGAGGCGGCCCCATTCTGTCCAGCGCCGTAGCCGGCATCGACCAGGCGCTCTGGGACATCGCCGGCAAGACCCTCGGCGTGCCCGTCCACCAACTCCTCGGCGGCCCGGTCCGTGACCGGGTGCGGGTCTACGCGTGGGTCGGCGGGGACGAACCCGCAGAGCTGCGCGAACAGGTCGAGGCCCAGGTCGAGGCTGGTTTCACCGCGGTGAAGATGAACGGCGCCGGTCGTACCGCGCCGATCACCACGCCCGCGCAGACCACCGCGGTCGTCGATCGAGTCGCTGCCGTTCGCGAGGTCCTCGGACCGCACCGCGACGTGGCGATCGACTTCCACGGGCGCTTCAGCGCCGCCAACGCCCGCCGGGTTCTGCACGAACTCGTACCGTTGCACCCGCTGTTCGTCGAGGAGCCAGTGCTGCCCGAGCAGTCCCACCTGCTCGCCGACCTGGTCAACGCCACGCCCGTACCCCTGGCCACAGGTGAGCGGCTGTACTCGCGCACCGACTTCCTGCCCGCGCTCACGGCCGGCATCGCGGTCGCGCAGCCCGACCTCTCCCACGCCGGAGGCATCTCCGAGGTGACCCGCATCGCGTCCCTCGCCGAGACATTCGGCGCACACCTGGCACCGCACTGCCCGCTCGGACCGATCGCCCTGGCCGCAAGTCTCCAAGTCGCGTTCAGCACACCGAACTTCCTCATCCAGGAGCAGAGCCGGGGCATCCACTACAACAAGGACGCCGACCTGCTGTCCTACCTGGTGGACGCCGAACCGTTCCGCTTCACCGACGGCCACGCCCACCGCACCAGCCTGCCCGGCCTCGGCATCACCGTGGACGAGCAGGCTGTCCGCGCTGCGGACCGCAGCGCCCATGTCTGGCGCAACCCGGTGTGGCGCCACGCCGACGGCTCCTTCGCCGAGTGGTGAGCCCCACCGACGCCACACCGGACCGCGGCATGCGCATCTGCACCGATCCTGACCATGGGGGCCGTTGGACCTCACTGCACGCCCATGGCCGCGAATGGCTGTGGCACCGCGACGAACCCGCGCCGCGCCACTGTCCGCCCTGCGGACGACTTCGCCGACGCCGGAGGTCTGGAGGAGTGCCTGCCGACCGTTCGCGGCCGACCGGACCACGGAGACGCCTGGTCCAGGCCCTGGCAGCGCGGCAACGGCCAAGAGAGCGTGGAGTGCCCGCAGTTCCACCTCACCCGCCGCATCCGCACCAGCGGCTCGACCGCGACGGTGGACTACACGTTGGCTGCCGACCCCGGCTACCGGTTCCTGTGGGCCGCTCACGCCCTACTGGACCTCTCCCCGAGCGCCCGGATCGAAATCCGCGACGGGACTCCCACCCGTCTCTACCCGGACGAGGGTGCCGACTGGATTCCCGGCCGCTGGCCCCTCCTGGAGGGCCACGCCCTGGACCGCCTGCAGCCCGAGGACGGCACCGCGGTCGGCGCCGTCATCGCCACCTCCCGGGTCACGGTCGTCGACCGGCAGGACGAGCTGCTGCTGGAGCTCGAGGCCCACCAGCAGCCCACCTCTGTCGCGCTGTGGCGCAACCTCCACGGCTTCCCGCAGCAAGCGCCCTACCGGTCGGTCGGCGTGGAGCCGATGCTCGGGCGCGTCTTCGACCTGGCCGGAGCCGGCCACGACGACGCCGCCCGAGTTCCGGCGAGCGGACAAGTGCGCTGGCGTCTGACCATCACGGGCAGGCGCCGCCCGTGACCTCGTTCCTGACCAGCCCCTTCGGCAAGGAAGGCTGATGGACCTGCCGGCCGTGTTGCGCGCCCACCGCATCCTTGCCATCGTTCGCAGCGCCTCCCCCGACGGGGCGGTGGCGGCGGCCCTGGCCCTGGCCGAGGCAGGGATCCCCCTGATCGAGGTGTCCTTGTCCGGAAGCGAGGCCCTCGGCGTCACCTCCCGGGTCCGCGCCGAGCTCGGGCCGGACGCCCCGCTCGGCGCGGGCACCGTGCTGTCCGCACAGGACGCGCGAGCCGCACACCGGGCCGGGGCGGACTTGATCGTCGGCCCGGCCGTCTCGGATGCGATCCCCACAGCTCGCGAGCTCGGACTGGCTGTCCTGGCCGGAGCGATGACTCCCACCGAGATCATTCAAGCGTGACGGCTGGGAGCCACCGCCTTCAAGGTCTTCCCCACCACCGCCTTGGGCGGCCCCCGCTACCTGCGGGACCTGCGCGGCCTCTTCCCTCAGCTTCCGCTGGTCCCGGTCGGGGGAGTGGACACCGCATCCGCCGAGCAGTACCTGGCCGACGGACGGCGGGGTCCAGTGCACGGTCCAGCGGGCCGCGATCTGCCGGTGGGTCAGGCGGTGTCGTGCCTGGGTATGTGTGAGCGCGCTGACTTGCTGGCGGGCTTGTGCCGCGGCTTCTCGGCGAGGATGAGGGTGTAGCCCAGGTGCCCGTCGTTGATGGCGGTACGGGCGGCGGCGAGGACGGTGGGGGCGGTGTCGGTGTCGAGTCCGGTCTTGGCGAGTGCGTCGGGAGCGGTCATGCGGAGCAGGTCGAGGCGGGCCTGGATCTGGTCGATCATGCGGAGCAGGGCGTGGTCGTGGCGTTCGGTGCGCAGCACGCGCAGGCCGGCGTGTTCGAGCAGGGCCGCATAGGCGTCCAGGGGGCGGGCGTCGGCGATGCAGGCGATGCGGGCGCCGAGCCCGCGCAGTTCGCCGGGCAACCTGTCGGGGTCGGCGGTGACGTCGGTGATGCCCAGGCGCGCTCCGGGGCGCAGCACGCGGGTGAGCTCGGAGGCGGCGCGGGGTTTGTCGGGGAAGGTGCACAGTGCGCACTCACACACGGCGGCGTCGAAGGAGGCATCGGGGTAGGGCAGTTGTTCGGCATCGCCGGTGGTGAAGCGGGTCCGGTCGGCGAGGCCGAGCCGCTGGGCCGAGCCCAGGGCCAGGGCGGTGTTGGCGTCCGCGTAGTCGATGCCATCCACCTGTGTCTCGTAGGCGTCCGCGAGGAGGAGGGCGGTGGTGCCGCGGCCGCTGGCCACGTCGAGCACTCGGGCGCCCGGGGTGAGGGCGAGGGAGGCGGCGAGGTGGCGGGTCAGTGCGACCCCGCCGGGGTGGTAGGTGTCGCCGAGCAGCAGCACGACCACATCGGTGGAGTACGCGGCGGCGCAGCAGGCTTTCACGTCGTTCGGGTCGCGGTCGTCCGTCATACCGGTTCTCCGTCGGCGAGGGTCTTGGAGCCGTAGCGGGTGGCGGTGAGCCGGTCGGTGAGCGGCAGGGCGTTGGGGGCGACCGGGGCGACGGGGATGCCGGACATCTGTGCGCGGACCTGTTCGCGGTAGCCGGCGGAGTTGTAGGCGCAGAAGGGGATGAGGCGCCCGTCGGGGGTGATCTCTTCGACGCAGCACTTCATCAGCTGCTTGACGTTGAGGGTGTAGGGGTCCTGGAAGTCCTGGACCACGATCATGAACGCGTGCTCGCCGAGGTCCTTGACCGCCGCGGGCAGGTCGACACCGCAGGCGTCGGCGCAGTCCAGCGCCTCGACGGCGGTGCGCAGCTTGTCGTCCGTGGTGGCGGTGCCCATGAACGCGGAGGCGGACCAGAGCTTCTCCAGGGCCTCGCGGATCGCGGGGTCGGGCATGACCCGGTTGGAGACGTAGTCGAGGTAGTCCTCGACTTGGAGTAGGCGAGGGATGGGGACGACGGTGCGGTGGCCCGGTTCGCCGGCTGTGAGCAGGTAGGTGATGGAGCGGCAGGTGGGAAAGCAGCAGGGGACCGGGAAGAAGTCGCCGGGCTGGAACCACTGCGGCAGCTGCTGGTTGATGAGCTTGATGACGTCGGGGTTGGTGAGCCGGTTCAGCGGGTCGAAGGGGATGTGGCGTCCGGAGTGGGTGACCGGCTGGAATGCCACGGAGCGCACTGCGGGGTGGTCCAGGCCGAAGGTGATGATCGCGCCGAGTTCGTGCTCGTTCAGGCCACGCTCGACCGCGGCGACCAGGGTGACCGTCAGTCCGTGTGCGGCGCAGTTGTCCAGGGCACGCTGCTTGAGGGTGCGCAGGTCCCGGCCGCGCAGCTCGCGGTGGGTGCGCTCGGTCAGGCCGTCGAACTGGAGGTAGATGTTGACCGACCGTCCGGGCACCCGGTTGCGTTTGCCGAGTTCGGCGACGAAGTTCGTGTCGGCGGCGAGGCGGATGCCGTTGGTGTTGAGGTTGACGTTGCGGATCGGACGGGCCTGGGCGAGGTCGATGAAGTCCAGGATGTGCTTGTGGATGCTGGGCTCGCCGCCGGAGAACATCACCACCTCCGCCTCACCCTCGGAGGCGACGAACGCGTCGAGCATGGTCGCGCACTGCTCGACGGTGATGGCGTAGCCGTCGCTCTGGTGGCCGGAGTCGGCGAAGCAGACCGGGCAGTCCAGGTTGCAGCCGGTGTTGACCTCGATGATGCCCAGGCAGGCGTGTTGCTTGTGCTCCGGGCACAGGCCGCAGTCGCTGGGGCAGCCGTCCTTGACCTCGGTCTGGAAGACCAGCGGGATGGTGCCGGGCTTGTTGAACCGGGCCGAGTCCAGGTACTCCTGGGCGTCGCCGTAGACCAGGGCCTCGAACCAGCCGTGCTCCGGGCAGCGTTTGCGCAGGTACACCTTCTGGTCGCGGATGTTGACCTGGGCGTCCACGACGGTCTTGCACAGCGGGCAGACCGACTTGGTGAACTCCACGAACACCTCCTCCCGGTCGCGCTTGACCGGTGTGGCCGGTGTCGTCGACGCGGTCTCGTCCACAGTCATCGCAACTCCCTGCTCGTGAAGTCCAGCAACGCCAGCCCGTGCACGTACGCCTGAACCGCCAGGGCGGTCCAGGTCACGGAGACAGCGCTACACCCGAACCGGTGCGGCGGCGCGGGAGCGGGACCGGGCCAGGAACCACAGCGCTCACCCCACCTCGCCCGCGATCAGGGCCCCGGCAGCGGTCGCGGCCGCCGCTCCCTGGACCAGGCTGTAGGCGGCCAGGATGGCGGGCATCCGGGCCAGTGAGCGACTGCCCCAGGCCCATCGCCGAGACCACCGCGGCCGAGAACGATCCGTAGGACCACCATGACGCCACCGTAAGCGCGTGCGGTGGCGGGCGTCTGCAAGCGCGCCCATCTACGCGGACAGCAGGGCAGGTCCGCCCGAGAGCTGGTTTCCTGGCAGGAGGGTGCGCGCCCTGGCGCCCTTCGGATGCAAGGAGGTGCGGGTCGATGGATAACCCTGTCCCCGTGGAGCAGCGGTTCGCCGACCTCGTTGATGCCTTCAGCGGCCTCGACGGCGTGACCGAGCCGGTGGACGAGCCGGGGCGCGAGGGCCGATTCGGCCGCGCCGCGCTGAAGATCAACGGCAGGATCTTCGCGATGCTGGTGCGCGGCCGTCTCGTGGTCAAACTACCCCGCGGCCGGGTGGACGAGCTGGTGGACGCCGCCGAGGGTGAGCGTTTCGACGCGGGTCGGGACCGCCCCATGCGGGAGTGGCTGTCCCTCGCCGGAGACTCGGAACTGGACTGGCAGGCCCTGGCGCGGGAGGCGCTGGCGTTCGTCGGCCGCGATCCGGCGCGCCCAGCACATCCCTGAGCCGGCCAGTGACCGCATGGGTGGTCATGCTCAGTCGCGCGGGCGGGTGCGGCGTTCGGCTTCGGCCTTGACCGAGGCGAGAGAGGCGGCGACAGTGGCCTCCCAGCGGGCGGCCACCAGTCGGCCCCACTGCTCGCCCAGCCCCCACAGGTCGGTACCCAGCTCGCCCGCGTACTCCAGCCGCGTTCGGCCGCCGTCCCGCTCGGTCAGGGTGAAGGACTCGACCACATGCGGGACCGGGCCGCGCACCAGGCGGAAGTCAATCCGCGCCGGGCGGGTGAACCGGACCGTCTCCACCGTCACCGCGCTCAGCCGACCGCCCGCCACCTCGGTGGTGTGGGCCGCCAGCACGAGATCGCTGCCGCGCTCCAGCACGCGCACCTTCTCGCGCTGCGCGCGGGTGGCCCGCCCGAGGTAGGGCTGCGCGAGGATGTCGAAGACCAACTCCCGCGGTGCGGCGATCTCCATCGCCTGCGGGCCCAGCGGACGCAGGCGCCGTCCGGCGCCCACGTCGACCGGCAGCGCTCCGCTCACCAGTCCCCAGTAGCCGGCGGCGGCGACGCCCAGTGAGGCGACCGTGCCCAGGCCAATCCGCAGCGGCCAGCCCACGCCTCAGCCCCGCCGTTCCGCGGCGCAGACGCTGCTCTCCTCGACGACCACGCCGTGCCAGAACGCCACATGATTCTTGATCTTCCGGGCCAGCGGGCTGGGCCTGGGGTAGTACCAGGCCGCGTCCCGGTTGGTCTGCCCGGCGACGGTCACGTCGTAGTAATGGGCCACGCCCTTCCACGGGCACAGTGACCGTGAACCGCTGTCAGCGAAGAGTTCGCGGTGCAGAGTCTCGGGCGGGAAGTAGTGGTTCCCCTCGACGACCACGGTGTGCTCCGACTCGGCCAGCACCACACCGTTCCATACGGCACGCGTCATGACTGCTCCCTCGCTGGTTCCCCTCGGCTTCGAGGGTAGGCCGCGCCCGGCCTGGGCTTCGGTGTCCGCGCTCACACTTCCGGTAAACCGTTGCCGCGACTCGCGGAGCGCCAGCGCCGCACCGCCAGCACGACCTGCATCGCGGCCGCGGGCCGCACCACGACGGGGTGCGGGGCATCCAGCATGCGCCCGCGCGCCATGCTCGCCGCGGCGACCGCCGCCACCGGCGCCGCCCAGGCCACCAGGGCCGCGCGCCGCCAACGCGGGTCCGGTTCGTGGCGCAGGGCCAGCCGGGTCCAGAACGCGGCGTCCGCGAACGTGTCCGCGTACGCGCCGAAGGGCGACACCGTGCCCAGGCGCCGGGCAAGACGGCCATCCGCGCAATCGGAAAGGACAGCACCTACGACGACCCACCTGCCGGCCTTCGGGAACAGCGCTGGAAGATTGCCCCGGCACAGTGTGATCAAATCCGCGACGCTGAGGTGCCGCCGCTCCTCCAGCAGCCCGAGATGCGTCGCACACAAGATCCAGCTGGCCGCGACCCACGCCTTCCTTCGGCCCGGGGTCCGTCCGAGCATCAGCCCGTGCAGCGCGGTGACTTCCAGCAACGCACCTGGGCGGCAAGCGGCCTGATACGCCGACCGCTGCCCGGCAGCGATCAGAAACCGGGCCCAGCCGTCGCGGTGGAGGACTGTGAGCAGCGCGTCGGTGGCGGCCCGGCTGTCGGCACGACCGAGCACCTGCCGGATCGGCAGTGCAGGCGGCGTCTTCACCGCGGACCGCCCTGGCGGTACGGGGCTCGGACGACCTCGGAGGAAACGATCCGCGTCCGGCACGGCGGCTCGGTGCGCCGATGCGGACTCCTCTGCGCGTTCGCCGTCAGCTCTCACCGTGCGGCTCCTCTCCGGCTGCACTGCCGCCGCCTCGCTTGATGATCACGTTGCTTCGCCGTCGGCGCCACCGCCATTCGGCCCCTGTGCCGCCGGCACCCAGCGTTTCGCCGGCGGACTCCCCGCCGCGTCGATCACGGCGGCGTGGCCATCCCGCTCCACAAGCCGTTCCGCTGCGGCGCCGTCGGGTACCAGCGTGCCTCTCCCTTATCGCGCGCCCGGGTGCCGGGTCATATGACACCTCCCACAGCCCCTGGTCGACTTCGTCGGGTGGCACGCCCCGTCGACGAACTGATTGACGCAGCGCACAGAATCCGTGCGACGAGATGCCCACGGCAATGCTCGATCGCCAGTGGGCCTGTGCAGCGCCGCGCAAGGACACTACGGGGAGAACTTCACGGCCATCGACAAATTTACCGGTGTCCACACCGCCGGATCTTGACTCGAGCATCCGTAAGTCGTAGCTTTCCGTTCGTGGATACTTACCGAGCTGACGATGGTTTTGACGCTTTGGGGGATCCCACCAGGCGCTCCATAGTCGCGTGCCTGGCCGGGCGGCCGTACGCCGTGGGTGAGCTGGCGGACGAGCTGCCGATCAGTCGGCCGGCGGTATCCCAGCACCTGAAGGTGCTCAAGGACGCCGGGTTGGTCACCGACCGTGCGGTCGGCACCCGTCGGGTCTATCGGCTCAATCCGGCGGGCGTGGCCGCGCTGCGTGATCAGCTCGAGACGTTCTGGAACCGCGCACTGGACAGCTACCAGGACGTCGTGGACCAACAGACCGAGGAGAAGTCATGAACCAAGCAGGGGCTGCCGTTGTTCGCAGGGAGATCGTCGTCGAGGCGCCGATCGAGCGGGCCTTCACCGTGTTCACCGAGCGGTTCGGCGACTTCAAACCGCCGGAGCACAACCTGCTCGGCGTCGCGATCGCCGAGACAGTGTTCGAACCAAAGGTCGGCGGTCACATCTACGACCGGGGCGTCGACGGCAGCGAGTGCCGCTGGGCGCGCGTCCTGGCCTTCGAACCGCCGGATCGGGTCGTCTTCAGCTGGGACATCAGCCCGCAATGGCAGATCGAGACCGACCCGGACAACACCAGCGAGGTCGAGGTCACGTTCGTCGCCGAGACCCCGCACCGCACCAGGGTGGAGCTGGAGCACCGCCATATCGACCGGCACGGCCCCGGCTGGCAGGCCGTCAGCGACGGCGTAGCCCACGACGAAGGCTGGCCGCTGTACCTGACGCGGTACGCGGCCCTGTTCACAGAGGGCGGCTAAGGCCGACCGGCACGTGGGGGCAGCGTCGCGGGCAATGCCGCACCGCCCTGGCAGGAGTCCCGCCCGACGTTCCACTCCAAGATCCTCGGACCGCACTTCGAGGAACTGGCCCGCCACTGGACCCGCGTCTTCGCCCCTGAGGAGACCTCGCTTCGCATCGGTGCAGAGGGCTCCACCGAGGTGCCCGACCCGGCCGGGCGGACCAAGCACGAGGTCGACGTCCTGGTGCTCGCGCCGGGGGAGCGCCCCCAGTCGGCCCACGCCCGGATCTCCCTGATCGGGCGAGGCCAAGGTCACCATCCAGCCGCGCGGCCTGCACGACGTGGAACGCCTCGAACACATCCGCACCCGCCTGGCCGACCTGGGCCACCACACCGGGGACACTGCCCTGGCCCTGTGCTCCCTCCACGGCTTCCATCCCGACGTCCAACAGGCCGCCGCCCGACGCACCGACCTGCTCCTGATCGACCTCGCCACGCTCTATGGTGACGGACCGGCCCAAGGCCTGGAATGAAGCCGCCACGAGAACCACGGCCCTACAGGCCTTGCCGGTGTGACACCGGATAGCGGAACCACTGTTCGGCATACCGCTCGAATGCGGCTGCAGGCTGACCTGCAGCGGGAGAGTTCTCCTGTCGGGCCACCGTGCTTGTTCGTGACAAGCAAGACGACCTACCGGTCGTTGCGGCCCGGGTCACCGCGGCAACCTTGGTCGGTTGGGTCGCCCTCGTGCTGGCCGCCTGTGCCGACATGCCGGCCGTCCGTTCGACTTGTGACCATACTCGGCAGAAGTCCCTGCCATCGAGGTCTAGAAAAAGGACGTCGTCGTGAGCCTGGAAACGGCACCGTTCGCACCGGAACTCGCATCGCCGGACGAGTTGCGCGCCTGGTACGAGGTTTTCGTCGCGGTATCCGTCGCGGACTTCCCGGCCAACCCGGTGCCGCCGTACGACTACTTCGTGCAGCAGCTGTGTACGACCACGTCGTCCCCCGGGCTGCGGTGGGACGCACGCGACAACGGGCGGCTGCTCGGCACAGTGAGCGCCTTCTTCCCGACGGACGAGAACAGCGAGGACGTCTTCATCGCAGTGCGCGTGCCGGCCCAGGACCGCAGAGGCGGTGTCGGGACACAGCTGCTCCGGGCAGTGCTACCGCAGGTCCACGAACGCAGCCGCCGGACGATCTCTGGTGAGGTCAAGGCCGGTACGGACGGTGAGAGGTGGACCCGCGCCCTCGGCTTCCAGACGGTCCTGCGACTCTCCTCACACCACCTGGACATCAAGAGCGTGGACCCGGCCCGGTGGCAGGTGGAGCCGACGCCCGGGTTCCGGCTCCACCAGTGGATTGACACCGCACCAGACGACCTGGTGCAGGGATTTGCCCGGGCACGCAATGCCATGGCCGACCAGCCGATCGGCGAGTCGAGCTATCGGCACCCCACCTGGAATGTGGAGCGAGTGCGGCAACACGAGGCCGAGATGCTCGCGGTCGGGAAGTCACAGCGGTACGTCATCGCTGTGGACCAGCTCAGCGGGGCGGTGGCGGGCTTCACCGAGATCGCGATCGTCCCCGGACAATTGAGCCACTGCGACCAGGGGGACACGGCCGTGCTGCCAGAATTCCGCGGACTCGGGCTCGGCCGGGCCATGAAGGCCTCGATGATGCGGTGGCTCACCGCCGACCTGCCCCAACTGGAACAGGTGCGCACAGTGACGGCGACCGAAAACCTCCACATGATCCGCGTCAACACCCAGCTCGGCTACACAACCGACTACACCATGGCCAGCGTCGAGGCCGAGGTCAGCACGCTCGAAACCCTGCTGGCCTCACGTGAGGCCAGCGCCGCGGCATTCACGGCGAACGTAGATCTGATCCGAGACCGCTGGCCGGCCGCCGCTGGCCGGTCGGACGAGGTGCGAACTACCGAGTAGCACGGCTACTTGTCGGCAAGGGCTGGTCGTCAGCGGCGGTTGAACTCAGCCGCCATTGACAGCTGGCACTGATGATTTCGGGGAAGACGGCCGAGCCGATCCAGCCGGAAGCGCCGGTGACGAAGATGCGCATGGAGATTCTCGCGCCGAGCGGGTCGTCGCGGGCATCACCGCCAAGGGCGGCCGGGCGATCGCCGTCCAGGCGGACGTGGCCAACAGCGACGACGTGCGCCGTCTCTTCG
This sequence comes from Streptacidiphilus sp. MAP12-16, assembly GCF_041262165.1. Lineage (NCBI taxonomy): Bacteria > Bacillati > Actinomycetota > Actinomycetes > Kitasatosporales > Streptomycetaceae > Streptacidiphilus > Streptacidiphilus sp. MAP12-16. The sequence continues at coordinate 114,478 of NZ_JBGCBY010000002.1, forward strand.
ACCGGGCGCGCGAGGTGTACGGCCCGGTCGACGTGCTCGTGAACAATGCGGCCGTCTTCACATTCGCGCCACTGTCGAGCATCACCGAGGACGAGTTCCAGCGCGAGATGACCACGAACCTTCTGGGCGCGATCCTGACTACGCAGGCCCTTGCCGCGCAAGACGACATTGACGCCGCGTCGATCATCAACGTCTCGACGGCTGGCACGGTCAGCCACCCTCCATACGCCTCGCTTTAGGTTGCGTCCAAGAGCGCTGTCAACGCCTTCACCATCGTTGCGGCCAAGGAACTGGGCCCGCGCGGCATCCGTGTCAACGCGATCATGCCCGGACCGTCGGACACCGAGGGCACCAGGACCATGGGATACGCCGGGTCGGATCAGGAAGCGCAGGCGATCGCCGCCACCCCCCTGGGTCGTACAGGCACCCCCGACGACTACGGCCCGCTTGTGGCCTTCCTGGCTTCCGACGACGCACGCTGGATCACCGGGGATGTCATCCTCGCTTCCGGCGGCATGCGCTGACGCCCCCGTTCTTTCCCCCTGCAGCAACGGCACTTGACGATCAGGGGGTCCCGCCGGAAATGCTGCTGGATAGAACGCTAAGGACTGCACGGGTTCTGGTCTGTACTGCAGGCTCATGACCTTGTCGGAGACGACGTTGAGGCAGGTCGCGCCAGTGCGTCGCTTGGTCGCCGAGAAGTACGCAACGAGTACCGCCGCGAGGGCAGTCGAGGTCGTCGGGGCGGGCGTCCAGGCCGGGGACGTGGCTGAACTCCTCGAACATGCCGGTACGCTCGGCGACCTCCAGGATGAGCTCGGGGTAGTCGATGCGCGGAACCGAGGTCAAGCGCCTCGCCAAGCGCCTCAAGTGGACGATCCACCGGATGGACGAGCGACGCCGACACCAGCCGTGAGCCGGTCCGTCCGGGACTCTAGTCGGTCTGCGACAGACGACGCAGGAGGAGGACGCCCACGCCGGACGAGAGCAGAACCACGCAACCAGCGAAGACCAGACCCGCACCACGCAGTCCCAGAACCAGGGTGAGGGCCCCGACTCCCACCACCGGCAAGGAGATGCCGACGTACGCGACGACGAAGAAAGCCGAGATCGTTGCGCCACGGTGCTCGTCCGGAGCCCTTGCACTCACGCTGGTCATGGCCGCGCGGAACGCCAGGCCTTGGCCGACGCCCCCGACCGCTCCGCCGACGATCAGCAGCGGTAGGGACTCCACCAGGAGCGAGGACGCCACGAGGACCATGCCGATCGTCAGGACCAGGCAGCCGGTGGGCAACGCGCGCCGCGCGCCCACCCGGCTCATCAAAAGCTGCCCGGCTGTGGAGGAGCCGAACACCCAGAAGACGACCACGCCGGTCACGGCCAGATTGTGCACTCCCAGGGTCTGGGCGAGGAAGCTGGGCGCCACAGCGGTGAACAGTCCGAGTAGGGAGAAGCCGGCGAACGCGGCCAGCCCAGCCGGCACGAACACTGCGCGCGTCTCCGGAGGTACGACCATTCCCTGAGGACGCAGCGGCGGTCGAGGAGGGCGACGCGCCACTGTCTCCGGCAGCACGCGGGTGACGGCGAGGGCCGCCACGAGCAACGCGATGTGTACCAGGAAGGGCAGCCGAAGAGGCCACGGGGCATACTGCGCCAGGATTCCGGACAACAGCGCACCACATCCCAGGCCGCCCATGTTGGCGGCCGTGGCGGCAAATCCCGCCCGTCCGCGCCGCTCCGGAGGTGCGAGCTCCAGTACGGCAGCTGTCGCGGCCCCGCTGAAGAGCCCTGCGGAGAATCCCGAGAGCAGCCGTCCCACGAACAGCAGCGGCAGCCCGTCCTCAAACAGGAAGCACACCGCGCTAAGGACCGCCAGTCCCAGAGCGAAGAGCAGCACCGGGCGTCGGCCCAAAATGTCGGAGAAGTCACCGGCGACCAACAGCGCGGCAATCACGCCCAGCGCGTAGACCGCGAAGACCACCGTCACCATCAGTTCGGAGAACCCGATCTGCTCCCGGTACAGCCCGTACAGCGGCGTCGGCAGCGTGGTCCCCGCCATGCCGACCGCGAACACCCCTGCGGCCGCGAGGTACCAACCCCGAGCACGACCTTCCCGCGCATCTTGAACGATCACACCTGCAACCTAGCGAGGACCTGCCTGACAAGAGGTCAACGGCTCGCTGAGGTCGGTGTGCGGGCACACGGACAGTCCCGGGCCAGCTGGAGCCACCCACGACTGACAGGGGCAATCGACCTCTGCGGATGCCCAGCGCTCGGTCTCGGCTGGGACCCCGGAGGGCCCTTCACGCGCCACTGCGGCGAACGCGCCTACGGACAGGTCTACCCGCCACGATCGAAGCCCGCGCAGGCGAAGCAGTGCTTCGGTGGATCAACCCGCTCTACGCCCCTGACCTCGGGAGCCGCACCTGATCATCCTCGGCAGTGACACTGCAGCCAGCCCGCATCAGCCTTGCTGGTCGGGGCGCTCGGTGCGCCGGCCTCGACGCATCGGGGCCAGCCACTCGCGCTTCTGCCCTGCGTTGTAGCTTAGCTGGCCCACAGGTTCGGCGTGCGCGGGGCGCCTTGGTACCCGGTCTCCCAGATCGCTCGGGCGGCAAGCGGTGGGCCGGTCGTCCCCGCCGTCGCGGAGAGGGATGTCGATCAGGGCGCCCCCGAGCACGGACGGGCGCGCTCCGGTGATACCCAGGCCGATATCGTGACGGGCCATCACTTGGCCTCTGCGGTCCGACTTCTCCAGGGGCCAAAGAGGCCCGTCGCGCATCGCCCACCCGCACGCAGGGGCTGGCGTCAACCTGGGTGCGAGCCGGCAACTGGCTACCGCTATCCTCCTGCGACTGATCACTTACGGGAGGGGAACCCATCCATCGAATGCGTCTTGGTCTGGCGGCTGCGGTATCAGCCGTCGCGCTAACTGCAGGATGTGCTTCGAGCGGCACCACCGCCGCGCAGGCTCCGGTCGCCACAGCAACAATGCCCACTGCCACCGTTCTGCCCACCGCGACAACGTCTCCCAGCAGCAGCCCCAGTCCAACGGACGCATCAGCGGCCGCTCGAGCACTGCCTGACGGATACGACGCCACCCGAAACGCGAAGGGCGACATCCAGGCCGCCCTTGCGGCGGCAGTGAAGGAACATCGGGAGGTGCTGATCGACTTCGGCGCCAACTGGTGTCCGGACTGCAGGACACTGGACGTGATGTTCCGCTCGCCCCAGGTCGAACCGCTGCTGGCGAAGCACTATCTGGTCGTCGCCGTCGACGTGGGCCAGTTCAACCACAACCTCGACCTCGCCGGCCAGCACGTCAACCTGCAGACCAGCGGGATTCCGGCCCTGGTCGTAGTGAGTTCCAACGGCGCTCTGCGGACCGCCACCAACGACGGTTCCTTCTCCAACGCCCGAACCATGAACCCGAGCCAGGTCAGCGCGTTCCTGAACCGCTGGGCACCCAGCGGAAGCCAGTGACAATCCCGCGCTGGTGGGGTGTCGTTCTGGGCTCAACCACCCTGGCGATCCTCGTTCTCGGCGGCTGCGGCTCGAACCGGCCACCTCAACCCACGGGGCACGCCACAGCTCAAGGGGTCACCGTCACCGTCACGCTGCTGCCTACGGCCAACGGCCAGCGCGAGCTACGGGCAACCTTCAGCCCGCAACGGCCCGGCTTCCACATCTACAGCATCGATCTCCCCACGCAAGGCATCGACGGACTGGGCATCCCCACCAGGCTTTCCGTTTAAGGCGATCTCACCGCGGTCGGTAAGCCGACGGCGAACCTGGCGACCCGCCTCCTACGACCGACGGGTCTACCGACCGAGATCCCCGTCTATCCAGATGGCCCCGTTACGTTCACCATTCCCGTCCAGCAAACCAGCGCCCACCAGGCCGATGTGATCGTCAGTTACGGAGCCTGTAGCGAAAACACGTGCCTCACGCCCGTCAACGATGAAGTGATCCACCTCAGCCTCAACTGATCCTCATCGAGCGTCGTGGTCGGGACCCAAGTCCCACAGCCAGGTACCCGACCACAACACTCAGTGCGGGAACCGTCCGGGCCTAGATCGAGTCGCGACGCTGCTTTTCGAGCTTCATCGCGATTCTCGGTGATGTTGGCGCTGCTGGACGATCTGCGCGTGGTCCGCGTGCCTCGGTTTCCTGCCACCGCCCACCATGCCGATGTCCTTCTGCTCGGCGTCCCACGCCTTGCCCATCTTGACGTAGCCGAGCAGCGCGTCCGGGGCGGCCGACGGGCGCACGTAGTACGGCCGCACGACGATGTCGTGCGCATAGTCCTTGTGCATGCGGACGACCGGCTCGCTCTGCCCGGTCGGCCGGACCAGGAAGGTGGTGTGCTCGCGACCGTAGTCGACGGTGACCGTGAAATCACGCAATGCCTGCAGTACGTCCGTCATCGCTCACTCCGTCGCCGCGTGGTCCGGCTGAGATCGTTGATCAGGTGGGCGACCTCGTCGACGTCGGCGCCTCCCCGGAGCCGCTCGTAGATGGTGTTCGCCAAGTCCCGCTGGGGCAGGTGTTGAGCGCGCAACTGGTACATGGAGAACTCGAACGAGTACGTCGTGTACGACGGCTGGTCAGTTGTCGGCACCCACTTGCTTGCGCGACCGAGGTCAACAGCGCGACTCAATTCTCCCCGTCGGGCGTCACGAGTACGACCTTGGGAAAGTAGGTGCGGTAGCGGGCGCTGTCGCGGGTGAGCAGGCGGTGTCCGCTCACAGCGGCGTGTGCGCCAATGTAGAAGTCGGGCAGCGGGGATGTCTTGGCGCCGCCACGCTTGCGGTAGGCGAGGAACGCCTTGCTCGCGAGGAAGCCGGCTGGGTAGGGCAGTGAGAGCCGGGGAAAGTCGGAAACGGGCAGCGCTTCGTCCAGTCCTTCGATCGTGTCGAATCCGGCGGCGACCTCGGCATAGATGATCGGGTTGATCGCCAGCTCCCCGGCGTCGCGGGCGTCGGCGAGAGCGCGCCCCGACCAGTCCGCCCACTTCGGGTCGTCGGTGAGGATGTCAAGCAGGACGCAGGTGTCGACCAGTGTCACGAGAGGAGCGAACGCGAGCAGGTGCCTACTCGTCACGGAGCAGCCCCAACAGTTCGTCGGTGCTCATCGTGGTCGTGGCGCGTCCGCGCATACTTCGGGCCAGCCTCTGCCCATGCGTCTCGCTGTTCTCGGCGCGCACGATGCGTAGGGTGTTCCCCTCCTCCACCACGTCAATCTCGTCGCCCTCATGCAGCTGGTATTTCGCCCGCAGTGTCGCCGGGATCGTGACCTGTCCCTTGCTGTTGAGTCGCATGGCGTCCTCCGTGTATTACGTAACCCGTGTAATACATCCTACCTGCATGAAGCCTGTCCATCCAGGTCCGCCTATCCATCCAGGTCCGGCGGTCGTAGGATCAGCGCCCGCCAGCACTCCACTTCCGGACGGTGGGTGTGCCGCGTGTTTGCCGGAGCAACTGGCGCCGGGCTGCGCCCGGTTGGCCTCGAGCGGCGTCGAAGGATGGGGAGCGGTTGCCGAGGTGGGCCGAGCCGCGCGGTGCAGGAGCGGCCTGGACCCATTGCTGGGAGTCAGGGGGTCGCACGTTCAAAATCCTGCCGTCCCTACTCGGACAATTGTCCATAGTCGCAGCTCAATGGCTGTATCTGATTCGTCAGATACGTCCCCTGAGTCATTTCAGTGCTACTCGGCACCTTTGGAATTGGGAGCGGATTGGGATCCCTCTGCTCCCAAAGGTGTGGGGGCTCATTGATTCATCGCTGCAGTTCAGCGGCGTATCGGTACTGCGACAATCTGATTCAGCCTGGGCACGGGGAGAACCTGTAAGGTCGTGCGGCGTTGGTGCACCTGGATTCCAGGACATTCAACGCCGGGTATCGGCAGCGCTTTGGGCCAGTTCTGTGCGCACGAGTTGGCGGATCCTGGCCACCGTCGGTGAGTCTCTGAACGCGTCGGACACCTGGATCAACCAGGCGGTTTCCTCCGCCGTATTGCGCAGGTCGGTGTGCCCGGCGGAGAAAACGGGCGCCTCGCCGCGGGGAAGACCGGTGCGCGCAGCCTCTATCGCGGCGGCGATGACCGCGGCCTCCGTCGTCACGGCGGTATCGGCGTCCGCCTCGCCGGGGGAGCGGGGAAGCGCAGCGGCAGTCCAGTCGGGCACCCTTGGATGGAAATAAGGGCGCAGGGCCAGGCGGCCGTCGTAGATCTCGATGATGCGGCGGTGCAGGGCGAACTCGGCGTCGAGCGGCAGATCGGGACCGCGCCGCCGCGGGGCGGGATCGAGCACGATCGCGGGGACGACCGCGTGCAGGGCCGACCAGAGGTGCCCGAGCGAACGGTACTGGCGGTACGAGCGGAGCCAGCGGGTCGGCGCACGGGCGGCGTCGCCCCACATGACGATGCTGGCTCCGATGAGGCCGATGGCGACGCTGAGTCCGCCGAGCACGGCGTCCGTTGGGTCCGCGCTACTTTCTCCGCGTCCGGTCTCCAGCACGGTGACGACCTCGTGGAGGCTCCAGACTGCCCAGATCAGAGCGACGGCAGCGCCTGCGGTGATGAGTTGGGCCCCGGTGCGCAGCGCGCCCGGCTCGATCCCGCAGGCGTAGCGGGTCATCAGGAGGATGACCTTGGCGAGGCACCAGGCCGCGTAGCAGGCGAGGAGCGTGTCGTAGGCCGCGAGCGCCGGGATGCTCGCGCGGTGGACGACGAGTGCACCGCCGGCGGCGTCGGCATGGGCCGCGGCGAACAGGGCGATGGCCGCGGCAAGGGCGGCGGCGGTGGTGCGGTTCTGCCGCAGCTCGGAATCGCGTCGCCGGGGTGCCGATGGCCGCAGGGCGAGCGCGAGGAGGGTGAAAAAGTGGATGGCGCCCACCCTGCACCCGTCGTCGAGCATGCTCAGCAGTCCGGCGGCGGACGCACCGAGGTGGGCCGCCGTGAGGGTGGCGGGGGCGGCCACCGCGAAATGGGCGCCCAGGCACAGCGCGAAGAGGATCTGGTTGCGTGCTTCCGGGCTCTGATGGGAGCCGCGCCCCGCCATCAGTTTGTACAGGGCGAAGACCAGGGCCAGCGCGGCGGTCAGGTAGACGGCCGGATCAATCACGGGCGCGCCTCTGAGGTATCGGGGTGCCGAACGCCGCGCCGAGGCGCAGCTGGCTGGTGCTGGGCGGGTGCGGAGTGAGTTCCTCCCGCGAGGTGCGGCGCAGGACGAAGGAGGCCAGGAGTTCTGCTTCCCGCTCCTGGGGTTCGGTGTAGACCGTGCGTCCCAGGACGTGCGTGATCAGGGCGGGGGAGAGGTGCGGCAGGACGAGGCGCGCCGCTGGGTCGGGGGAGGAGGAGGCGTGGTTGCAGATGAGGTGCGCGGCCTCGTGGAGCAGGATCTGACGCTGGTGCAGCGGGCTGGTGTCCGCGGCGTACAGGATGTACGCGCAGTCGTCGGTGGTGACCAGCAGGCCGCACGGGGCGGACGGGCGGGTCTCGACCGGGATCAGTTCGATGCGCCGACCCAGCCGCTCGGCGGTCGAGGCGATGAAGGCGTCGGCGTCGAATGGACTGGGCAGCGTGAGACTTTGCGCGAGTCGACGGCATCGTCTCGACAGCCGTCTGTGCTCAAGGTACGAGTGCACGGGACGTGGTGCCCTCTCAGTCTGGCTGCGGTGGGTTCTTCCGGTCGGCTTCCCTGCGCGCGATCGCGTCGATCACGTCGCTGATCGTCTCGAGCGACGCCGGCGAGAGGTTCACCGCCCGAAGCGCGACGTTGCGCACGCCGGCATCCCGCAGCGCGCCGAGCAGTTCCAGCTCCTGCGTGATCGCCGCGCCCTGCTCGTCGTTGAAGAAGTACGCGGGCGGGACCTGGAAGAAGTGCGCCAGCGCCTCCAGATGGCGCTTGGTCGGGTTGTCGCGCCGACCGGTACGCAGCTGCCACAGGTAGGTGGCAGAGAAACTCTCCCCGGTGACCTCGCGGCACGCCTTGGCGACCTCCTCGTTGCTGTATCGCTCCCGTTGGTCGCCCGGACGCCGGACGATCTGGAACAACCTGTCGATCTTGCTCGCAAGTGTCTCGGCGCTCGCGTCCTCTTCGGTCACCGTGACGTCCTCCTGACTTCTGATCGGATGGCGTCATCTACGCTGAGATGAATCTTAGCATCCATGGGAACCATTCTGGTTGACAGGCGGATGCCGGTCCTCATACTTTCGACCAACCCCACCCAATGCGTGAACACAGGGAGGAAAGTGTGGCCGACTCAGGGCAGGCTGCCGAGGGCGTCCAGTTCGTCGTCCTCGGACCGCTGGGCTTCACGGACGGCCGCGAGTTCGCGATACTCCAGCCGTCCAAGCCTGCCGCGCTGCTGGCTTCGCTCCTGCTGAACGCCAACACGGTCGTGCCCGTCTCCTACCTGCAGCGGGCCATCTGGGGCGACGATCCGCCGGAGACCGCCAAGGCCGCAGTGCAGACGTGCGTTCTGCGGCTGCGGCGGGTCTTCGGCACGTACGGGATCGCGGCCAGCGTGATCGAGAGCCTTTCCGACGGTTACCGGATCAACGCGGATGCACGGTCGCTGGACCTGATCCGGTTCCGCGAACTGCTGTACCGGGCGTATGCCGCCGACAGTCCCGACGCCGAGTTAGCACTGCTGCGCCGGGCGCTGGCGCTCTGGCGGAGCAGGCCGATCCTGGGAAACGTCAACTCCGCCCTCCTCCAGCGCGACGCGGTCCCGCAGCTGACCGAGGAGTGGCTGCAGACGGTCGAGCGGATCTTCGACATCGAACTCGCACTCGGTCGATGTCGTGGAGTCCTGGCCGAGATCCTGTCGATGGCTCACAGCCACCCGGTGCACGAGCGATTCTGGGAACAACTCATCGAGGCGCTCTACCGCACCGGCCGCCGGGCGGAGGCCCTCGCGGAGTACCGGAGGGTGAAGCAACACCTGCTGGACGAGCTGGGCATCGACCCCGGACCGCCCCTGCAACGCCTCGAACTCGCCATCCTGCGTGGGGATCCGCTGGAACCGGGGCCGGGCGCACCAGCGCTCCGCCTCCGCCCGGGGGCAGCCGTGCACGCCGCACAGCCCGCCACCCACACCGGCCCCTCCTCCTCGGGCGTGATGGTCCTCGAACGCCTCCTCCAGGCAGGTCTGCTGGAGGAGGGACCGGTAGGGCACTACCAGATGAACGAGCGCCTGCAGGAAATCACCCGCGCGGCATCCGACGAGCAGACCGCACCCGGAGTCGGCAGCGCTCTGCCGCACCGATCGACAGGAAAGTGACGAACGTGGCCGTTGCATATGAGGAGATCGCCGAAACCCGGCCGCGCCTCCGGCGGGACATCCTGTTCACCGAGACGCCCTCAGGAGTGCTCTTCCACAACGCCCAGGGCGGCTTCGGCCTCAACACCAAGTCGGCGTACCGCTTCGCATCACTGATCGTCCCTCACCTCAACGGTGCGAACAGCGTCTCCGCCCTCGGTCAGGGGCTCGGCGAGGCACAACGGAACATGGTCGCCCAACTCGTCGGCGCCCTCTACGACCACGGCTTCGCCCGGGACGCGGCTGCGTCGGGGACCATGCCCGCCGACGAGCTCGCGCCGGAGGTGGCCGCCAGGTTCGCCTCCCAGATCGCCTACGTCGACCACTACGCCGACAACGACAGCAGCCGCTTCCAGCGGTTCCGCCAGTCCCGGGTGGCCGTGCTCGGCGACGACATGCTGGCCCGCTGGTGCGCGCTGAGCCTGGTCCACAACGGCTGCGCCGCGATCGGAGTCATGCAGGGCGTGGACTCGGCGGGCAACGACTTCGAGGAGGTCCGTAGCGAGGCGGCCGCTCTGACCGAGGCCGGCTGCCCGGTCTCGCTCAGCCTGCTCGAGAGCCCGGGGGGCTCCGGCAGCGCCCTGCTCGGCTGGGACGAGCTGGACGGGTACGACCTGGTCGTGGTGGCCGGCGGCTCGACCGGGGAACGGCAGCTGGCCCGGCTTGTGCAGGCCGGCATCCCAGCGGGACGCACGGTGCTTCCTGCCTGGACCTTCGGCGATCGCGCCGTGATCGGCCCGTTGATGGAACCCGGCAGGACCGGTTGCTGGGTCTGCGCCGTACTGCGGCTGAGCGCCAACGGGGACGCAGCTGCCGCCGCCGACCTCTGGAGCAGCATCGCCCCCGGCGCACCACGTGAACCTGCCCGTCCACACCTGAGCAAGCCGCTGGCCGCGATGCTCGGCAACCTGCTTGGGTTCGAGGTCTTCCGGTTCGCCACGGGGGCGCTGCCCGCCGAGACCGCAGGTCAAGTGATCATTCAGGACCTCGACTCGCTGGACGTGGTGTCCGAGCGATTGCTCGCCCACCCGCGCTGCCCGTACTGCTCGCTGGCCGACACCGCCGACACCGCCGACGCCGCCGACACCGCCAACACCGCTGACACCGCCGTGAACCTCGCTGCAGCCGACGACACCGCCCAGGACGGGACGTACGGCCCGCCCGGCGTCGAAAACGTGGCGGACGATCAGGTCACGCAGGCCGCGCTCGCCGAGCTGGAGGCGAGAAACGTCCTGGTCGGAACAGGCGTCGGGGTATTCGGCGGTTTCGCCGACGAGTCATGGGAGCAGAGCCCGCTCAAGGTCACCACCCTCACCGTGGGTGTCGGTCATCCGGCACCCCGACAGATCTCGGCCTTCGACCTGCACCACGTCGCCGCCGCGCGGCTGCGCGGCCTGCTGCGGGCAGCCGAGGTCTACGCCGAGCACGTCGTCCCGGTCTCAGGGGTGCTGCGCGGGCCGGAGCTGGAGGCCGCCCGCGCCAATTGGCCCCTGGTCAGCCCCGAACAACTGAGCACGGCCAGCGGTACCGGCGGCCCCGTCGACCGGATCCCGGCCTGGGCCGGCGCCGTCTCGCTGCTCAGCGGCGAGACCGTGCTGGTACCGGCCGCCGCGTTGCGCACCTTCGGTACCGACAACCAGGAGCGCCTGTTCGAGGCCACTTCCGCCGGGACCGGTGCCGGCGGTTCCGCACGCGCGGCGGCGGCCCGCGGCCTGCTCACCGCACTCTCGTACGACGCGCTGCGCCAAGCCCTGCGCGGTGCCGTCCCCGTGGCCAGAGTCGCGCCGGAGTCGTTGACCCGGGACGCCGAGCTCACCTTCCTGGCTCGCTCCGCCGCCAACCTGGGCGCCGAGCTGGAGCTGCTGGAGTTCGGCACCGCGGCCGATCGGGCGGTTCCGGTCCTGCTCGCCCGAGTCGCCGACCCGGAAACCGGCGCATGGCACTGGGCCGCGGGCAGTGCGCTGCGCTGGCAGCAAGGGGCCGTCGAGGCCATCCGGGACCTCCTGGGCCGCCTGCAGCTGGGCCGCGAACCCGGCGCAGCAGCAGGCGTGGACACCGGAGATCCGCTGTTCCGCGAGCTGGACGCGGGAAGCATCGTGCCCAGCGGCGAGACGAAGGCCGATCTGCACTCCGTACAAACCTGGGATGCCGCGGTCGACCGGCTGCGCCGCGCCGGGCAGGACGTGCTGCTCGCTCCAGTGACTGCGGCGGATCTGCGGGTCGGCCGGATCCACGTTGCCCGGGTGCTCCTCGGTACGGGAGCGGTCCATGCTCGCTGAGGTCACCCGAGCCGCCTCTGCGCCACGGCCGCAGCGGGCCGTCGTGGGCTACGCCGGGCTGTGGACCAAAACCTGCGAGGACCTGGCGCGCCTGCTGGCGGACAGCCTCACCCGGCAGGCCGTGGACTGCGACGTCGAGGTGTCGGTCCTGGGCGTCAGGGACGAACTGGCGGTACCGGCGGCCACGGCGGAGTCGCTCCGGCGCACACCGGTCCACCTGTACGGGCACCATGCCGTCGTCGGCCCGCTTCCCGACCACGGCAGCGCCGCCCCCTGTCCGCGCTGCCTGGCCAGGCGCTGGCAGGCCGTCAGATCCACGTCCCTGCGCGACGCCCTGGAACTGGGGACGGAGACGAAGGCAACCGGCATGCCTCCGTGGGCCGTGCCGTTCGCCGCCGACGCCATCGCAGCCCTGATCGCCGCCCACCAGGAGCGGACGACCCCCGAGCGGGCGACCGGGCAGAAGCGGGCGACTGGGCAGAAGCGGGCGACCGGGCAGAGCAGTCGGTTCCCTCCGGTCTACCTGGTCGACCTGGAAAACCTCCGGATCCGCCAGTACCCGCTGATATCTGACGCGGACTGCCCGGACTGCGCCCGACCGTCCGACGACGACGCCGAGGGCGCCCGGATCGTGCTGCGCAGTGTGCCCAAGCCCGCGCCGGACGATTTCCGGCAGCGCGGTATCGAGGACTACGACCTGCCGGTGGAGGCCTTCGCCAACCCGGTTGCCGGCATGCTCGGCGGCACGCTGGTGCCCGACCTGTGCTCGGTGACGACCTCCGCGACCCTCGGATGCTTCACCGCGCGTGCCGACGGCTACCTGAACGAGTGCTTCTGGGGCGGCCATACCGGCCAGTACGGCAGGAGCGTCAAGGTCGGCCTGCTCGAAGGGCTCGAGCGGTTCGCCGGCATGCAGCCCCGGCTCAAGCGGACCGCCGTGCACGGGAGTTACGACTCCCTCGCCGACCAGGCGCTCGACCCGCGGCTGTGCGGGGTGTACTCGGACGAGTACTACCGCAGCGAACCGCGCGTCCGGCCGTTCACGCCGGACCTGGAGATCCCCTGGGTCTGGGGGTACTCCCTGCGCGACCAGCGCCCGGTGCTGGTACCGGAGATCATGGCGTACTACCACCTCCCCGACCAGGAGGAGAGGCGCTTCGTCCAGGAGAGCTCCAGCGGCTGCGCCTCGGGCGGCTGCCTCGAAGAGGCGGTCTACTTCGGTCTGATGGAGGCCGTCGAGCGCGATGCCTTCCTGATCGCCTGGTACGGCAGGGCCGGTCTGCCGGAGATCGACCCGTACAGCAGCGGCCGCGCGGAGACCCGGGCGATGGTCGACCGCCTGGAGATGTACGGCTACCGAGCCCGGTTCTTCGACACCAGGATCAGCTTCCCGATCCCGGTGGTGACTGCGGTCGCCGAGCGCATCGACGGGGGCATGGGCGCACTCAGTTTTGGCGCCGGCGCGAGCCTGGACCCGGAAACGGCGCTCGCCGGCGGACTGTGCGAGATCGCCACCGACTCGGTCAAGCTGCGCCGCATGGCGACCCGCGACCAGGAGCGGTTGCGTGCCATGGCGGCCGACCACGAGAGGGTCCAAGGGCTCCACGACCACCCGCTGATCTACGGGCTGCCCGAGATGGCCGCCCACGCGGACTTCCTCCTGGCCGGCGATCGCGAGCGGCACTCGCTCGCGCAGACCTTCGCGAAGAACGCCATCGCCCCTGGCCGTGACCTACGCGACGATGTGCAGCGCTGCGTCGACGTGCTGAACCACGCCGGGTTCGACGTCATTGTGGTCGACCAGAGTACGTCCGTGCAGCGCGACCTGGGCTTCCACGCGGTGAAGGTGATCGTGCCGGGACTGGTGCCGATCGACTTCGGCTCGGGACGGCAGCGGGCGCTGCACCTGCCCCGGGTACGCACCGCGCTGCGGGACGCCGGCCTGCGCGAGCGCGCCCTGCTCGCCGAGGACCTCAACCCCGCCCCCCACCCCTTCCCCTGAGCACTCCTCACCCTGTGCCGGCACCCCCCGCCTCCGCGCAGCGGTTCGGACTCCCAGTGAGCATCGACGAACGAGAAAGGACCGGCCATGGGTTTCGCCCATGAATACGCGGCCGCAGTGCTGCACCGGAGCAGGGTCCCCATGGACCCCGTCGACTTCGAGCCCGACTGGGCGGACCAGCCCAGGGACGGCAGACACTTCCCCGGAGCGGAGCGGTTCGCTCTGCCTGGTCGCGACCCGGTCGCAGAGGCCGCCGGCGCGACCGTGCAGAGCGGTCTGACCGGGCCCCGGGGCGACCGGCCGTTCACGCTTCCGCTGCTCGGCGCGATGCTCCAGGACTCCTGCGGCCTGCTCAGCCGACGGCTGGCGGTGCACGCCAACGTCAGCATGATGACGATGCCCTCCTACCAGTCCGCCGGCTGGTCCCGTGGCAGCGCCTCCGGGGGCGGGCTCTACCCCGTGGGCGTCCACTGGGTCTCCGGACCGAGCGGACCGCTGGCACCGGGCGTCTACCACTACTCCGCCGCGCACCACGCGATGCGGCGCCTGCTGGCCGGGGACGTCTCGGCGGAGGTCGGAGCGGCCCTCAGTGATGAACGGCTCGGCGACACCGACCAGTTCCTGATCCTGGGCGTCAAGTTCTGGCAGAACTCATTCAAGTACAACAGCTTCTGCTACCACGTCGTCGCCATGGACGTGGGTGCGGTGCTGCAGACCTGGCGGATGTGGGCCCGCGCTCAGGGCCTGCACATCGGCCCGGCGCTGTGGTTCGACGAATCCCGGCTGAGTCGGCTGCTCGGGCTCGACCCGGAGAAGGAGGGCCTGTTCGCCGTCGTCCCCCTCCGCTGGAAGGGCGCGCGGGCCGCCCCCACCGTGACCACTCCGGCCGCGGCCCGGGTCCGACACGCCGACCAGGAGCGTTCCCGCACGGTTTACACCTTCGACCTCCTCGAGCGGATGCAGGCGGCCGCTCTGGAGGGCGCGACCGAACGACCCGCAGCGGGTGCGCTGACCACTGCCCTCGCTCGACCTGTCGCCGCGGGAGGCGAGCGAACCCCCCTGCCCGAGCCGCTGACCCTGCCCTCGGACCTCCGGACCTCACTGCGCGCCCGACGCAGCAGTTTCGGCCGATTCTCCTCCTACCGCACGGTGGACCCCGCACAGCTGTCCGCGATCCTCGCCGCCGCCGAGGCAGCGGGACGCCTGGACAGCGACGTCGAACCACCGGACGGCCCGTCCCTGACCCGGCTCTACGTCTTCGTCAACCATGTCGAGTCGGTGGCCCCCGGCAGCTACCTCTATGACCCGCTGGACCGTTCGCTGCGGCTGGTCAGGTCCGGTGCGCCGGGCTCCTTCGTGCAGCGGGCCTACACACTGAACAACTACAACGTGGAGCAGGCGGGTGCGGTGATCGTCCCGACCGTGCGTACGTCCGCCGTGCTGGACGCCCTCGGGGACCGCGGCTACCGGCTGGCCGCCGCGGCCGTCGGCGCTACCGCGCAGGCCGTCTACACGGCCTGCGCGGCCATGGATCTCGGCTGCGGGGTGGCACTCGGCTTCGACGGGGACTCCTACGTCGAGGAGCTCGCCCTGGCGGGGTCCGCTGAGATGCCCCTGCTGAGCATGATGGTCGGCCATGAGCGGCCCCACCCGGCCGACTTCCGCTATGAGATCGCCTGAGCCGATGGGGGAGCCGTTGAACGAGCAAGGGAGCGCCATGACGGTCGGGCACTCGACCCCCGTGAACGCCGGCCGCGGCGCGGAGGCCCGGATGCTGAGCCGCCGCTTCATGATGCGGGTCGCCGGGCTGCCGATCGAGGCGTTACACGGCCTGCGCTGCCCGGAGACACGTCGGCGGGCCGACGAACTTCTGTGTGAGGAGGCGCGGCTGCGCACCCTGGGTGCCGACCTGAGCGACCGGCTCGGCGCGCTGGTCAAGGCGAACGAGGACGACGGGCAGCGGCGCAAGGTTCTGGCGCTGCGCCGCCAGGTGTTCAACAACCGCCTGCCCGCTGATCTGCCGGCGGCGCTGGAGCTCGCCGACCTCCTCAGCGGACCCACCGCTGAGCTGGCCGCCGGCTGGCTGACGGATCGGCAGCGCTACGAGGAGTCGCGCAGCAGGGCGGCCGCCGCGTTCGACGAGGATCTCGCCCGCAGCCGCGCCGAACTGCGCAGGCTGGCGAAGGCAGACCGGCTGCGGCTGGGACTGCTGCTGGCATCGCCCACCTTGGACAGCCAGCTGGACGCGTTCATCAGCGCCGCGAACGCCACGCCGGACAAGCGCGGACGCAAGCTGGAGCGTTCCCTCCTGGCTTACCTGTACCGCACGGCTTGCAAGCCCAGCCCGTTCTCCACATTCACCAGCGTGGTGCCGGGACGCTTCCAGCCGGACGGCGAACAGGAGACGGCGTTCAGTCCGGAGTGGTCGAGTCATCCCCGGCTCAACGTCCTGGTGCTCGCCAGGCTCGCCCAGGTCATCGCGGCGGACGGGCTGCGCCGCAGCGACCTACCCGTCGCTCCGGCATCCGGTCTCGTGCTTGGCGAGGGTCGGATCCGCTACGTCCGCCGCTCGCTGACGTCCGGCGACGACAGCAGATCGGTGACCTTCGACACCGCTCAGGACCGGGTCTTCTTCCTGCGCCGCAGCGGAATACTGGAGCGGCTGCTGGAACTCTTCCAGCAGCGCCCGGACATTCGCTGCGGCGAGGTGCTGGCCTGGCTCGGCGCCAACGCGAACGCCGAGCCGGAGGAGACCGAGCGCTATCTCGCCGCGCTGCTGGACCTCGGCCTGCTCCAACTGCCCGCCCTGGCAACGGATGCGCACGACCACGACCCGTTGCGCTCGTTCCAGGCCGCGCTGCGCGCACTCGACCGCCCCTGGGCCCACGAGGTCGCCGAGCGCCTGGAGGTGGCCGCCGCTTGGATCGCCCGGTACCCGGATGCCGACACCGCAGATCGGCGTGCCATCCTTGCCCGGCTTCGCCGAGAACTGCTCGACATCCAGACCGAACTGGGCGCCGATCCGGCCTCACTGCCGCAGATCCTGCTCTACGAGGACGTCACCTCGGCACCGATCCAGGCCGACCTCCGGACCTGGGAGCGGCTGGCCGCCGAGCCGCTCAACGCGCTGTCGGCCCTCTTCCCCGCCTACGACGTGATGCTGGCCCAGCGGCTCACCCTCAAGGGCTTCTTCGTCACCCGCTACGGGCGCGGCGGCCGCTGCGAGGACCTGCTCACCCTCGTCCACGACTTCCATGAGGACCTGTTCGACCGGTACCTGGAGCACACCGAACGCAACCCGCAGCGCGCCCATGACGGCAGCCACCCGGCCGAGGTGAACTGGCTGGGCCAGCCCGGGATCACCGCACTGGACCTTACCCGGCAGGAGTTCACCGCCCGGATTCGCCGGAAGTGGGCCGAACACCCCTTGGGCGCCGAGGAGTTCCTGATCGACCCGGCCACAGTCGAAGCCGCCTCGGCCCATCTGGCAGCGATCCCACGCGGGTTCGAACCGCAGAGCTACTTCCTTCAGTTGGCCAGGCGGGAGGGCGACCCGCTGGTGGTCCTCAACAACGCCTACGGCGGTCTCTGCTTCCCGTTCACCCGGTTCACGCACTGCTTCGACGGACCGGGTGGGACCGTTGGGCTCTCCGCGGACCTCCGGGAGACTCTGCGGTCATGGCAGCCCGACGGCGTGGTCTTCGCCGAGATCACCGCCGGGTCCGCCACCACCAACCTCAACCTGCACGGCCGGTTGACCGACTACGAGATCGTCTGCCCCGGTGAGACCAGCACCGCCGCTCCGCAGGCCCAGCTCCACCTGGACGACCTCTACGTCGAACACGACACGTCAGAAGACCGGCTGGTCCTGCGTTCCCGTCAGCTGAACCGCGAAGTGGTGCCGTTCTACTTCGGCTACATGATTCCCAACGCGCTGCCCGAGATCCCGCGCACCCTGCTGCTGCTCTCACCGACCTTCCACGTGGCTCTGGACGTCTGGCGCGGCGTACCCGACAGCCCGGCCGTCGACGGTGTCACCAGCCGGCCCCGGGTCCGCTACGGCAGCGTGGTCCTGCACCGGCGCAGCTGGACCGCAGCGGCGGGCGCGCTTCCGGTCCGCGAGCCCGGTGACACCGAAGCGGAGTGGTATCTGCGCTGGCAGCGCCTGCGGCAGCGCCTCGGGCTGCCCGACCAGGTCTTCGCCAGGGTGTACCAGGACGGGGAAGACGGTGCGGACGGGGCCGGCGCGGTTGGGGTCGCTGCGGTTGGGGTCGCTGCGGAACGGGGCCGCAGCAAACCTCAGTACGTCGACTTCGACAGCCCCCTGTCGCTGCTCGCGCTGGACGGTGTCATCGGCGGCAGGCAGGCGCAGGTCGTCCTGGAGGAGATGCTGCCCGCCGAGGACAGCCTCTCCGTGCGCTCCGAACGCGGCAATCACGTGGCCGAACTCGCGGTGGAGATCGTACCGATCCCGATCGAGAAGGAAGGACTGGCATGACGACCGACTTCGGATCCGAGCCCGACGACACCGCCGGGGCGTGGCAGGCGTTCCACATCTTCTACGCGGCCAGCCCGCGCCCGCTGCTGCTGCAGTGTGTCGAACCGCTGATCGACGAGCTGACCGCCGAGGGGCTGCTGGCCGGCCACTTCTTCATCAACTACTGGATGGAGGGCCCGCACGTCCGACTGCGCCTGCGGCCCTCCTCTCCCGACGCCGCCGCGCCGGTACGGGAACGGGCCGAGCAGGCCATCGCCGAGTTCCTGCGCAAGCGCCCCGCGCTGTACGAGATGCCGCCCGGCTACCTCGACGAGTACTACGACAAGCTCTTCGACCTGGAGTACTCGCCGGACCAGCGTGAACGCATGACGGGCTCGGACGGCAGGATGCGGCTCCGGGCGAACAACACCTTCAGCACCGAGGAGTACGAGCCGGAGTACGCCAAGTACGGTGGTCCGGCCGGGGTCGCGTTGGCCGAGTGGCACTTCCGGCACTCCAGCGGCCTGGTCCTCACCGCCAACCGCACGCTGAACCTGCATCTGCGCACGGTCGCCCTCGGCTTCTCCGCGCAGCTGATGATGGTCATGTCCGGGTGCCTGCTCGCGGACGACGACCTGCTGCTGGATTTCTTCGAGCGCTACTACGCCTACTGGGACGGGGCCTCCGCGTCCCCCGAAGCCACCGACAGGGCAGGTTTCGACCGGGTCTACGAGACTGCCGACGCGTCGCCGGCATCGCGTTTCCGGCGGATCCTCGAGGCCGTCGGGCGGGACGACTTCGCCAGCATGCCGGGCACCTTGCGCCTGTGGGCTGAGCACTGCCGGGAATTGCGCGAGCGGGTCCTCGACCTCACCCGCCGCGGTGAACTGCTCTTCGACGGATCGGAAGGACAGGGAGGCGTGAGGGTCACCGCCCCCGAGCTGACCCTGCCCCGGCTGCTCGTCCCCTATATGCACATGACCAACAACCGGCTCTCGATGACCATCCAGGACGAGGCCTACCTCGCCTTCATACTGGCCCGGTCCCTGCGTGAGTCCCGGATGTCGGCGTCGTGAGCGTTCCCGAGATGCTGCAGGGCCGCCCTCAGCTGCGCCCCGACATCCTGGTCAGTCGCCCGTTGACGCGAGGACCGGCGCGGATCCATCTGCTGCTGGATCCGCAGACCGGCGCGCGGATGGAGGTCGCGGCGAAGGTCCACTTCGTCATGGACCGGCTGGACGGGGTCCGGACCCTGGACGAGATCGGGGACGACTACGCCGCCCAGTACGGGGTCCGGCTGGGCGAGCCGCAGTGGCGCCAGCTGCTGGGGCTGCTGTACGGCCGGCGACTGCTGGTCGGCACCGCACACGGGACGATGCCGGAGCAGACCGAACGGCCACGATCCTCACTGCTCGAAGGTCGGATCGAGCTGGTCCCGGACACCCCCGCGCTGATCGACCGGCTGCATCGGGCCACGGGCTTCGCCCGCCGTCCGCTCTTCCTGGCCCTCCTGCTGCTCCTGCTGGTCGCGCAGCTGGCCGGAATCGCCGCCCACCTGCCTGCGCTGGCAGCCAGCGCAGCCTCGCTTCGGCACGAACCGCCGGCGCTCCTGGCAGTGGCGGCCGCGGTCTGGGTCAGCATGGCGCTGCACGAGCTCGCGCACGGGCTGGTCGGCCGAGCTGCCGGCGGGAGGGTCACCGAGATAGGTGTGCGCTGGCGGCTCCCGATGGCGTACCTGTACTGCGAGGTGGAGAACGTCCGCTTCTTCCCGCGCCGTCGGCACCAGGTGGCCACGGCCGGGGCCGGGGTGCTGGCAAACCTCGCCCTCCTGCTGCCGGTCTACTTCGTCTGGCTGCTCCTCGGCGAACCCACCAGGACCCACCCTGTGCTGGGCGCGCTGCTGCTGATCGGTGCCGGGGCGGGGTTGGTCAACCTGCTCCCCCTCTCGCCACTGGACGGGTACAAGATCCTGGAGTTTCTGCTCGGCACAGCCCAACTCGCGACGGAGAGCCGCAGGTTCGCCGTTCTGGCCGCAAGCCGCCTGGTCCGGAGGGGGCCCGGCGTCGGCACATACCCCGCCCGATTGCGGCTGGTCTACGGCGGCTACGCGCTCGGATCGACCGTGCTGACCGGCGCGCTGCTGGCGGTGCTCGGGCTGTTCTGCCGGCAGCTCGTGCCGGGCGGGTACGCCTGGTTCGCCGGCATCCTGCCACTCCTCGTTCTCACCGGCATCTTGGCGTTCCGGACCTGGCGCACCACCAGGACCACCACGACCGGTGGGACTCGTAAGTCCGGTAAGAAATGAGCAACGTGACCCCTCTGGAACTCCACATGTCCGCCGGGCCGCTGGACACCGCACGGGACGAGCTGCAACGACGGCTCACCCGCTGGGCTACGCCGCAGTCCGGGCCCGGGGTGCCTCTGCCCCCGCCTCCGCGCGTCTCCGCCCTCGGGGACGCCGACGCGCTGCGGCCGGAGCCGGCCGCCAGGGTCGAGCAGCGGGCCCGGGCCACCATCCATGTGACCTCCGAAGCCGTGCTGATCGGCCCTTGGGGCGGCGAGACGGAAAGAAAGGCCTGCGGCAACTGCCTGGCCGTACGCTGGCAGCGGCTGCGTGGCAGCGCCGAGCGCGACGCGCTGGAGACCGGCGCCGCCACCACCGCGCCGTCTCAGTGGCCGCTGATCACGGACTTCAGCGCGGCCGCGGTTTGGGCAGTCCACCAGTTGGTCACGAACCACGCCGGGCAGACGGCCCGGGCCTCAAGGGAGGCGGCGGACGCGGGTCTGCCGCAGGTCACCAGGGTGGACCTGACGACCCTGCGGACCTCCACCGTCGCCCTCCTCGCCGAGCCGCTGTGCCCCTACTGCGCCGGGGTCCTGGCGGAGAACGCGACCGCGACCGACGACGGCCGGTCGCAGCCCCCCGCGCTGCGGTTGGTCCCCCGGCTCAGACCTGCTGAGAACGTCTACCGGCTGCGCTCCCCGGCTTCCTACGGGCTGCCGGGCGGCGCACTGGTGAACCCGGTCTGCGGGGTGCTCGGCCCACGTGCCTGGCCCGACGTCTCATCCCCCACCACGGCGCCGGTGGCGGGCAAGATCCTCATGCGAACTCAGGCCGGGCTGGGTGACATGACCTGGAGCGGCAAGGCCAACTCCTTTCGCGGCAGCCGGGACCTGGGCTTCCTTGAGGGGCTGGAGCGGTACGCGAGCACCCACCGCCGATCCGGCAGCCCGCTGCTGGTGGAGGCGTACGACAACCTCCGGGAGGCCGCCCTCGACCCGCGCGACTGCGGCGACTACGCGCCCGAGACCTATGCCGGCAATCCTTCGCTCAGCCCCTTCGACCCGGCCAGGCCGATCCCCTGGGTGCAGGGCTACTCGCTCCGCGACCGGCACCCGATCCTGGTTCCGCTCCGGTCGGCCTACTACTGCGAGGGCACCGCGGCCGACGACTTCGTGGACGAGTGCTCCAACGGCTGTGCCATCGGCAGCTGCCTGGAGGAGGCCGTGCTGTTCGGACTGCTGGAGGTGATCGAACGGGACTCCTTCCTACTTGCCTGGTACCGCGACACCCCGGTGACCGAGATCGACCTTGGTTCGTGCGACAGCCGGCCGATCCGGGACATGGTCGACCGCGCCGCCCTCGCGGGCTACGACATCCACGCCTTCGACACCCGGGCTGATCTCGCTGTCCCGGTGGTGACCAGCCTCGCGGTGCGCCGTGACGGCGGACCCGGCCTGCTCTCCTTCGCTGCGGGAGCGGGATTCGACCCGGCCTCCGCGATCGAGGCCGCCGTCTCCGAGACGCTCACCTACATCCCGCAGCTGCCCGGACGTGTACGCGAGCAACTGCCCGAACTCGAGGCCATGGCACGGAACTTCGATCTGGTCAGAAACCTCCCCGATCACTCCGCGCTCTTCGGTCTGCCACAGATGGCACAGCATGCCAGGAGCTACCTGGAGCCGGTCGCGACCGGCTCGTTGGAGCAGATCTATGCCGACTGGCAGCGGCAACGCCCCCGCTCTCAGGATCTCCTGGAGGACGTGCTCTTCTGCCGGGACGAGCTGGTCAAGGCCGGCTTCGACGTGATCGTCGTGGACCAGACCTCGCCGGAGCAGGAGTTGCTGGGGCTACGGACCGTTCGCACGCTGGTGCCCGGACTACTGCCCATGGACTTCGGCTGGTCCCGGCAGCGCGCCATTCGGATGCCCCGGCTGCGCGCCCCGGGCCTTCGGGACGACGCGTTGCGTCTGGTCCCGCACCCCTTCTCCTAGGGTCTGTCCGGCCGATCTTCGCGGGCGCCCACCGCCTGGCACGGCACCTCGCCGCGTTGGCGCACCGCCCTGGTAGCTCCGCTACGAAGGGCGCTCCGCCGCCTTGCGAGGCACCGCACCAGACGGCGTGCGCTGATCCGCGAAGATCGGCCGGACAGACCCTAAGAGGGTGCCAGCGCCTGTCCGAGCACCGATGACCAGCCAATATGAAGGAGAAGCAATGTTGCTCTGTCGACCGAGGACGGAATACTCCGTCAAGGCACGGCTCACATCGTGGGCGGGGTGGGCACGATGAGCGCGGTGGTTGTGGACGACCTGCGCAAGAACTATCGCGGGAACGAGGCCGTTCGCGGCGCGAGCTTCACGGTCACGCGCGGTGAGATCTTCGCGCTCCTCGGCCCCAACGGTGCGGGCAAGACCACCACTCTTGAGATCCTCGAAGGCTTTCGTGCGCGGGACAGCGGCCGTGTGGAAGTACTGGGGCGCGATCCGGGCGACCGGGCCGAAGGCCGCTGGCTCCGCGAGCGGATCGGGCTGGTCCTGCAGGACATCGCGGTCGAGCCGTACCTCACCGTGCGCGAGACCATCTCGCGCAACGCCGGGTACTACCCGAACCCGCGCGGCGTCGACGAGGTCATCGAACTCACCGGCTTGGCCGGCAAGGAGCGGGCGAAGGTCAAGGACCTGTCAGGGGGTCAGAAACGCCGTCTGGACCTGGCCCTGGGGGTGATCGGCAACCCGCAGCTGCTGTTCCTGGACGAGCCCACCACGGGCTTCGACCCCAGTTCCCGGCACAGTGCATGGGAGGTGGTGAAGAATCTGCAGGCCACCGGCACCACGATCCTGCTGACCACCCACTACATGGACGAGGCCCAAGCGCTCGCCGACCAGGTGGCGGTGATCGTCTCCGGCCGGATCGTCGCCTCCGGTACCCCGGCCACCATCGGCGGCCGGGACAGTGCGCGCAAGCGCATACGCTTCGCCCTTCCCCCGGGCGTCGATGCCGAGAACCTGCCCCTGCCCGTCACCGGCAGGGCCGGCCGAATGGTCACCGTGGAGGTCGACGAACCCACCCGGGCCCTCCACGAACTGACCGGCTGGGCCCTTCGGCGAGACATCCTGCTGGACGGGTTGACCATCGAGCAGCCCAGCTTGGAGGACGTCTATCTCAGCCTGGCCGACCCCCTCACCGGGCAGGCCGCGTCCGCGCCGGGCGCACCGCAGCTACAGTCGACGAGCCGGAGCCGATCATGAGCAGTCTGAGCACCACCGCAGTACTGGGTCCGGGTCCACGCACTGGCCTGCGCGGCAGACTGAAGCTGGTGGTCCACCAGATCAGGTACGAGCAGCTGTCCTTCTGGCGAAACCCGCAGTCCGTCTCCTTCACCTTCGCCCTCCCCGTGATGGTCATCGTGATCTTCGGAGCGGTCTTCGGCGGTGAGCAGCAGGACAGCTTCTTCTACGGACTCTCGGGCATGCAGTACTTCACCCCCACCGTGGCGGCTCTCTCGGTGCTCGGCGCGTGCTACGGACAGCTCGCGGTCACCCTGTCCATCCGGCGCCAGAACGGGATCCTGAAGCGGCTCCACGCCACCCCCGTGTCAGCCTGGACCTACTTCCTGGGCCTGCTGGCGCACTGCGTGGCGGTCAGCGTCATCGACGTCGTTCTGGTCATCGGCACCGGCGCCCTGTACGGGGTGGCGCTGCCCACCCACTGGGCCGCGATCGTGGTAACCCTCCTGCTGGGTGTCGCGAGCTTCTGCGCTCTCGGAGTCGCGGTCTCCTCGCTGATCAGCAACTCCGAGGCCGCGTCGTCGGTGGTGCAGTTCATCCAGTTTCCCCTGCTCTTCATTTCCGGCAACTACTTCCCGATCCATTCCGGACTGCTGAACAGCATCGCCGGCCTGCTCCCCATGCGGCCCTTCAACCAGGCCCTGCTCGGGCCGTTCGCCCAGCACACCGGATTCCAGTGGCACCAGCTCGGCGTCCTGCTGGCTTGGGGGACCATCGGCACGCTGATCGCCGTCCGCCGTTTCCGCTGGGATCCCCGTCCTGAATAGCGGCCGGTGCGGCCTTTTGGCGTCAGTGAAGTGACAGTGCCAGGAGGGCGGTATGCAAGTGGAGCCCGATAGAAATGAACTGCAAGAGAGACCGTCTGTTCGAGAGAACAGCCTGAATACCCTGAGGAGTCATCATGCCCAGCAACGACACGGCACTCGCGTCCCTGACCCAGGAGATCCTGGAACTGGAGTCGGACACCTTTGAGATCACCGACTTCGCGGACGCGAGCGAGGTCATGAACGGTACTTGCTCCAGCACCACCAGCTCCTGCTGCTGGAAGAAGGCCTGATCGAACAGCAGCCCTCGCCGGGGATCCACCCGGCGAGGGCTGCTGCTTTTGTGAAACGCATCCGGTGCGGCCTTTTGGCGTCAGTGAAGTGACAGTGCCAGGAGGGCGGTATGCAAGTGGAGCCCGATAGAAATGAACTGCAAGAGAGACCGTCTGTTCGAGAGAACAGCCTGAACACCCCGAGGAGTCATCATGCCCAGCAACGACACGGCACTCGCGTCCCTGACCCAGGAGATCCTGGAACTGGAGTCGGACACTTTCGAGATCACCGACTTCGCGGACGCGAGCGAGGTCATGAACGGCACCTGCTCCAGCACCACCAGCTCCTGCTGCTGGACCTCAAAAACCTGATCGAACAGCAGCCCTCGCCAGGGATCCTCCCGGCGAGGGCTGCTGCTCTTTGTGCCCAGCCTCGTGCTGCAGGCGCGCGTAGGGATGAGGTCAGCCAGTGTCGCCTGCTGTCACAGGTGTGCCGAGGCCTCCTCCTGCAGCAGGGCGGAGATCTGGTTGCTGTCGTCGAAGATACGGAGGACGCCCTGGATGTCAGGGGCGGTGGCGGAGTTGACGAGGACGACGAAGATGAGCAGGTGGCCGTCGT
The DNA here is from genome assembly GCF_041262165.1 of Streptacidiphilus sp. MAP12-16. Taxonomy (NCBI): domain Bacteria; kingdom Bacillati; phylum Actinomycetota; class Actinomycetes; order Kitasatosporales; family Streptomycetaceae; genus Streptacidiphilus; species Streptacidiphilus sp. MAP12-16. Next base: position 139,783 of record NZ_JBGCBY010000002.1, read on the forward strand.
CGGTCTGCAGGTAGCCGGCCTGGCTCTGATCCGCGACGTCGAGCTGCCCGTTGAGCCGGTCGAGGCCGATGATGGTGCCGGGCTTGGCAAAGACCTTGCCCTTGGCCGGGCAGTGGGGGCAGGAGATCGCGTTCGAGCCGTTGACCCCCAGGATGGGGAGGGACAGCCGGAACGCGGCCGCGTCAGGGGTGTGCAGCCAGTAGTCGAGGATCTGGGCGAGACCGACCGGAGTGGCCTTTTCGGTCGCATCGCCGCCGCGCCCGTCGTCGAGCTGGAACTGCGTCGGGTCGATGTGCGCGACCCTGGTCAGGAAGTCGTGCTCGACCGCGAATCCGCCGGCGAAGCAGTCCTTGCTGCCCCGCAGGACGGCCATGTTGCACAGGGCCAGGTTGGCGCCGAGGTTGTGGCTGACCTTCAGGATCAGCTTGGCGTACTGCCGGTAGGGCGGGGAGACGAAGGCGGCCACCCGCGGATCGTGAGCGTAGGACCTCGGCAGCGCGCGCTCCGGGTTGGGACCGGTCGGCTTCGCGGTGACGGTGACGCCCGCGCGGCCGAGTGCCTCGATCAGCGCGGTGCGGCCGTAGGCGTTGGGGTCCTGGATGGCGGACGTCCGCAGGAGGGGCTGCGTCCCGGCCGCGATGGTGCCTGACACGGTGATCCTGGTGCCGTCACGGGAGGCCTTGACGGTGATGTCCGTCGCGCCGCCGGCTGCCACCGTCTTCACGTCGAAGGCGACGCTGTACGGCTTGACCTGCGGGCGCCAGAACAGCTTGGCCGGGTGCCCGGCCGTGGTCGGAGTGGTGAGCAGGTCGATGAGATTGTCGTTGATGATCAACGGGGTGGGCTGCGGGTCCAGATCCGGGGGCGTGAAGATCTTGGGATCGATGATCACGTCGCCGTTGACGCGGGTGATGCCGGCGTTGCGCACCTGCCGGGCGATCTGGTTCAGGCCCGCGAGCGGGTCCTCCGGGGTGAGGGTTGCGCCTGGCAGGTCGTTGGCGGACGTGTGGTCGACGTTGGTGTAGTCCACCGAACCGTCAGGCTTGGTCCGGCCACCCATCGTCAGGTCGCCCTGGGCCACCAACGCAAGGTTCCCGTTCAGGGCCGACCCGCGGCGTGTGCCCGTCGCGTAGACGGGTGTGGTGAAGCGGTGGTCGGGGCCCAGGCTGTGCCAGGCGGCCGAGAGGGTGACGAGCTTGGTGTCCGACCCGGGGACGAAGGACTGGCGCGCGAACTGGGAGTGGATCACCTCCCCGTTCGAGGGGTCGACCTCGTACACGCCCCACTGTGCGGTCTGGTAACCGGGCTTGTGCATGATCGCCTCGACGGCCGGCGGGAGGTCGTAGCCGTGCTCCGCTGCGAGTACGCGCGGGGGCGCGGTCGCCAGCGCCGTGGGAGCGGTGGCGGCCACGGCCGTAAGGGTCACGAGCGTCACGCAGGCAGCGGCCCAGGGCCGCAGCCGACTACGGAACATCGGTTTCATGCATACCGCCGCTTCTGGAAGACCGACCAATGCCGGAAAGATCCTGAAATGTCCAGACTGTTGCGGCAGCATCGTACGGCCCGGACCCACGCACATCCGGCGGTCCCGCAGCAGAATGACGGCATATCAGGCACAGATCATCCCTTCAGCCGATGGCAACGTGCCCGGCCCTCTCCTGGCGCAGCGCCATCATCAGATGCCGCCTGGCATCCGTTGACATCTCACCGGCCAGGATCTTGATACCTGCCGGCGGCCGCGTCGTTGTCGTCGGGGCGTAGAGGAGCGCTGTTCGGGCTGCTGCTCCTGGCGGTCAACGACCACCTGCTGAAACGGGAATGGCCCGGCATGGTGACCGGCGAGCTCAGTGACGTCGCCGGAATGCTCGTCGCGCCGCCGCTCCTCGCGGTCGGCCTGGCACTGACGCGCCGTCGGTCCTCCGCGTTGGCCCCCGGCGTGGGCCCGCGTGGGTGAAACGCCGAGTCGGACCGTGCACGCCGGCGGCGACCGGGGTACGCGTGCCATGCCGCACAGAACATTCGGCACCGCTGTGACACAGCTACGAGGGTATGGCCGGGGTACGGCCGGAACGGTGGATGCATGGGCACGACCGCTCGACCTTGGCGCCGCTGGACTGCCGCCGTCACGGCGGCGCTGGTCGCCGCGCTGACGACGGCCATGGCTCCGCCGTCATCGATCATGCCCCGGGAGGATCTCGGGTCCGAGATCGCGGCGATCATGCAGAAGCCCGCCTATGTGCACGCCCAATGGGGCCTGCTGGAGCTGGACGACCAGGGCAACGTCGTCCACTCCGACTTCCCGGACCAGTTCTTCCTCCCCGGCTCGACCGCCAAGCTGTTCGCCGTCTCCGGGGCCTGGCACGCGCTCGGCGGCGACCACCGCTTCACCACGCCCGTGCGGGCGCTCGGCACGCGCAAGGGGTCGGTGCTGACCGGCGCGCTGTCCCTGGTCGCCCAGGGCGACCTCACCATGGGCGGACGCACCAAGCCGAACGGGTCGGTGGACTTCGTCCCGATCGACCACACCTACGCCAACGACGCCCCGGGCGCCACGCTGACCCCGGAGAACCCGCTCGCGGGGCTTGACCAGATCGCGCATCAGGTCCGCGCCGCGGGGATCACCGAGGTGAAGGGGAACGTCGTCGTCGACGCCCGGCTCTTCACCACGTTCCCGCCGCTGAACCCCGCCCCCAACCCGCTGATCATCAACGACAACCTCATCGACCTGCTGACCACCGCGACCACACCCGGACACGCGGCCAAACTGATGTGGCGCCCGCAGGTCGCGCCGTACCAGGTCACCTCCAGCGTGCGGACCGTCGCCGCGGGCGGGACGACCGCCATCGCCGTGTCGACGTCCCCCGACGGCACCCGGATCAACCTGTCCGGCACGATCGCCGCCGGCTCACAACCGCAGCTCCGGGTCTCGTCCGTCCAGGACCCGGAGTCCTTCGGCCGCACCGCACTGATCGAGGCACTGGCCCGGGCCGGGGTCAAGGTCACCGCGTCGCCGACCGGCGCCAACCCCGTCTCGCTGCTGCCGGGTTCCTACAGGGGCACAAAGCGCGTGGCCGCGTATGTTTCCCCGCAGTTCTGGCAGTACGCGCGGCTGATCTTCAAGGTCAGCCACAACCTCGGCGCCAACCTCACCGTCTGCCTGATGGCGGTGACAGCCCACAGCCACCAGTGCGGGGACGGGTTCCCGGTGCTGCGCTCCTTCCTGGTGCACGCAGGGATCGACCCCACTCAGGTCAACCTGCTCGACGGCCGCGGCGGTGACCCGAACGATCGCGTCACGCCGCAAGTGGAGAACCAGTTGCTTCGGTACTGGGCGCACACCCCCGACGCCGCACGGTTCCGCGAGGCTCAGCCGCTGATGGGCGTGGACGGCTTGCTGGCCTTCGTCTGCCCGAGCAGCTCCGACTGCCCCGGCAAGGGCAAGGTCTGGGCCAAGACCGGCACGGTCGCCGGCGAGGACGCGGTCAACCAACGCATCGCCGAGGGCGCCCTGACCATCGGCGGCTATATGGAGGTCTGCCCCGGGCGCTTCTACACCTTCTACCTCGCCATGAACGGAGCCTCCGTCCCGGACATCCAGGGCGTCATCGACGGCGGCGACGACCTGGCCCGCATCGCCGGCCTCCTCCAGGAACAGGCAGCAGCGGCGGCGGCCACCACGCACTGACCCGCCCCCAGCGACGGCTCGCTCTGACCGCCGGCAGAGTGATAGGGGAGGGCGGAGGCCCCGACCTGTGGGCGTGAACAGTCCGGGCACGGTGAGGGCCCCGCTGCGGGGGATGCAGCGGGGCCCTCACCTCGAGCGTACGGCGGGCCGAGTAGGGAGCAGATCAGCGCCGCTTCTGCCTCGCCGCCGTTCCCCGCGGCCGCCTGCTCCTTGCGCGCCCCGCGGATCATCCGCAGCGCGGCCAGGACGATGACGGAATGCTGCGATCGGTGGATGGGGGTGCGCCGTCGAGGGGCTGTGTCCGGGGGATCGGCAACTGCGCCCCCGTCCGGGTTCGTCCAAGGCCCGTCCGGGGTTGTCCAAGGCCCCGACCGGGGTCGTCCGGGATCGTCCGAGCTCATGGTTGGACACTCCTCCGTGCCAGAAGGATGTCTGTCGGGACCGCGACAAGCGCCCGCCCAGCACGAGTTAGGAGACAAGCCACCCATGCTCAAGCTCCGAAAGACCCGCCGCACCATTGCCCTCACCGCCGCCACCCTCGCCCTCGCCGGCGGAGCGACGATCGCCACCGCAGGCGCGGCGCACGCCGACAGCTGTGGCGGCTACAGCACCAGCTACGGCGCATCTGTCGGCGTGTGCTTCAGCGGCAGCGGCTCGACCAGCGGATACATCTCCTGGAACATCAACACCTCGGGCTCGCGCACCGATGAGCGGATGTACTTCACGCTGCACAGCAACTGCCGCAGCTGGACCTGGAGCGTGAACGACTACCAGGGCCCCGACTCCAGCAGCGCTTCGGCGTACTGCTCGTCGGGCGGCTTCTGGGCCTCGTCGTACTCCACGGAGTCCGGGAACCGGTCCGGCGGTCCGATCGAACTCTTCTAGGGCTCAGCATCACGAACGGCCCCCGGTGGGGTTCCTCGCCGGGGGCCGTCCCATTTCGCTCCGGGGGTGCTGGGTCTCGAAGGCGTCTGCGCAGGCCGCGCACATGGTCATACCGCAGACTGGCTCCGCGTCAGGGGCGCATCCTCAGCAAGCTAGCCCGGTATCCGGGCACGCAAGGCCTGGATGAACCAGTCGAAGACCGGCGTCAGGCATTCCGGAGCCGACCAGCCGTTGATCACTGCGAGCAGCTGAAGGTATCGCTCCCGGCGAGGGTCGTTTGCGGTCTCCAGCCGGGTCAACAGCCGGCGCCGAAGGTCGACGTCGTCGGGGCTTCTCAAGACGTGCGCGTACTGGGCCATGACCGCCGCGATGACCGGATCGGCCTGGGGCGAGACGGGGTCGATGCCGGCTACCAGGGCCGGCCCGACCTGGTCGCGGACTGCTGTGGCAGGATCGCGGCGCAGGCCCGCGGTGCGGCCATGGGCCCGATCGGCCACATAGTGCTCAGCCATGCGCCGCATGCCGGCGCGGAAATCCGGATCCTGGGACAGCTCGGCCAACTCCACCCACGCCTCGACCTGCTCGGGCTCGGGGCTGTCGGGAAGCTCGGGGGTCATCGACCGCATGATCCCCACGAATTCGGCGTTGGCGTCCAGGCCGCCGAAGGCGGTGTCGAGGAAATCGCCGACCAGACGTCGGCGTTCGTCCTCGGAGAGCTTGGCCAGCTTGTGCATGAGATCCATCTCCTCAGGTGTGGACCCGCGCTTGGCCACCGCCGTCAGCACTGCGCGCCGCAGGCGCAGCATCCGGATCTGCACCGCCAAGGCTTCGGCGTGCGCTGCGGCGACCTCGGGAAGCGATATCTCCCGGTCCACGACCTTCCGGATCGTGGGAAGGTCCAGCCCCAAGTCGCGCAGCGTCCGCACAAGGGCCAAGCGGGCAACGGCGTCTATGCCGTAGAGGCGGTAGCCGGCCGGGCTGCGGTCAGTCGGCGGCACGATCCCGCAGTCGGAGTAGAACCGAATGGCCTTGACCGTCAGCCCGGTCCGCCGGGCCAGATCACCGATCGAGTAGAGCGTGTCGCCGTCCATGCCCTCACTCTCTCGCCTCCCCCTACTGGAGACTCAAGCCCATTCGCGCCCAGTAGCCAACCACTCCTCATCACCACTCCTGACCACCCCTCAGCGCCTGCGTGGGGTGGTGGATCAGCTGACTGTCCGATTCGGTGGCACTCGTTCGTCATGGTGGTAGCCGATGGGCCGATCGGCCCTTGGCACCGCGTAGACGAAAGGGAACCACCTGATGAAGGAGCTCCTGCGCCGCCTGGACGGCATAGCTGCAGCCCTCGGCCTTGCCTTCGCGCCGGTGAAACACCTCAAGCGGTTCGGTCAGGCCATAGCGGCCATCGCGCTGCTCTTCGGCACGATAGTGCTGCCGGCCAGCGCCGCGCACGCCACCACCCAAGGCGGGAACCAGTGGATCCCGCAAGGCCAAACCGGCTACGGCGCGGGCATCTACGTCACCCCGGACGTCAACAGCCCCAAGAACGGCAGTTGGGGCGGCGGCAACGCCACCGACATCCACGCCAACAGCGGCTCGTCCGTCTCAGCCGACTGCTGGGGCATCGGCGGCTACATCCCTGGCTTCAGCAGCACGTGGTACCACATCTCGGGCGTCTACTACGGCGACGGCCGCAGCACCCACTCCTTCGCCGGGTGGGTGTACGCCCCGTTCTTCGACAACGAGGCCGCCATCAACCAGGGCCTGGGGCAGTGTCGCTACTTGGGGGAGAAGTGGGCCAACTACGGGTCCAACCACATCGGCGAGTACGCCTGCGCCTCTCCGAGCTGTGCCAAGAACAGCGGTGACGTTCTGCCGATCAGCTCCAGCTCCTACGCCTTCGCGGACTGCTATATCCGCAGTGACGGCATCGCCGGCTACGGCAACCTGTGGATCCACGCCCAGGGCCAGTACAACAGCGTGACGGGCATCTACACGCCCAACTCCGCATGGATGTACGCCTCGTTCATGGGCTACGGCAACGACGCCGGGACCCTTCCGCATTGTGCCGTTGGCGACTACACCACCAGCTAGTCGCGGTCGCAGTCGGTCATGCGCCCCTCTCAACGGACCTGAGTCATCGGTGAACAGCGAGGGCGGCAGCGTCAGGCGGTAGGCGGTCGGATCCCGGAGTGCGTGGTGGCCACGGCCGACCGTTTGATCAGCGCGCCGGTGCAACCGAGCAGTGGTACTGGGTTCCGCCGGCGTGCAGGGTGCCGTTCAGGTCGGTGATCTTCGCGAGCGCAGCCCAAGCGATGAAGGTGTGGTGCCCGGCGGGGATGGTCACATCGTTGCGGTCGGGCTGACCTCCGGTGTGGGTGGCCTGGGTGACGAGCTCCCCGGCGATGGTCGTCGTCGCGGTCCAGGTCGTCATGTTGGCACCGACGCTGTAGTAGGTGATTGCGCACTGTGGGTCGCCGGACCGGTCGAAGGGACGGGCATGGGTGGCCGGCACCGCCGCGTTCCCCGCGCTTGCTGAGATATCGGGCCGTGTGCCGGCAGAGGTGCTGGCCTGAGGGGTGTTGGAACATGAGCTCACTCCTGCGAGCAGCAGGAGCATGCCGATGGCTGCAGAGGCTGGATGCATGGGACGGAAGTGTCGCAGGTGGCCATGCGGTCAGAAATGCTGGGTACCGGCTCGGCCCGGTGGTGGCGGCGGTCTGTCGTGGTGAAGGCGCTGCCGGTCGAGACCTGCGCCGTGAAAAGGTGTGACTCCGCCGGCCAGTTCCCTGCGGACGTGGTCGAGTTGTGCCGCCGCGCCGGCATAGAGGACCTCGACGTCGAAACGTCCGGCGACGTGCTGTGGATCGGCGGCGGCCCGCACCGGTGGGAACCCGAGTAGACCGGGTGGGAATGGTGGAGCCCTCGCCGACGGGAGGATCGCGGCGTGGGCTCCGGAATCAACCTACGGGGGGTCGAGCAGGTCAGTGTCTCTCTGGCGGCGACCTCTCCACCCTCTTCACCTGGTCCTTTCGCATCCCCCGCATCGTGCGCAGCGCGCTCAGAAAGATGGCTCCGGCTGAGGTGTCAGGTGGAGGTGACGCGGCGCAGGATCCGGATCACGGACTCCGGGCGCCGACGTCGGCGGGGCAGGTCTGCCGCCCCCGGGCGGGCCTGCGGTCACTCGCCCGCGGCCACCGCTTTGAGTCCGTCGAGCGCCTCCCGCAAGAAGTCGGCCAGGGTGCGTTCCCCGCTCTCGCCGACCCAGCGCTCGAACCCGACCTTGAAGACGGCGATGCCCGCCTCCGCGGTGAGGCTCGCGGCCGGGTCTTTGACGCCGCGTCGGCGTAGCGTGGCGGCCAGCGCTGAGGCCAGTGACGCGAGCTTGATCAGCTCCCGCTCGCGCAGCTCCGTGTTCGCCATGATGACGGCCTGGCGTTGTCGGGCGAACTCGTGGCGCTCAAGGAAGAAGGCGGCGACGGTCTCCAGCGTCGAGGCCATGGCGTCGATCGGCGTGGCCGTGTCCGGGGTGCCGGCGAGGGTTTGCACGAAGATCTCCTCCAGCGCGTGGGCACCTCCGAACAGCACCTCGCGCTTGTCGGCGTAGTGCCGGAAGAACGTCCGCTCGGTGAGCCCGGCGCGTTCGGCGATCTGCGCGGCGGTGGTCTGCTCGAACCCGTGCTCGCTGTAGAGGGCCAGCGCAGCCTGTTCAAGTCGCCCGCGCGCGTTCGGCTCCCATCGACCCATGCCCCCGATCATACGTGATGGCAGTAACTGTCATCGGGTGCTACCGTTGATGACAGTAACTGACATCGTCCCGTTCGCAGCACAACCGTGTTCCGGTACCCCGGAACCCCCGGTACCCCGGTACCGCGCGGCCAGGACGGTAGGCCTACCCGGAGGTTCTTCTCATGCGTGTGTTCATCACCGGCGCGTCCGGCTGGATCGGTTCAGCTGTTGTTCCGGAGCTCATCGGCGCGGGCCATCAGGTCCTCGGGCTCGCCCGCTCGGACACCTCGGCCGCTGCCCTCGCCGAGGCCGGTGCCGAGGTGCGCCGCGGCACGCTCGACGATCTCGACGTGCTGCGCAGCGCGGCTGCCGAGTCCGACGGTGTGATCCACCTCGCCTTCAAGCACGACGTCGCGTTCAGCGGCGGCTTCGAGGACGCCGCCGACGCGGACCGGCGTGCCATCGACACGTTCGGCGAGGCGCTCGCCGGATCCGACCGCCCGTTCCTCATCGCCTCCGGGACTCTCGGGTTGGCGCCGGGGCGGGTCGCGACCGAGCAGGACGGCCGGCCGTCCGACCCGGTCGGGGCCCACTTTGCCGGCGGCCCGGCCAAGCGGCTCGCCAACGCGCATGCGACGGTCGCCCTCGCGGACCGCGGCGTTCGCTCCTCGGTCGTACGGCTTCCGCCGACCGTGCACGGCGACGGGGACAACGGCTTCGTGGCCACCATCGTCGCCATCGCCCGCGAGAAGGGCGTCAGCGGCTATATCGGCGACGGTGCCAACCGCTGGCCCGCCGTGCACCGGTCCGACGCCGCGCACCTCTTCCGCCTGGCGCTGGAGAGTGCTCCGGCCGGCTCCACGCTGCACGCGGTCGCGGACGAGGGCGTGCCGATCCGTAGCGTCGCCGAGGTGATCGGGCGGCACCTTGGCCTGCCCGTGGCCTCGATCTCCCCCGACGACGCAGCCGGGCACTTCAGCTGGCTGGCGGGCTTCCTCGGCATCGACAGCCCCGCCTCCAGCGCGCACACCCGCGAACTGCTGGACTGGCAGCCGACCGGGCCCGGGCTCATCGACGACCTCGACAAGGGCCACTACTTCGCCACCCCGTCCACCTGACCACATCCGTACCGACTGCCCCGCCGCCGGCGGCCGGCCCCGCGCAGGTGGCCGGCCTCGTCAGGGATGATCTGGTGACGCAGGGTCAGGATCTCGACCTGCTGGGCGTGGTCGCGCTCCTCGGCCGAGCTGACGGCACATCAACTCGCGCTCGCCGTCCGGGCCGACGAGGGCCACGCCTGGCGGCTCGTCGCCTGCCGGCCCCGATCCCGGCCGCTTGCTGACAGGCTGGTACGCCGACCGGCTCGACACCGGTCGGCCCACCCGTCAAAAGAGCGTTGGCGGGCCGGCGGGGACCGGCTCGGGTAGCCGCTCGAGCCCGGGAACGAGAGCCCTGACATCGTCGTGGAAGCGCCGCGCGAGGGCGAGGGCCTCGTCGTTGTCCGGCGTGTGGATGAACACGGTGGGGGAGCGGCCCTCGCGCAGCCAGTCGGCGACCGTTTCCGTCCAGTGGCGCCAGCCCGCAGCAGTGCGCTGTGAGTCGTCCCGGCCGATGTAGCGGACGACCGGATGGGCGGTGAGCGCCCGCGACCTGCGCGGCAGTTGGGGTTTCTTCGCCCAAGCCTCCCGCTCCGCCGCGCTGGTCGGCGGGGCGGAGAACAGGTCGGTCGTGTCGAAGGACGTCCACTCGGCGCCGACGCCGTCCAGGACTCCCTCCAATCGGCGCTCCCAGCGCGGGTCCGCAAAGAACGCGGGGTGGCGGACTTCGACGGTGCAGCGGAGCCCGCGCGGTGCCCGGTGCAGGAAGGCGGCCAGCGTGCCGAGGCCCGAGGGGCCGAAAGACGCCGGCAGCTGGACCCACAGGGCGTGCACGCGCGGGCCGAGCGGCTCGATCACGTCGAGGAAGGCGCGCAGCGGGCCGTCGGTGTCGGTCAGGCGACGCTCGTGGGTGATTTGCTTGGGAAGCTTGACCAGGAGCCGGAAGTCCGGTGCGGTCTGCTCGGCCCAGGACCTCACCGTGTCGGCGGACGGCGTCGCGTAGAAGGTCGTGTTGCCCTCGACCGCGTTGCACCAGCTCGCGTAGGCGCGCAAGCGCTCCCGGGGCGCAAGGGGGTGCGGAAGCAAGCGGCCCTGCCAGGCGGTGTGTGCCCACATCGCGCATCCGACGTGGAGTTTCATGTCCCCGAGCGTAACGGACGGCCCGACCCTGCAAGAGGGCTGCATCGTGTTCTCTGTACGGCCGGTGCGGCAGTTTCTGATGTGATGCTCACTGCTCGGTGACGCACTGGACCAGCTCAAGGCGATCGTCACCAGCCCGCACTATTTGGTCTAGTCCTATTGACGTGGACGCGCACAGGTTGTTTGGTATGTACCAACGCCAGGCCTGGGCGGCACGACTTCCCCCACACCACCCCACACCCCCACGCCCGATGGGCATCCCCGAAAGGGGTTCTGTCATGCACCTGGCAAGAACAGTCGCTTCCGCCTGCGCTCTCGCACTCGCGACCGCCGGCGCGGTCGTCGCTCTGGCCCCCACCAGCAGCGCCGCGACCAGCGTCTACTCCGTGGCTCCCTACGTCGACATGTCGAACGGCCAGGAAGGCCTGTTGGACACCGCCATCACCGGACACGGACTCAAGGCGTACACAGCGGCCTTCGTCCTCGGCGAAGGCTGCAACCAGATCTGGGGCGACACCCTCCCCATCGGCGCCGACTCCTTCACCGACCCCGAGATCGCCAAGGCGAAGTCCGAGGGCGCCTCAGTCATCATCTCCTCCGGTGGCGCGAGCGGCAATGCGCTCGCCTGGACCTGCTCCACGCAGAGCAGCATCGACGCCGGGTACCAGGCCATCATCAATGACTACGGCGTCAACCAGCTCGATTTCGACATCGAGGGCGCCGCCATCGCCGACACCGCCTCCGCGGCCCGCCAGATGCAGGCAATGAAGGACCTCAAGGCCACCAACCCCGGCCTGCAGTTCTCGATGACCCTGCCGGTACTGACGAGCGGTTTGACCAACGACGGCGTCAACATCCTCAAGGCCGCCAAGAACGCGGGCATCAGGATCGACGTGGTCAACATCATGACCATGGACTACTACGCGGGCACCGGCACCGAGATGGGCCAGGGCGCGGTCTCCGCCGCCCAGGCCACGCTGGCGCAAATGCAGTCCGTCGACTCCGGCTACACCTACGCCAACCTCGGGATCACCCCGATGATCGGCAAGAACGACGACGGGTCCACGTTCACCCTGGCGGACGCCCAGACGGTGGAGAGCTTCGCCGCGCAGCACGGTGTCGGGCGGCTGGCGTTCTGGTCGGCCAACCGGGACCAGCCGTGCAGTGGCAGCGCAAACTCCCTGTCCACGTGTAGCGAGATCAGCCAGAGCAGCCTCGCGTTCACGAACGCGTTTGTGCCGTACGAGGGCAGCTCGGGCGGCGGGGGCGGCGGCACCAGTGACTTCTCGCTTTCCCTGTCACCGGGCTCCGCGTCGGTCGCCCAGGGCGGCTCCACCACCGCGTCCGTCTCCACGGCCGTCACCTCCGGCAGCGCCGAGTCCGTCAGCCTCTCGGCTTCCGGAGCGCCCTCCGGCGTCAGCGTCTCCCTCAACCCCGCCTCCGTCAGCTCCGGCGGCAGTTCGACGCTGACGGCGACGGTCGGCTCGTCCGTACCCGCGGGCTCCTACCCGATCACCGTGTCCGGCACCGCCTCCACCGGCAGCCACAGCGCGACCTACACGCTCACCGTCACCACCAGCGGTGGCGGGGGCGGAGGCGGTGGGGGCTCGCTGACCAATGCCGGCTTCGAAACCGGCAGCCTCAGCCCCTGGACCTGCACGGGCGGCAGCAGCGTGGTCTCCAGCCCGGTCCACTCCGGCAGCCACGCCCTCCAGGTCACCCCCAGCGCGAGCAGCACCGGCGAATGCGACCAGACGGTCACCCTCTCTCCCAACCACAGCTACACGTTGACCGGTTGGGTCCAGGGTCCCTACGCCTACATCGGCGTCAGTGGCGGCGCGAGCGCCAGCACCTGGTCGAACAGCACGAGCTGGAACAAGCTGACGGTCCCCTTCACCACCGGCAGCAGCGGAACCGTCACCGTCTACGTCCACGGCTGGTACGGGCAGGCAGACGTCTACGCGGACGACTTCACCCTCAGCTAGAAGAGCCGTGAAGGTGTTGGGTTCTGGCCCCGCTGCGTGAGTGGCGGGGCCGGACTCGTTTCGGAAGGCGCAGGGTCAGTTGACCGCAGGGAGCAGGCTCGGGAAGCCGAAGGGGCCGTTCGCAGTGGTCGGGAACATCCGGTACGCGCCGGGCATGGTGAGCACGTGGCGCGAGAGGTAGGGCCCCGCCCGGCGAGGGGCCCGCAGGGTTCCTCGGCGAGAGCGTCGAGCTCGGAGCCGCCGCGCGTTCACCGTTACCGTGCAGGCCATCCGATCGCGTTGAAGACTGCGACGGGGTCCAGGTAGTCCCGCCAGTGCGTCACTTTGCGATCCTTGATGGTGATCACAGAGACGAAGCGGTTGTCGTAGGTCCGCCCGGTTTGGACTGCCTGCCCGTGCACCGCGTACTCAAGCACGGTCACCGACGCCTCACGATCCCGGTGAACGGCCAGTTCGTCCGCGCTCCGCAGGACGATGTTGCTGCCGTAGCCCCGGTAGAGCTCGGCCACGGCCCGGCGGCCCACAACCCGTCGCGGGTATCCGGGCACGGAAATCACGTAGTCGAAGATGACGTCTTCGGCCAGGAGATCGAAGAAGTGCCCCTCGTCAACGAGGCCTGCCAGTCCTTCCTCGATGATTCGGAAGAACGGGTACAGCGCCGCGTAGTCGCCGAACTCGTGGATGGGCGTGGTCACTTGGCCTCCTGGAGGGTCCATGCGTGTGCATTCCGCCGGGCGAAGTCATGGAAGGTGGTCGGCGGCCGGCCAGTGACCTTCTCGATGTCGTCATTCGGCCGGGAACCGTTGCCGGAGATGATGGTCCCCGTCAGCCAGCGGAGCATCACGGCGTAGTCGGCGGGTACGAGGCCGGCTGCGATCGCACCGCCGATCCATGCGTCAGCGTCGATGTCGTTGTGGATGACGGGTCCGCCGATCACGTCGGCGATGATGTCGGCGACGTCGCTGACCGTGAGCGCTTGAGGGCCGGTCGGCGCGTACTGCGCGCCGGCATGGGCGTCAGGGTCGACCAGCGTCTCGACCGCGACCGCCGCGATGTCGGCGGCATCGACGAAGGCTTCCGCGCCGCCGCGGGTCGGTACGGTGATGGCGCCTTCGATGACCGGCAGGTGTTCGTCGCTGAAGTTCTGCATGACCCATGCGGGACGCAGGATGGAGTGCGTGAAGGATCCTCGGCCCGCGAGGTCGAGCTCGACGGCCCGGATGTCCACCTCCGGTGGTGCCTGGTTGCTGCCGTAGGTGCTGAGGTACGTAACGTGCCGTACCCCGGCTCCTGCGGCACGATCGAGGAAGTCGGACACCAGGCCCGCGTACGTGATCCGCATGACGGGCGTGACGAGGTAGACGCGGTCGACGCCTTCCAGGGCACGGGCATGCGTAGTCGGGTCGTCCCAGTCGAACAGCACCTCGGCGTCGTGGCGCGAGGCCGTACGCGCATTCAGGCCCCGCTCGATGAGGTTCTGCGCCACCAGCGATCCGGTTCGTCCGGTACCGCCGAGTACGAGTGTCGTCTGCTGCGAATCATTCATGAATCCATGGTGAGAGCACCTGTCGAGCGAATCAATGCGTGATCCTCTCCATTCTTTGTTTCAAACACTCACAGAATTGACCGCTGTGATTGTCCTGCTTAATACTTGGCGCATGGATCTGCTGTACGACCACCTCGCGAGAGCGCGCGCTTCCGGCGCTGTTTTTGCTCGAACGGTGGCCGCGCCCCCCTGGGGGTTGCGACTGGGGGGCTCTGTGCAGCTCGCGGTGCATGCTGTCGTGCGGGGGCGGGGGTGGCTGTGGTTCGACGACGACTCCCACATCCCGATGGAGCTCTCGCCGGGCGACGTGACGCTTGTCCGCGGGGGCCCCGATCACTACATCGGCCATGAACCCGGCGCCGACTGCCTCGAACCGGAGGAGTTCCGGGCCCGTCACGGTCGCGAGGGACGCTCGGAGGACCCACAGGCGACGGTGTTCCTGTGCGGCGCCTACCGGTTTTCGGGGGACATCGGCAGCGGCCTGCTTGATGCGCTGCCCCAGGTGCTGCCACTCTCGGCAGGCGTCGGCGATCCCCTGCGCGACGTGATCGGCCTGCTGTCCCGCGAGCTTGCTTCCCCGGAGCCAGGTCAGCCCACTGTGCTGGACCGGCTCCTCGACATACTTCTGGTTCTTGCCATCCGTACCAGTTTCCGTCAGAGCACCACCGCACCTCGCTGGTACCGGGCGTCGGCAGATCCCCGGCTGAACGCAGCGTTGCAAGCCATCCACGAGGATGCCGGGCACCCTTGGTCGGTCCCCGAGCTCGCCGAGATCAGCGGACTGTCCCGGGCGGCATTCGCACGAACCTTCCGAGACGCGCTCGGCCAGACTCCGATGCAGTACCTGACCGATTGGCGAATGACCCTGGCTCGCGACTACCTACGCAACGGCGAGTTGGGCCTGGCGAAAATCGCCACCGTGATCGGCTACGGCTCGCCCTACGCGTTCGCCGCAGCCTTCCGGCGCCATCACGGAGACCCTCCCGGAGCATGGCGGCAAAGGGAGTTGACCCGCACCAGCAGTCCGGTGGCCGGCGAACGCCTCCACCTCAGTCCTCGGCGCCGGTGATCCGCTCGGGCAGGCCGAAGTAGGCGAACAGGTCCTGGTCCTGAAAGGTGGTGTTGCGGCTGATTCCCGACTCCGTGACGGTGAAGACCTGGAGGGTGTGCAGGACATACCCGCCATCCCCGGCGCGGGTGTAGGCGGCCAGCGCGGGTTGTCCGTTCGCGTGCGCCGGCACCATGCGCCAGTCCGTGCCCCGGAGTGTGAAGACGCGTGCGATGAAGCGGATGTACGGCTCGCGGCCGACGTACCAGTTGAGGAACGGTGGCATCTCCAGTACGGCGTCATCGGTCAGCAGCTTCTCCAGAGCCGCGAGGTCGGCGTTCTCGAAGGCGACGACATAGCGTTCGATCTGGGCGCGGTGGCCGGGATCGGCGGGCTCGTCGATCTGGTCCTCGCCCAGCCCGGCCTCGCCGAGCCGGGCCCTGGCCCGTTGCAGGGCACTGTTCACCGCGGCGGTCGTCATGTTCAGCGTCGCGGCCACGTCGGCCGCGGGCCAGTCCAGCACCTCGCGCAGGATGAGCACGGCCCGCTGCCGGGCCGGCAGGAACTGCATCGCGGCGACGAAGGCCAGCCGCAACGAACCCCGCGAGAGCAGCACGCCCGCCGGGTCGCCGAGCATCGCGTCGGGGATCGGCTGGAGCCACGGCACCTCCTCGCCCCGCATCAGGGGTTGCTCGGGATCGTCGCCCGGCGGCGCGCCGAGCCCGGAGGGCAGCGGGCGTCGGCTGCGCTGCTCGAGCGCGGTCAGGCAGGCGTTGGTGGCGATGCGGTAGAGCCAGGTGCGCAGTGCCGCGCGGCTCGGGTCGTACTGGTCGTACGCCCGCCAGGCACGCAGCAAGGTCTCCTGCAGCAGATCCTCGGCGTCGTGCACCGAGCCGAGCATCCGGTAGCAGTGCGCCAGCAGCTCCCGCCGGAACGGATTGGTCTCGACCGTGAAGGCCTCGCTGGTCGATGTCGCCATCCTGTCCTCCATCACTCGCGTAGGTCCCGGCGCCCATACATACCGGCAGGTTCCCCGAAAGTCATCGCCGCGCGAGCGATGAGCCGCGGCGTGCCGCCAGGTATGTACCGGTGAAGGCAGCACACCGACGGAAGGAAAGACCATGACCGACACCAAGGACCGCGAGGTCCTCGCCGTGCTCGACAACCTCTACCAGGCCTGGGCGGACAACGACGCCGATGGCTTGGTTGCTTCCTACACCGAGGACGCGACCTCGATCCTGCCCGGCTCCTACAGCACCGGCCGAGCAGCGACCCGCGACCGCATGGCGGCGGCCTTCGCCGGCCCGCTCAAGGGCAGCCAGGTCCGGGACGAAGTGCAGAGCGTCCGCCATCTCGGCGCCGACGCCGCCATCGTCGTCACCAGGAGCGCTGTCGTGATGGCCGGCGAGACCGAAGCCCCCGACGACCGCTGGGTGGTCGCCACCTGGACCCTCACCCGCCAGAACGGCAGGTGGCTTCTGGCCGCCTACCACAACTGCCCCGCCTGACCCCGGCGCCTCGATCACGGCGGCGGTCATGGGGTCTGCGTGCCATGGCCGGTCGGGGTCGGGGTGGGCGGCGCGGCGAGCTTGGCGGCCCGGATGGTGAGGTAGTGCCGTTCCGGCAGGCTGGTCGTGCGGTTCGCGGCTGCGCGGTAGCTCTCGATCGCGGCCCCGAAGTCGCCGGCCATCTCGAGGAGGTGGGCCCTGGCGGCGTACAGGTGGTGGTTCCCCGCCAGGCGTCGGTCCGACTCCAAGGCCCTGAGGATGTCGAGGCCCACGGCCGGGCCGTGCACCATGGCGGCGGCGACGGCGCGGTTGAGCGACACCACGGGAGTGGGAGAGATGCGTTCCAGTACTCCGTACAGTGCGAGGATCTGGGGCCAGTCGGTCTCCTCGACCGTCGCCGCCTCGTCGTGGACTGCGGCTACCGCCGCTTGAACCTGGTAAGGGCCCACGGGGCCCTTGGGCAGGGCAGCGGTGATGAGCGCGACTCCCTCGGCGATGGCGTTGCCGTCCCACAGGTCGCGGTCCTGTTCGGCCAGCGGGATCAGCTCGCCGCCTGGGCCGGTGCGCGCCGGGCTCCGGGCATCGGTCAGCAGCATCAGCGCGAGCAGTCCGGTGACCTCGCTGTCGTCGGGGAGCAGCTCGTGCACGGCCCTGGCCAGCCGGATCGCCTCCTTCGAGAGCTCGACGCGTTGCACGTGGGGGCCGCCACTACTGGTGGATCCCTCGGTGAAGATCAGATACAGGACGTGCAACGCCGCTTCGAGTCGAGGCGCCCAGTCGTCATGGCCGGGCATACCGAAGGGGATTCCGGAGGTCCTGATGCGCTGCTTGGCCCGGCTGATCCGCTGCGCCATGGTCGCTTCGGGCACCAGGAAGGCGCGGGCGATCTCGGTCGTGGTCAGGCCTCCCACCGACCGCAGGGTCAGCGCGATCGCGGACGCCGGTGACAGCGCGGGATGGCAGCACATGAACAGCACGATCAGCGTGTCGTCCCGGTCAGGGGATTCGTCGTCGTCCGCTGCCGGCGCCCACTGCCGGTCCACGGGCACCTGGTTGGCGGCGAGTTCCTCCCGGCGGCGCCGTGCCTGCTCGCTGCGCACCTGCTCGATCATGCGGCGGCTCGCGACCTGGACCAGCCATCCACGCGGATTGCTCGGCAGACCCTCGTCCCGCCATTGGGTCGCCGCGGCCAGCAATGCCTCCTGGACGGCATCCTCGGCGGCGTCGAAGTCCCTGAAACGCCGCGTGAGCACGCCGACGACCTGCGGCGCCAGCTCGCGCAGCAGGTCCTCGGCGCTCACGCCCGCGTCAGCCAGGGCTCACATCTCCTCGGGTGGTGCCGACATCACCTGGCGCACCTCGATCGGCATGTTCAGCGGGGCGCCGCCGGGGCCGGGCGCGGCCGAGATGGACGCGGCGATCTCCACCGCCCGCTCGGGCTTGTCGCAGTCGACGATCCAGTAGCCGGCCAGGAACTCCTTGGTTTCGGGGAAGGGGCCCTCGGTGACTACGGGCGTGCCGCCGACGTGGGAGCGGACGATCCGGGCCGTCTCCGGCATCGCCAGCCCCTGGGCGTCGACCAGCTCCCCGGCATCGGTGAGCTTCCTGTTGGTGTCCATCATGAAGGCGATGTGCGCCTTGACCTCCTCCGCGGTCCAGGTCCCGATTCCCGGGAAGTCCGCCGTCTTCTCGCTGAACTGCATCAACAGCATGTACTTCATGGCCGGCTCCTCAAAGCTTCCACGCCCTGGTCAGGCGTTCTCAGTGATAGGTAGAAGCACGCGCGACGATTTCGACATCCTGGGCAAGGATTCCCTGAAAACGTTAGCGGGAAGGCGCGTGACACCGTGGCGCACCAGTCACCAGCTCAGCCCGCAAGCCGGCCGGCCTAGAGCCAGCCCCGCTGGGCCGCCAGTGCCGCGGCCTGGAAGCGGGTGGACGCGCCGAGTTCGGTCATCAGCCGGTGGATTCGGCGTTGCGTGGTGCGCTGGCTCCAGCCCTGGGTGCGGGCGATCGCCGCGTCCGTACTGCCGGAGGTGAGCAGCGCCAGCAGCGCGCGGGTTTCGGCGTCCGGCTGCCCGGAGCGCTCGCCGAGCGGGCTGGTGTCCTTCAGGGGCACCGCGCGCTCCCACTCCGCCTCGAACAGGGCCTCCAGGGCGGCGAGCATCGGTGAGTGGTGGATGAGGTACGCCGCCGAGTGGCCGCCGGGAGCGAGGCTGAACGGGATGATCGCCGTCTGGCTGTCCCGGATCACCAGTTTGAGCGGCAACTCGCTCCGCACCCGGGCCTGTTCACCGGTCCGTATGCTCGGCAGGATGTCCGCGGCCAGCCGCCCGGGCCAGGCCACCGCCGCCCGGTCGTAGATCACCCGGTGCGTCACTCCGGTGCGCCGGCGCCGGACCTGGTCCTCCAGGTTGCTGCCCGGGCGGTCGATGTACGGCGGCCGGTCGAAGGCGCGGACCTGCTGCTGGGAGCCGGTGGTGAGCCGGTGGACTGCTGCGCTGATGTCCTTCCAGTCAGTCAGGAGTTCCACCGCGATGTCCGGCCTGCTGATCCGGTGGGCCTCGCGGTGTGTCTCGACGAGCTGCTGCACCAGGGAGCGGGCCGCGTCGAGCCGGTGCTCACGCTCCTGGATCAGGGCGGTGACCGCGACGTCCGGGGCGGCCGCGGTGAAGTGCGGCGGCCGGCCCGCAGACCGGGTCGCCAGGCCGTCCTTCACCAGGCCGGACAGCAGCCGCCCCGCCGTGCTCACGGACAGTGCGCAGGCTTCAGCGAGCGCCGAGGCGGTGCTGCGGGGCAGCCCGACCAGGGCTGTGTAGACGACTTGTGTTTCCTCGCTGAGTCCTAGGACGTCAAGTTCCATTTCCGCTCCGGTCGTTCCTAGCCACCAGCCGCCACTTGGCGCAAGTCAGCCACTCTCGCATCTTGTGCCCCATCCGCAGCGGTTGACATCTTCGCCTGGAGAAAGGGGCGTTGTCCTGCGGCGATCCACACGATCCCGGCGGGCCCACGGCCCTGTCGTCTGTGTGCGATTGCTCCTCCCCGGAAGGTATCCCATGCCGCGTGCCCACCCCTCGGGCAGCAGTCTCGTCCGCGTCGCCGTCGTCCTGACCCTCGCCGCCGCGTCCGCCGCGGTCGCAGTGCCCGCGAGCGGTGCGCCCCCATCCGTCCGTACGCCCCTGGACACGACCTCGGCCGGGCAGGCGTCGCCCGTACCGCCCAAGGAACGCCAGGGTGTGATCCCCGGCCAGGTCCTCGTCACCCTCGATCAGGGCACCTCCGTCACCGGCCGGCTCCTGCCCGGTACCCGCCTGGCGGCCCGCGCTCCGCACACCAGCAGCCCCGCCCTCGATGCCAAGTTCCGTACGGTGGGCGCCACTTCACTGCACCCGCTGGTACGGCAGTCCGCCCCCGGACTGGACCGCAGCTACGTCGTGCAGACCACCCAGCGGGACTCGGCGGCCGTGGCCCGTGCCCTGCAGGGCACGCCGGGCATCGCCTACGCCGAGCCCGACCGCTATGTGAACACCATGAACACCGGGGCCATGCCGCTGCCGGCGACGGCGCAGAGCGCGTACCCGAAGAAGACGGCCCGCACGGTAGGGACGCCGTCGGGTGCCGTGCCCACCAACGACGCCCTCACCAATTCCTCGCAGGCCTTCCTCAACGCGGGCGGCGTGGACGCGGTCGGCGCGTTCTCGCTGCTGCAGGGCCGCTACGGTCAGCAGCCCGGTGCCGGCGAGACCATCACCAACGTGTCGATCGGCGACCTCACCGACCAGTCGATGGCCGACGCCGGCGACACGTACGTGCAGGGCAACGGCCCCACGACCGTGCTCCAGGGCGGGCAGCGCTACCTCGACCTGCCGTCGATGCCGCTGATCCCCACCTACGTGGCGAAGGACTCCGGCGGTCTCGACGGCGCCGCTTCCACCGAGAACCAGGACGCCTCCCTCGGCGAAGTCATGCTGGACTTCAGCGTGATGGCGCCGCTCACCCACGACCGGCAACGTCCCGAGGCGACCGGTAGCGGCTACACCGACCTGCTCGGCATAGCTCCGGGCTCGAACTACCGTCTGGTCGTTCCGCAGCAGCCGACCACCGACCAGATCGCGGGCGCGCTGCTGGCCGCCGCCCAGCAGTCACCCCGGCCCGACGTGATCACCGCCAGCCTCGGCTTCGGTACCGACAGCGCGGGCTTCCCGGGCCGCTACCTGGAGGACGATCCGTTCATCCGCTCGGTCGTCGCGTCCATCGTGCGGGACGGCATCGTGGTGTCGATCTCCTCCAACGACGGCACCCGCCTCTACACCCCGGCGTCCGTGGGCCCCGACGGCGGCAGCACCCCGACCGACCTCGCGACCGACTCCCGCCGGGCCACCGTCATCGACGACGACGCGGAGTCCACCACGCCCTCCCTGGTGCCGGACAGCGGCGCCATAGCCGCGGGCGGCAGCACCCTGGACGACACGCTGGCCGCCGGCCCGGGCGGCGACGCCACCACCGCCGAGACCAGGATCAGCGGCTTCTCTTCCGGCTTCGGCAGCCGTGTGGACCTCTCCGCACCAAGTGACAACATCATCGCCTTCTCCCACGCAGGCCACGGCACCCCGCAGGACGTGAACGTGTCCCTCAACGGCGGTACGTCCGCCGCCGCACCCGAGATCGCCGCCGCCGCGGCCGTGGTGCTCCAGGCCGGACGACTCGGCGGCCACCACCTGACCCCCGCCCGGGTCCGGGACGTCCTGGAGCAGACCGGCCGCAGCGTGTCCACCCCGGCGCAGATCGACCGGGCCCTGCACGTCGGCCCTCAGATCGACGTCACGGCCGCCGTGCAGAAGGCGCTCGGCCGGGACACCGGGGGACCCGCGCTCGTCCGGCTGTCCGTCGCCCACCGCGTCACCATCGGCGGCCTCGGCGGCGCCTTCCTGGAGACCACCGACCCGGGCCGCATCGACCTCGGTAACCGCGCCTCGGGCGGCACCGGCGAGGGCCTGGTCGGCCCGGTCACCTTCGCCGGGGACGTCACCGGTGTCACCGGCCATGCCGAGTACACCCTCACCATCGGCTCCACGGTGTTCCGATCCACCATGCCCGCGATACGGGTGACGCCGACTCAGCTCCTCACCGCCGCCGGGCTCCCGGTCATCGCCACCGCCGACCGGAGCCTCACCGTCACCTACCGGGTCGTAATCGACGGCCGCACCCGCGCCACCGCCACCCGTACCCTCGCGGTCGGTCCCACCGACGGCACGTATGCCGAGGCTGCCGCGCCCAAGGCCCCGGCAGCCGTCGCGGCCGGGCAGCCCGTCACCGTGTCCTATGACCTGACCGGAGTGGCGAGTACCTCGTCGCCGCAGCTCGTCCTCTCCACCGTCGGCCACTGGAACCCGCTGCTCGCGCCAATCTTCACACCTGCCTGGCACCAGGCGCTGACCTCGCCGAAGGGCACCGTCACCATCCCGGCCGACGCCTTCGACGGCGGCGGCGGGATCTACGGAATCGGCGTCGCCCAGGCCGGCTTCGGCGGCATCCCGACGCGAGTGGCGTACGGGGAGTTCGCGCCGATCCGGGTGGCCGGCAGCACCGCCGCGGACCGCCCGGCCGCGCCGACCCTCACTGGGGCGAACGGCGTCGAGGGCCACACGATCGAGGTCACCCGCGCTGCCCCCACCTTCGAACTACGCTACGACGTACGGTCCGTGCGCGGGGTGCGCGCCGCCGAGGTGGAGATCTCCGCGCCCGCCCCCACCCTCCACGGCTCGCTCAACACGTTCACCAACGCCAACGGCACCGCCCTGGACGACGACGGGGTGGACGGCTCCTCGGTTGTCCACCGCGTGCTGACCGGCAGGTCGGGATCGGTGCGGCTGGACCCGGTGGCACTGGGCCTGATCAGCTCGGACAGCTACGGGGTGCGGGTGCTCGCCCTGGACCGGAACGGGCACGTCGTCGGCCAGGCGTCCCCGCTGTCCACGCTGATCTTCGACGACGGGCTCGCCCCCGGCGGTTCGACGGTGCTGAGCTTCGCCACGGCCGGGAGTGACTCCGTGGCGGCCCTCGCCACGACCTCCGGCGGTACCGAGGTGCGGCACTACTCGACCGCGTCCGGCCGCTACGGGGCCGTCATCACCTCGGACCCGGGCGCCGGTTCCGACTACAAGGTACTGGGCGTCGCCGCCGGCCGGGTCCTGCTGGTGCACCGCTCCACCGCCGGCGGCGACGTACGGGTGGAGACCTGGAACACCGCCACCGACACGCTCGTCGGCGCCAGCACACTGCCCGCGGCCGACTACACCTACATCACCGGACGGGTGGACACCATCCACGACCGGGGCGCCCTGCTCCTGCGCGGCGCCGGCCGCGCGGACCTGGTGCTGCCGGTCGACCTCGGCACCGGAAGCACCGGGCAGCCCATCCCCGCCGACCTGACCGGTGTGTCGGCCGGAATGTACGACCTGCTCAGCGTCGACCCCTCCTCGGGCGAGGTCCTCCTGGCCAAGGCCGCCGGACCGTTCAACTGCCTCGGCAGCGTCACCGTGGCCCGGATCGACCTCGCCACCAGGGCTGTGACGGCCGCCGGCTCCACCTCGCAGTGCAGCCACGGCATCGCTTCGGACGGCGCCGGCACCCTCTACAACCTCTCGGCCACGGCGATCAGCGTGAACATCGTCCCCACCGGCGTCATCGCTTCGCTCGACGAAACCACTGGCGCCGCAGGCGCCGGGATTACCGTACGGCTTGGCAAGCCGGTCGGCCTCGCCGTGGACGGCGCACACAAGATCGCCGTGGTCTCGTACGCGACGCCCAAGGGCACCGCGTACTTCGGCGCGGGGATGTGGGTCCCGGACAACAACTCCACCGGCCAGCTGGTGATCGTGGACCTGACGACGGGCACGGTGCTCCGCACCCTGACCGGCTTCACCATCGGCGGCCACGGCGGGTCGGAGAACGCCATTCAGCTCGATCCGTCGACCCGGACCGGCTGGACCTACGGCCCGAACGACGCGCAGATCCAGCAGTTCAGCTACTGACTGTTCGGCCACCGGCGGTTGCGCCGGTGGCCGTTCAGCTGCCCGCCGCGGTTGCCTGCCCGTACCACGGCGCGACCCTTCACCCTCTCCGGCGAACCCCTGACCCACCCGTGCCCGCGACGACACCTGGATCCTGGCCGTCTCGCGGGACAACCGTCATAGGGAGGTGGTCGGGATGGGGCATGGCGGCGGTGGCTTCCCGGGTGGTGTGACCGGGAACGGGACGCAGCCGCCATCGGGCCAGGACAGTGGCCAGCGTGATGGTGATCTCCGCCCAGGAGAAGGCGTCGCCAATGCACTTGCGGGCACCTGAGCCGAACGGGACGAATGCCTCTCTGGGCAGGCCGTCGCGCCGCTCCGGAAGCCACCTGTCGGGATCAAAGCGCTCCGGCTCCGTGTAGAGGCGTGGGTCCTGGTGCAGAGCGTAGAGACTGAAGGCGACTTCCGTGCCCGCCGGGAGGGTGACCCCACCCAGTTCCACGGGCTCGGTTGCCCGGCGCATCAGCAGGGTCACTCCGTGCAGACGGATCACCTCGTCGAGCACGCGGCGGAGGTAGGCGAGTTGGGCCACATGCTCGAAGCGCACGGGCTCATCGCCCACCACAGCGTCGACCTCGGCGAGCAGGCGCGCCTCGACCTCGGGGTGCCGCCCGATTTCGTGGAACGCCCAGCTCAGCGTCGAGGCTGTGGTCTCGGTTCCGGCGAACAGAATCGTGACGAGTTCATCCCTGACCTCGGTGTCGCTCAGCGCCTCGCCGGTGTCCGCGTCACGGGCGGCCAGCAGCGTCGACAGCAAGTCGGGCTGGTCGGTGTCGCCGGCGTGGCGTGTCGCAGCGATGACATCGTCGATGACCTGACGCAGTCGCGCGGCGGCGGCGTCGAACCGGCGGTTGGGAGGGATCGGCAGCCGGTCCAGGATCTGTGGAGAGACCGCACGAAGCAGCATGTTCTTGAGGATGATCGGGACGTCCCGGCGGACCGCTTCCACGGCCGGACGGCCGATCTCGGCCGAGAACATGGTCGCCGCCAGCGTGCCGACCGCGAACTCGCCCATCACCTGCTCCACGGCGATGAGCTGCCCCGGCTCCCATGAGTCGACCAGGTCCCTGGCCCGGTCGCTCATGATGTCGCAGTAGCCGGCGATGCGCGCCTGGTGGAACGCAGGCTGCATCAGTCTGCGGTGCCGACGGTGGACCTTGCCGCCGGCAGTGGCCAGACCATCGCCCACCAGAGGGCGCATGCGGTCGAACAACCTGCCCTTTTCGAAACTGGGCCCGTGGGTGACCATCACCGCGTGGGCCAGTTCGGCGCTGTTGACGAAGACGACCGGCAGGGTGCCCAGGTCGACCCGGACCAGATCGCCCGTGTCTCTGAGGGATTTCACGAACCCCAGCGGATCGCGCCACAACGGCCAGACATGGCCGAGGAACGGGAGCCCTCCGAGTGCGCGCGGGATCGACTGCGGCACAGCTGCCACCCCGTGCTCCTTTCCTTCTGCTGGACCTGGTGCTATCCCGTGAGCAGCCACTAGGCGCTGCGAAGCGCTGCGGCGTCGGGCAGGGCGTAGAGGGCTGAGCGGTGCTCCGGTTCCCGGGTTGGGCGGGTTCCGTCCTCCTTGGGAAGGAGGTCCCACCACCAGGAGATCGCCGGGATACCCAAGGGTTCCTGGCTGTCGTCGGTGGGTGTCGCGCGGAAGGCCGCGGGGAGGTCCGCCGGATCGTCCGGGGTGGTGTAGCGCAGAGAGCTGATGCCCCAGTCCTGAGCGCCGCGGATGAACGTTTCGAGGCTGTCGAGGTACTGCCGCAATTGCGGGCTGCCATGAGTCCGCAGGCTGTCGCACAGGCGGACGAAGAGGCAGAGGACGCGGTCGCGCTGGGCGATCGCCATGGAGAGGGCCTGCTCGGGTGTGATGCCGAGTGAGTTCTCCAGCACCCGGATCACGTTGAGGAAGTACCGGCCGGTCCTGCTCTCCTTGTGGTAGGAGAACAGGTCGTTGTCCCAGCAGATGACGAAATAGGCCATCTCGGCCGCGGCGCGAACCGGAGTCTGATCCCGTTCGTGAGGCTGGAGTTCGTATCCGTGTCCCATTTCCAGCAGAGGTGGGACAACCGAGGTTGCGCCGTCGTAGATGCGCATGAGGGTGTAGTCGTTCAGGTCAGGAAGGGTTCCACGAGCGCGATGCTCTGCTTCCCACACCACGGAGAGGAAGTACTCACGCAGGGCATCCACCCATCGTGCCACCTGGCCGACGGTCCCGAACTCGGAGATCCGGCGCCTCAGATCGCGCAGGCCCAGAGCAAGGGAATCCTCCAGAAGCATGGGCACTTCCGGGTTCTGTGCCACCCGAAGCAGCCTGGAGAGAACACCGAGGAGTTCTCCCGGACGTCTCCCCAACTCGCCTTCCTCGCACCAGCCGTCATCAACGCCAAAAAGCCACAGGACGAAGTCGGCGAGTATCCCGACGACTTCCTCCCGCCCGCCGGGGAGGATCCGCGCGGCGAACGTCCCTATGTTGTGCGTGACGAGCTGACTACGCAGCTCAGCCGAACCTATGCCGAACATGGCTGCCCACTCGGCAGTCCGCCGGTCGATCACCTCATGGCAAGGGTGAATGGCAGGAGGAAAGGGGGAGAATATCGGCGGAACCGTCGTCAGTTGATGCACCATCGTCACCTCGGTCAGCTAGCAGCGCTCAATCTGCCTGGAATGGCGAGCTGTTGCGTCACACGCCTCACGTCCCCGGAGCCGCGGCCGCGCGACGATCAGGTGGGGGACTTCCGCCGCCGCAGCCTCGCCGTGAGCGCGTTCCACCAGGGCCGTCGGGGTTGGGAGCCGACCTGCTCGACGGCCGTGACGTACTCCGGCCGGGGCGGCCGAACCGGATCCTGGTGGGAGACACCGGCAACTGCTGACATCCCCTTCGGCTTTGGCCGACGCGGAGTGAACTCGACTGGCAGTTCAGCGAGATGACGGGACAGCCACGCGGAGGTCCAGCGCAACTGGTCCTCCTCGACGGCCAACTGCAGATCGGGGAGCCGCATCAGCAGCGTGTCGATGCCGGCTTCGGCGATGGCCCGTCCGACATCCTGGCCGGGGCACTCGTGCGGGCCGCTGCTGAACGCAAGATGGGAGCGATTGCCGTACAGGGGCTCGGTCAGGTCTGGGCGGATCTGCGGGTCGACATTGCCCGCCGCCAGGCCGAGCAGCAGCATGTCGCCCGCCTTGATCGTGCGGCCGGCGAGTTCGGTGTCGCCGGTGGCCCATCGACCCGGGACCGCCGAGAGCGGCGGCGAATCCCACAGCACCTGGTCCAGGGCATCGGGAAGGGTCATGTGCCCACCGGACAGATTCGCGCGGAACCGGCGATCGGTGAGCACCATCCTCAGCGTGTCCGCGATCAGATTGACGGTGGTCTCGTTCGCGGCAACGAGGATGAGCCGCAGATGCTCCAGCACCTCGTCGTCGGTGAGTCCGGCCTGCAACAGCCACGACGGCAGATCGGAACCGGGCGCGGCGCGCTTGCGCTCCACCAGCTGGCGCATGGTCGCCACGACGAAGTCGTTGCTGGCGATGGCGGTCTCGGTGCCCTTCATCAGGTCGCGGGCGGCCTCGACCAGGCGGGGGCCGTACTCCTCGGGCATCCCCAGCAACTGCGTCATGACGAGCATGGGCAGGTGCTCCGCGAACTGGCTGACCAGGTCGGCCGTCCCGGCTGCGGCGAAGTTGTCGATCAGCTGGTCGGTGAAGCGGGTGACATGGCGTCGGAGGCCACGGCGGTCAAAGAGCTCCAGGCTGTCGGTGACGGCCCCGCGGAGCCGCTTGTGCTCCTCGCCGTCCGCGAACACGCACAGGGGCTGCCAGGCAACCATCGGCATCAGCGGCGAGTCCGGCGAGACCTGGTTCTGCTGGAACGCGGTCCAGCGGCGGGAGTCCCGGGAGAACCGCGAGGGGGTGCGAGCGACGTCCAGGTTCTCCCGATGCCCCAGGACCAGCCAGGCCGGCAGGTCACCGTGCAGCAGGACGGGCGCCACCGCGCCGTGCTCGGCGCGCAGCTTCTCGTACAGACCCTTCGGATCTGCCTCGGCCTCCGGCCCGTACAGCCGGCGAACGCCGTCGGGGCCGAGGCCGTGCGCAGGGCAACCCGGCGGCGGAGTGAGAGCTTCGTCAGCAGGTGGAGGGGTGGTCACAGTCTCTCCGGCGGGGTCATGGTGAGGGAGTAGAGGTACCGCATCAGCGACATCAGGACGTCCCGGCTGGACTCGCGCCTGCGGGCGTCACACGCCACGATCGGCACCTGGTCGGGCAGGTCCAGTGCGGCCCGCAGTTCCTCGATGGGGTGGGAGGGAGACTCCGGGAAGGTGTTGACGGCGACCACGAAAGGCACGCTGCTTTCCTCCAGTCGGCCGATCACATCGAAGCTGACTTCAAGGCGGCGGGTGTCGACCAGCACCACGGCGCCGAGCGCGCCGTCGAACAGGCCGTTCCACAGGAACCAGAAGCGTTGCTGACCGGGCGTGCCGAAGAGGTAGAGCACCAGTTCGTCGCTGAGACTGATCCGGCCGAAGTCCATGGCCACTGTGGTCTCGGTCTTGCCCTCGACCCCGGCGATGTCGTCCACGCCGGCCCCGGCCTGAGTCATCGTCTCTTCGGTGGTCAGCGGCCGGATCTCGCTTACGGCACCGACCAGGGTCGTCTTGCCGACCCCGAAGCCGCCCACGATCACCACCTTGACCGCGGTGGTGGCCGACAACGGCAGTAGGTCCTCGCTGCGCGGCCCGACGGCCGTGTCAGAGCTTCTGAAGTCCATGCATCACCGCCTCAATCAGGGCACGGTCAGGAAGAAGAGCCTTGGGGACGGGGGCGCGTGTCTCCACCCGCTTGTCGGCCAGCAGGTCGGCGAGCAGGACCGTGGTCACACTCATCGGCAGCCCCAAGTAGGCGGAGATCTCGGCGACCGAGAGCGGAGAGCGGCACATCCGCAGGATCGCGGCATCCTCAGGCTGCATCGACGGTTCCGGCTCCGCGCGGGCGACCACGAGGGTGACCAGATCGAGAGCAGCCCGCTCGGATGCGGTGGACCCGCGTAACGCGCTGCGGCCGCGAGTGATCACATAGAGCCGCTCGGGGTAGCCCTCGTCCCACTGCTGGTCCGTTCCACTCATGCGTCCTGCTCGCCCTGGCGCGGAGGCGTGCTGAGATGCTCACCGATGCGAGCCACCAGATCCCGCATCCGCTGGCCCATCAGCCCGGCGTCGACTCCTTCGTCGGCCAGCACCGCCAGGTAGGCCCGAGCACCGGCCGCCATCAGGTAGAAGAAGCCGCCACCCATCTCGATCACGACCAGCCGCATTCGCCCGTCGCCGTGCGGGAATTCGGTCGCGACCGCGCCCGCCAGGCTCTGCAGTCCCGCGCAGGCCGCGGCGAGGCGGTCGGCGGTGTCGGTGTCGGTTCCGTACTGGGCGATGCGCAGGCCGTCGGAGGACAGCACCACCACATGGCGCGTCTGCGGGACGCTGTCCGCCAGATCCTTGAGCATCCAGTCCATGTTGGCCCGCTGCTGAATCACTGCTCACCCTTACCTGACGACTCGTCACTTCCGGGACCGGCTGGAGCGGTGTTCGGCGCCTGGCCGTTCACACCGCCCTGGAAGGCGGCCAACCACAGGCCGGGCTGCACCGACCCCTCGGCCGGCTCGGGGGTCTTCGCAGCGGCGACGGCACCCGGCCGGACGGAGCCCGTCGGCGCGGCCGCGGCCACGTTGTGGCGGCGGCGCTGCGGCAGCCCGTTCGAGGCCCGCTCATTCGCCACCGCATCCTCGTCCTTCCCCGCTGCCGGCGGCCGCGGACCGACAGCCGACCGAGCGGCCGCCGGGACGGCGGGGGCGGCCAGGCGGGGACCGGAGGAAGCGCCGATGCCATGTGCCCGCCCGATCGCGGGCTCCGTGGTGATCAGGTCCTGCGGCACGATCAGCACGGCGCGCACGCCGCCGTATGCGGAGGGCCGCAGCGATACCTGGAAGCCGTACGACTGCGCGAGGCGCCCGACTACGGCCAGACCGAGCCGCGGCGTCTCCCCGAGGTCGTTGAGGTCGATCCCGGCCTGGGCCTCCTTCAGCATCCGCTCGGCCCTGGCCCGACCCTCCTCGCTCAGGCTCAGGCCGCCGTCCTCGATCTCGATGGCGATGCCGGTCTGCACCTCGACGGCGGTGAGGTGGACGCGGGTCTGCGGCGGCGAGTAGCGGGTGGCGTTGTCGAGCAGCTCGGCAAGCGCGTGGATCAACGGTTCGACGGCAGGTCCGACGACGGCGACCTCGGACACCGGGTGCAGCTCGACGCGCTGGTAGTCCAGGATGCGCGAGACGGCGCCGCGCAGCGCGCTGTACAGCGGAACCGGCTTGCTCCACTGCCGACCAGGACGGGCGCCCCCGAGGACGGCGATGCTGTCGGCGAGCCGGCCCACGAGCGCGTTGCCGTGGTCGAGGCGCAGCAGGTCGTCGAAGACGGCGGGGTCGTTCCCGTGTCGGTCCTCCATCTCCCGGAGGTCTTGGGCCTGCCGGTGGACGATGGCCTGCACGCGGCGTGCGATGTTCACGAACGCCCGCTGCGCGGACTCGCGCATGCCCTCCTCCGCGTCGACGGCCTCCAGCACCGAGCGCAGCACCGCGTGGCGGGCGGCCAGGAACTCGGAGGTGAGGGTGAGCGTGCCGGCACCCGCCTCGGCCTCCTTCAGGAGGTCCTCGACGAACTCACCCTGCTGGAGCCGTGCCACCGCCTCGGGTAGCAGAGCCTTGGCCAACTGCACCATCTGGGCCTCCTGTTGGGCCAGACGGAGCCCCAGGTCGGCCTCCTGCTGCGCGGTCCTGCTGCGCAGACCCGCGAGCACCCGCCCGCGCCTGGCAGCCTCGGCCGCGACGACGGCGACCAGCGCGGTCGCCGCAACACCGCACCAGGCGACCGCCGTTCGTGCCCCAGGGGCGACCATCGATGCGGCGGTGGCTGCAGCCCCCGCCATCACTGCCGTGGGAAGCAGCCACACGAGAACGGGAGCCAAGCCCCGGCCTCCGGGTGGCGATCCAGCACGAAGCATCAGCGTCCTCAAACGATCGAATGGTTGTGGAACGACCAGCGGAATCAGGGCAGCCTTGATGGGCCGACCGGCAGTGCCACGCAGCCGGGTTCTGGGCGCGACAAGCCGACCTGGCGTCATGGATGCAGCACGCTTGGACGGAAGCAGCATAGCGGTTTTTCGGATCACGCTGACGGTGTCCCGACAACGCTTCAGTGCGCGCGCTTCGTCTCGTCGGATCCGTTCATGTGCCGGAAATGCCGCCCTAACGTTCCGTTGGTCAAGAACTCCTAAGACCGACCGGCAAATGGAGGGTGGAAGAAGGAGCGGGTCGAGGGCCGAGTCCAGGCGGTGCCGACGAAGGAGCCATGGCGGAGCCCTGGCGACTGAGGAGAAGCCGTCTGGGCGAGAGCCATCGGCCCGCGACGCCGCCCTCCATTTGCCGGTCGGTCTAAGTCGCAGGCCTGGCTGTCGCCGCGCACCGGACGCCGGTTCGGATTCCGGCTTGGTATAGACCAATCGTCCGGATTGTGTTCTGGTACATGTCAATCGCGACATCGCCTACGCGAGTCGCCGCGACCGGACGGTGAGTCCACGCCCGGCCGAGCCCTCCACTGCCCCGAGTTGCGGTCCCCACGCCGTACAAAGGAGTGATCCATGTCCAGATTACGCATCGTCGCCCTCATGGCCGTCGCGGTGCTCTTCGGCGCGCTGGCCGTGACGCTGCCGGTCGCCTCCGCGTCGGCCACGACCTGCTCGGCGAGTTGGAGCTCGGGTGCGGTGTACACGGGCGGCATGGACGCCTCGTACAACGGGCATGAGTGGCAGGCGAAATGGTGGACCCAGGGCGACACCCCGGGCGGCTCCGTGGGTGTCTGGGCCGACGAGGGCTCCTGCACGGGCGGCAGTGGCGGCGGCAGTGGCGGCGGCACGGGTTCGGGCTGCACGTATCCCGCCTGGGTCGCGGGCCATGCCTATGTGGCCGGGGACATCGTCCAGTACTCGAACGGCAATCTGTACCGTGCCTCGCACGACAACCCGGGTTACGACCCGACGATCAGCACCTGGTACTGGGACCCTTACACCTGTGCTGGTGGCACGGGCGGCGGCGGTTCATCGGGTGGATTCGTAGTGAGCCAGGCCCAGTTCGACCAGATGTTCCCGAATCGGAACTCGTTCTACACGTACGCGGGGCTGACCGCCGCGCTCAGCGCGTACCCCGGGTTCGCGACGACCGGCAGCGCCACCGTGCAGGCGCAGGAGGCAGCAGCCTTCCTGGCGAACGTCGGCCATGAGACCGGCGGCCTGGTCTACATCGTCGAGCAGAACACCGCGAACTACTCGACGTACTGCGACCGGAGCCAGTCGTACGGCTGCCCCGCGGGCCAGTCGGCGTACTACGGACGCGGTCCGATGCAGCTCAGCTGGAACTTCAACTACAAGGCGGCGGGCGACGCCCTCGGCATCGACCTGCTCGACAACCCGAACGCGGTACAGACAGACGCGGCTGTCGCCTGGAAGACCGGGCTCTGGTACTGGGACACCCAGAACGGCCCGGGCACCATGACCGCGCACAACGCCATGGTCAACGGCGCGGGCTTCGGCCAGACGATCCGCAGCATCAACGGCAGCCTGGAATGCAATGGCAACAACACTGCCGAGATGCAGGACCGAGTTGCCCTGTACCAGCAGTTCACCCAGATCCTGGGAGTGCCCGCAGGCAGCAACCTGACCTGCTGACCACGCCGGGGACGCCAGGAGCGCACCCGAGGCCGGCGCCCATGCCTTGGCTCAGGCAACCCGGAGCTGAGGCATGGGCGGACTCTCAGGGTATGTGACCTTGCCCAGGGGCCCGTGCACGGGAGAAGCAGCGCGACCGCTAGGGTTCCGCCGTGATCTTCCGGAAGTCCTCACTCGTTAAAGACGTCGATGCACTGACGGTGGCCGTCGACGCGCAGGATGCGGCGCGGAGCGAGGCGGCGTTCAATGCTGTACTCGGGTCGATACGCACCGCAAAGGACAAGGAACTGGTAGCGGCTGGGCCTCGGCTGGCGGCGCTCGTCGAGCGGTTCCCGCCTGAGCCGCGCGGGATGCTCGCGGTGCTGACCGGCGCCTGCGTCGAGCGAGGAGCGGACCCGGTGGCGTGCGCCACGCCGCTGCTGACTGCTGCGCTGACCACGCTTCACGACGCCGCGCGCTTCCGCGAACAGTGGGCAGCGGTCAGTGACGGGGACGAGGACCCCCTGGAGCTCACTCTGAGCGGCAGCGAGGCCGCCTCCGTCGTGGAACGGCTCGGCGGCTACGCCACACCCGGGGTGCGCACGGCCGTGGCGGCGTGGGCCAACCTTCACGACTGGGAGCGGGCCGCCGTGGCGATGCTCTCGCACAGCCCGGTTCGCCGGGCCCTGAACCAGAACCAGCGGTCCGACCTGATCGCCGCGACCAAGGAACTGGGTGGAGCGGACATGCTCCGCTGTCTGTACTACTCGCTCCTCGTACTCGATGACGAGCCGCTGGTCGCACTGCACCGCGAGTCCGGCATCGGATACGCGCTGCGATTGACGGGCATCGGTGACAACTTCCAACTGCACACGCTCCTCGGTGACGTGCTGATCAATGGCGGACACGTGCCAGGACAAGGGCCCACGGCCAAGGCTGCGGACCTTTGCCGCGACAAGAACGTCGCTGTGGAACACCGACCTGTCACCGTCGGCTCGTTCAACCTGGTGGCTCCCGACGGCTCGTGGATCTGGAACGAGGGGACACCGCGCGACATACCGGTCGTCGACGGAGTGCGCCTCCTCGTCCTCGACAAGGCGCCGTACCAACGGAGTTGGCCCGCCGGGAGGTTCTTCCCGAACATGGTCGCCGACCTCCGCCTGGAACGCGTCCTCGCGCCCGACGAGACCGCTCAGTACTTCCGCCACGTCAAGCCATTAGGAAACGAGCCGCGCCGTGCCTGAGTTTGGCCCTCGTCCGCCGATGCGCTGGATGGTGGTGATCGGCGCGGCCCGGCGTGACCGCCGTCAAGGCCGTGCTGGCCTGCGGCACCACAAAGACCGGCACGCCGAAGCCGCGCTGAAGCGAGCCCGGCGGCCGGGGGAACCGAAGCGAACCGCGGGGAGCCGAACCGAAGGGGCCCGATCAACGACCTTGGAGCGAGCAAGTGCCATCAACCCGGCTCCGAAGAGCCCGCTACGCAGTGTGCGCCCTGGTCCTGTGCGCGTCCGTGGCGGCGGTCGCCGTGCTGAGGTCAAGCGGGGACTACCCCTATGACGGGGCAGTGTTCAGTCAAGTCCTGGTCAGCGCTGACGGCCGCACTCTCACCGCGCCGGTGCGGTGGGCCCCATGCCAAGAGGTGGAGCCGCGCCTTGCGGTACGCGAGACGTCCGGCAGTGTCGGCGTGGTCCTGCAGATCGGCATCGCGGACACGAGCCATCAGTGCGGCGAGGCCGACCGGCAGATCAGCGTCACGCTCCAGGCGCCGCTCGGAGCCCGACAGCTCGCGGAGGCTGTCACGGGGTCGGCTATCGCGCCTTTCCCCGCTTCCCGGCTTGCCGCCGTCGGTTACCTCCCGGCGGGATTCTCAGCGACGCCGGATCTCCCGCAGGTCTTCTCCACGAGCGGCGCGCCCTGGGAGCCCCGACCCTTCGACCCTGCCGTCACGACCGGGCCCGCCTGGACGCGCTACTACGCGACGCCCGGCAGCGAGCCGACCCTGAGCATCACCCAGACCCTCGCCGCCACCGCACCGGCCGCCGGATGCCGGCCGTCGGCCGAGCGCACGTGCCCTCCTCTGGCTTCCCCCTCCCCGTCCGGGACGGTGAGCACCCAGGACTCCACCTCGAGCGCCTGCGTCAGTGCAACGACCTCCGTCAACGGCCACGGTGGACTGCTGCTCTGCGACACCGCCTCCGAACGTGCCGTCACGTGGACCGACGGCCGCAGCACCTTCACCCTGGTCAGCTACGACCCGCAGCACACGGCGCTGTCGCCGGACGAACTGCTGCGGGTGGCGAGCAGTGTGCGAGCCCCCTGAAGCACTCCGCACGTACGCACGCCCGGGGATGGCCCGGCGCCGACGGCCGTTCATCCCTCGGCTCGTGGTGCTGGGGCGGTCGTTGGTTCGGCGGGGCTGACACCGCCTGAAGTGCCCTGACAGTCGCCATGGCAGTGTGGCCGGGACGCCGACTCGTGTGCCTGAGCGCCCCGGTGCCGGGGCACTCACGCGGTTCTGCAGGTCCGCCCTGTGCGGCAGCGCGGCGGTGCAGCGTGTGGCAGGTCCAGTAGCCCGGGTCACCCGGTCCACTTCGGGCTCATGGCCATGGCCTTGAGCTGATCCAGGGACAGTGTCGGCCCGGCCGCCGTGGGGCGGCCCGGCTCCATTTGCTCCTCCGTGAGCGAGACCATGGTTCCGTCAGGACGGAGTACCCGGACCTCCCAGGTGGCGATCCCGGCATCGGGGCGGGCGGGCCGGTGGTCGACTGCCGTCAAGGTGCCGTCGGCGAGCCTGTTCGCACCCGCGAAGTTTGCGGCCGCGATCTCACTGCGAGCATCGCCCGGCCAGCGCTGGACATTGACGGAGAGTTGGTCCGAACCGAGGGCATTCACCGGTACGGCGGCGGACCCTTCCTGGTTCATCGCGTTGTTCCCTCCGGGATGGACCCCGGGGGGAAGGACCTGGCGAAGCGTCGCGAGCACTTGCGCCTGGGACGGCTGGTGGTCCGGACGGGCCGTGCGCAGAGCGGCGAACAGCCGCGACCAGTCGCGGTCCTCGACGAGCGCGGTGAGTTGCGCCGCCGAGAGCGGCGGGGCCGATCGCGTGGTCTTGGCGCCGGGTCCCCCGACCGTGGAGTTGTTCTCGTCGAGCCAGAGGTGTTCGCCCTTGCGGGTCACCAGGCTCACGTTCCACTGGAGCGAAGCCGGCTTGCCTGCTGAGCCACCGTAGCTGATCTTCTCGATGGCCACAGTGGAGCCGTCGGCAAGCGTGGTCTGTTCACAGGTCCCACCAACAGGGGGGTTGTCGGGAGAACAGGTAGTCGCGGCGAGCACATTACCGTTACTCGTCGGGGCGGAGCCGAGGTCCAGCGAGGCCGCACCATGGCCGTCGTCGAAGATCAGATGGGCCTGCACCCCGAAGTCGGCCGGTCGGCCGCCACCCGCCCCCTTGGCCCACGCCTGGCTGATCTGCCCTGGCGGCAGTGCGCGCTTGAGCAGATCGAGGATCTGCTGACCGCTGAAGGAAGGCGACCCTCCAGTGGTGACGGCGACCTGCTTCGGGCCGTCCGTCCTCCCGAAAAAGAGGGCCGGGACCCCGCCGACCAGGGCCAGAGCTGCGACGGTACCGACCACGGTGTATCCGACGCGCCGTCGGCGCAGAGAGTGTCCACGGCGCAGACCGCGGGCGAGTAGTGGTTGGGGCTCGATGTCGTATCCCTGACCCGCCCGGCGAAAGGCCTGGCCGATCCGATCTTCAAACTCTGTATCCATGGCAAACCGCCGTTTCCTCGTCGGTCGAGAGCGTGGTCGTGTACGCGGGATCAGCTCCCGACGAATATCGAGAGGTCGTCACCGAGTTGAGCTCGTAGCCGGGCGAGCGCGCGGAGCGCGTGGGCACGGATCGCTCCGGGGCTGAGCCGCAGCGCGGCTGCGGTCTCCTCGACGCTCCGGTCCTCCCAGTACCGGAGCACCAGTACTGCCCGGTCCCGGGCCGAGAGTTGAGCCAAGGCCGCGAGCAGGGTCACGCGCAGGGCCACGTCGTCGTCGCCGTCGCCGGGAGACTCGGGAGGGGAGGCGATGGGCTGCTCGCTGCTGCGACGCAGCCGACGCCAGGACAGGAATGTGTGCACCAGCATCGTCTGTGCATACGCAACGGGATTGTCAGCTGCCGATACGTGCCGCCAGCGGACGAAGATCCGGCCCAGGGTCTCCTGGACCAGGTCCTCCGCGAGATGGGTGTCACCACCGGTCAGCAGGCAGGCCGAGCGGTAGAGATGCCCGATCCGCCCGGCGGAGAACTCCAGGTACCCCTCGTCCGCCGCGCTTCCCTTACCCACTCGCGTCCCCTCGCCGTTGCTCCCCTTCACACTCCTTCGACGCTCTGACCCACCCCGCTCGTTATGCGCGACCCCGTTCTTCTTTTTTTCATGGCTTCGAACCAGTCCGTTGGACTCAGTCAGGTTCATGTGGCGCGTTGCCGCGCCGTGGTCACGGCCCGAAATCGGCTGTGCGCGCCGCTCGCTTCTGACGCCGATGGAAGCTTGGCTTGGTGAGCGGGGCTGACGCAACGTCAGCTGGCTCGATGCGGAAGCGGAGCCAGGCTGGCGAGGGGCGGATTCGGGAACGTGGCGCCGCCGCCGGCTCTGCGGGCGGCGGCGCAGCGTGTTGTGGCAGTTCGTTCCTGACCCAGGGCCTCACGTCAACCTGTGGCTCAAGGAATGTAGTTGAAAGTGTCCGGGTCCGGCCCGGTGCGCTCGTTGCGGTTCAGCCCGGAGATGGCGGCCATGTCGTCGTCGGTCAACTCGAAGTCGAACAGCGCGAAGTTCTCCTCGATCCGGGAGCGGGTGACCGACTTGGGGAACACGATGTCGCCGCGCTGGAGGTGCCAGCGCAGGGTGACCTGGGCAGTGGAGCGGCTCAGTCGCTGGGCGATCCGGGAGATGACCGGGTCGTCGAGGACCTTGCCCTGCGCGATCGGGGACCAGGCCTCGGTGGCGATGCCGTGCTCTGCGTCGAAGGCACGCACCTCGTCCTGGGTCAGATAGGGATGAACCTCGATCTGGTTGGCGGCTGGAACGATCTCGGTCTCCTGGAGCAGACGACGCAGATGGTTCGTCTGGAAGTTGGACACGCCGATGGCCTTGGCGCGCCCGGAGCCGTAGATCTCGATCATGGCCTTCCAGGTCTCGACGAAATCGCCGACGCCCGGCAGCGGCCAGTGCACCAGAAACAGGTCCAGGTAGTCGAAGCCCAAGTCGGCCAGGCTCCGGTCGAAGGCCTTGAGTGCGGCATCGCGGGCGTGGAAGCCGTTGTTGAGCTTGCTGGTGACGAAAACGTCCTCGCGGGCCAGACCGGACTCACGGACCGCCTGGCCGACCTCCTTCTCGTTTCCGTACATCTCCGCGGTGTCGATGTGGCGGTAGCCGACCTCCAGTGCGGCGAGGGTGGCCGCCACCGTGTCGGCGGGCTTGATCTGGAAGACGCCAAAGCCGAGCTGGGGGATCTGGACCCCGTTGTTCAGCCTGACGGTGGGAACTGCGTTCACGATCGCTCCTTGCCTTGTCCGCGGATGTACCGTTCTGCGCGTACCGACCCCCGCGTCCAGACTGCAACAGCGGCGGGGCCTTGTCCCCTCGGCTCCCCCAGAAGACGGAGACCACTCTCTGCAGTCCCCGACCCGCCGCGAGGGGTGAGGGCCGCCGGCCCGGGCCGTGGACGCGTCGGCTACGCCGTGGTCCCCCGGGGTCGAGCCGCCCAAAGACGATCCGGCCGATCACGGCAACCCCGAGCGCGCTGTTGGCGCCGCCGTCGGCGGCGTGAGTGAGTTCGAAAGGTAAAAAAGGCCCGTGTCCGTCTGTCGTGTCGATCCGCGGCTGCCCCGTTCGACCTAGGGGTGAGAGGGTCGAGAAGCGACCCCGATATCAAGGAGATCGAAGATGTCGAAGTACATGCTGATCATGCGAGGCACGGACGAATCCGTCGCGAAGATGATGGAGACGCCCTTCGAGCAGATGCTCGAGACGGTGGGTCGCTTCAATGAGGAGCTGATCCGGGCTGGTGTCCTCGTCGCCGCGGAGGGCCTGGACGACCCGGCGCAGGGCGTCGTGGTCGACTTCAGCGGCGAGACGCCGGTGGTCACCGACGGTCCGTACGGCGAGACCAAGGAGCTGTTCGGCGGCTTCTACGTGATCGACGTGGCTTCGAAGGAGGAGGCCGTCGAGTGGGCCAAGCGACTCCCGGCGATCGCCGGCTCGAAGTGCGAGATCCGCCGTGTGCCGGGTATCGACGAGTTCCCGCAGGACAACGAGTGGATCACCAAGGAGCGGGCCTGGCGCGAGCGGACCGGCCAGCTCTGATGCCCGAGGCCATCGGCGGCCCGCCGAACACCGAGTCGGCGCGGCGGGCCGTCGAGGCCGTCTGGCGGATCGAGTCCGCACGGATCGTCGCTGCGCTGGCCCGCTACACCGGGGACTTCGAGCTCGCCGAGGATGTCGCGCAGGAGGCGGTGGCTGAGGCGCTCGTCACCTGGTCACGCGACGGTGCGCCGGCGAACCCGGTGGGCTGGCTGCTCGCAACCGCGCGGCGGCGCGCCATCGACAGCTTCCGCCGCCGCTCGGCACTCGACGAGCGGTACGCCATGTTCGCCGGCCAGCTTGCCGAGGGTGAGGCGAACTCGGGCGCGGTGGTCCTGGGGGACCGGTCGGACGATCTGCCGTGGGATCCCGACCGGGTCGACGACGACGTCCTCGCGCTGATGTTCGTGGCCTGCCATCCGGTGCTCTCGCCCGAGGCCCGCGTGGCCCTGACCCTGCGCGTGGTCGGCGGCCTGGCGAGCGAGGAGATCGCCAGGGCCTTTCTCGTGCCCGTGCCGACGGTCCAGGCACGGATCACGCGGGCGAAGAAGACGATCGCCGCGGCAGGGGTGCCGTTCGAGCTGCCGCCGTCAGAGGAACGGCGCGAGCGCCTCGGCGGTGTCCTGAGCGTGCTGTACGTGATCTTCACAGAGGGCTCGACGGCGACGACCGGTGACCGCCTGCTGCGCCCCGACCTCGCCTATGAGGCGATCCGGCTGGCCCGGATGCTGGCCGCGTTGCTGCCCGATGAGCCGGAGGTGTATGGGCTGCTCGCCCTGTTCGAGCTCACCGCCGCGCGCTTTCCCGCACGCACCGGGCCCGATGGCGAGGCGGTGCTCCTGGAGGATCAGGACCGGCGCCTGTGGGACCGGTCGGCGATCCGTCGCGGTCTGGCCGCGATCGGCCGGGCCTCGGCGGTCGGGCGCGGCCTCGGACCGTACGGGCTGCAGGCAGCGATCGCCGCGTGCCACGCGTCGGCATCCTCGGTGCCGGAGACCGACTGGGAGCGGGTCGTGCTCCTCTATGAGGCGCTCGGCCGCGTGGCTCCGTCACCGGTCGTCGAACTCAACCGGGCCGTCGCCGTCGCGATGGCGAACGGACCACAGCAGGCGCTGTCCATTGTGGACGAGCTGGTCGCCTCCGACCGCCTGTCGGGGTCGTACCTGCTCCCGAGCGTGCGCGGCGAGCTGCTCGTCCGGCTCGGCCGGACCGCCGAGGCACGGGCCGAGCTGGAGCTCGCCGCCCGACTGTGCCGCAACGTCCGCGAGCGGTCGGTGCTGCTGCGCAAGGCGGCTGCGCTGGCCTGATATCGGTCCGCCGGGGCTCCATCGCAGCGCACCGGCGGATCGCAGTTCGGGGCGGAAAACTCCGTGGATGTCAGCCCAAGGTCCTGCTGCGTGGCAAGGTGGTGCGTATGTGTGGCCGATACGTTTCCACTCGCAGTCCGCAGGATCTGGTCGGGCTGTTCCAGGTGACCCGCTGGGAGCCGGAGCAGATTCTCGAGCCCAGCTGGAACGTGGCCCCGACCGACTCGGTGTGGGGCGTGCTGGAACGGCCGGACCGGGAGACCGGCGAGCTGCAACGGCAGCTACGGCCGCTGCGGTGGGGGCTGGTGCCGTCCTGGGCGAAGAGTCTGAACGTCGGCGCAAAGATGATCAACGCGCGGCTGGAGACGGTGCACGAGAAGCCGGCCTACCGTCGGCCCTTCGCCAAGCGCCGGTGCCTGCTGCCGGCCGACGGCTACTACGAGTGGCAGGCCATCCCCGCCACCGAGACCGCCAAGGCCCGCAAGCAACCGTGGTTCATCACCCCCGAGGACGGCTCGGTGATGGCGATGGCGGGGCTGTATGAGTTCTGGCGCGACCCGGCCGCGGCCGAGGACGATCCGGCGGCGTGGTGGACCACCTGCACCGTGATTACCACCGAGGCCAAGGACGCCGCTGGCCGCATCCATCCCCGCATGCCCCTGACCATCGCGCCCGCCGACTTCGAATCCTGGCTCGACCCCACCCACCAGGACCCCCACGAACTGCGCGCGCTGCTGACCGCGCCCGCAGCCGGCCACCTTGGGGCACGCCCGGTGTCCGCCGCGGTCAACAGCGTCCGCAACAACGGCCCCCAACTCCTGAACGACGCGCCCACATCCGACAACGGGGCCTGATGTGGCGTTGCACACGATGGAGTTCTCAAGATGAGAGTTGACTTGCATAAGTACCGAAGGGTGTCCTACCTTAATGAGAGTCGGCTCTCGCAAAGAGAGTAAGCAGCAATAGGATAAGGGCACCCCATCATGACCAGCACCGCTGCTCCTACCAGCACGACCCGCACGATCAACCTGCGCAACGGCCTGACCGTCACCATCACCGAGTACGGCGCCCCCGGCGACGGCACCGGGGCGCTGGTGCTTCACGGCGGGGCGGGGCCGCGTTCCGTCGCCGGGTTCGCGGCCGCGATGTCCCAGCACGCCTACGTGGTGGTGCCGATCCACCCCGGGTTCGACGGTGCGCCCAGGCCGGAGTCGTTCGACTCGGTCGCCGATCTGGCCTCGGCCTACCTGGACCTGATCGACGAACTCGGCCTGACCAGCGTCATGGTGGCCGGCAACTCGGTCGGCGGCTGGATAGCCGCTGAGATGGGACTGCGCGACAACCACGGCCGGATCACCGCGCTGGTCCTGCTGGGTTCGACCGGCATCGAGCCCGAGCCGCCGCTGGAGATCGCGAACCCGGCGAACCTCGGACCGGTCAAGACCGGCGAGCTGGCCTTCTTCAAGCCGGAGCTGCGGCCCGACTTCTCAGCGCTCAGCGACGACCAGAAGGCCGGGATGGCCGCCAACCAGCGCGCCTTGGCGGTGTACGCGGGCGACCCGTTCTGCTACGACCCGAAGCTGCGCGGCCGCTTGCACCGGGTCACCGTCCCGGTGCTCGTGCTCGCCGGCGAGCAGGACGGCATCGTCCCGCTCGGCTACGGGCGAGCTCTGGCCGACTCGTTCCCCCGCGCGACCTTCAGGTCGATCCCGGAGGCCGGGCACTTCCCGCACATCGAGCAGCCTGGCTCGGTCTTCGGCGCCATCGGCGAATTCGTCGACACCGAGGTCAAGCCCGACGGCGAATGACACATGGAGCCCGACGGGCAGCGCCGCGCGTGTCCCTGGCACACTGCTGAACAGTCAGCACATCGGGGCCAGACGTTGGGACGAGGTGGAGCGGTTGCTCTCGCAGGACCGGCGGCAGCCACCGGACGGGGCGGTGGTGGAGGCGGCGCGAGCCGGTGACCAGCAGGCGATGGAGCAGTTGGTGCAGGGGTATCTGCCCTTGGTCTACAACATCGTCGGGCGGGCGCTGGACGGGCACGCCGATGTCGACGACGTCGTCCAGGAGACGATGATGCGGGCCCTGGACGGGCTGCCCGGCCTGCGCGATCCGGAACGCTTCCGCTCCTGGCTTGTCGCCATAACTGTTCGGCAGATACGCGACCATTGGCGCGGTCGGCAGGCTCGGCCGCGTCCGGGTCTGCCGGAGGCGGAAGTCGACGCAGCGGATCCGAGCGCCGACTTCGCCGATCTGACGATTCTTCGCCTTGCACTGTCGGGACAGCGGCGTGAGGCGGTGGAGGCCACTCGCTGGCTGGAGGACGAGGAGCGCGAGGTGCTCTCGCTGTGGTGGCTGGAGGCCGCCGGCGAGCTGACCCGCAATGATCTGGCGGCAGCCTGCGAGCTTGCGCCACCACATGCCGCCGTCCGCGTACAGCGAGTCAAGGAGCGCCTGGAGAGCGCACGGACTGTGGTGCGGGCGCTGGTTGCCTCGCCGCGCTGCGCGGACCTGTCCGCGCTGGTGACCCCCTGGGACGGGAGGCCGTCCGCGCTGTGGCGCAAGAGGTTGGCCCGTCATGTCCGCGACTGCCCGCAATGCCTGTTCAGCGTGTCGGACCTGGTGCCCACGGAAGGGCTGCTGGCCAGGTTCGCGCTGGTGCCGCTACCGGTCGGCCTCGCCGGGCCGGTGCTGCTGAAGCTGATAGCGGCGGCCTCGGGTGGGGGACTGGCATCCGGGCTCTCAGGTGCGCACGGTGGTTCGAGCCGGGCGGGCCACCTACTGGGTCGGTTGGCGGCCAAACCGCTGGCGACGGTGACCACGTCAGCACTGGTCCTCGCGGGCTGCGGCGCAGTGGTGTATGCCGCCACCAGGCCCCACCCGCCCGCGCGCCAGCACACCGCGGCGGTCTCGGCGCCGACGGCCGTGCCGGTGCTGCCGAGGCCGTCGGGGGCGCCGACCCCCGTGGCATCCGGCACGCCGGCACCGGTGAACGCGGCGCTGCCGATGGGCAGCCATGCTCTCCGGTCGGTCGACCAGCCCGGCCGCTACCTGTCCGAGGCCGGGGTTCTCGGCTTCCTCCATCCGGTCGGTGCCGGCAGTCCCGTCGGGACCAGGCGGCAGAGCACCTTCACCATCGTCGCGGGGCTGGCCGACCGCCACTGCTACTCGTTCAAGGACGCCACGGGCAGGTACCTGCGGCACTTCGCCTTCCGCGCCCGACTGGACGTCAACGACGGCTCCGCCATCTTCAAGAAGGACACCACCTTCTGCGTGCGCACCGGTTCCGCCATCGGGTCGGTTTCCCTGGAGTCGTACAACTACCCCGGCCGCTACCTCCACCATCGTGCCAACTTCGAACTTTGGCTCGACCCTTCCGACAACACGGACGCGTTC
Organism: Streptacidiphilus sp. MAP12-16; assembly: GCF_041262165.1. Lineage (NCBI taxonomy): Bacteria > Bacillati > Actinomycetota > Actinomycetes > Kitasatosporales > Streptomycetaceae > Streptacidiphilus > Streptacidiphilus sp. MAP12-16. Next base: position 183,283 of record NZ_JBGCBY010000002.1, read on the forward strand.
CGGGCCAGCAGTTCCTTCTCTGCTGTCGCCCCCTGGGCCTAACCGGATGGATCCTGCAGTGATCCCTTGTCGCAGGTCCCGTCCCGTCGCTCCGGAACAGCGTCCGCGAACAAGGTCCAACCTCGACGGGGCTGACATCCACCGGGGCCACGCAGCGCGACACTAGTGTCGTCGGCATGACCGAAAACACCCAGCGCCTCGTCAGCATCAAGCGGACCAGCACCGGCCACTTCACCGCGACAAACGTTCGCGGCGGCACGATCAGCTTCGGCACCAGTTCCGATCCCCAGGGCGGCACCGACTTCACCCCGGTCGAGCTGTTGCTCGCCGCGATCGGGGGCTGCACCGCGGCCGACGTCGACGTCGCCACCGGCCGCCACGCGGAGCCCACCGGATTCGCCGTCACCGTGAGCGGCAACAAGATCAGTGACGAGCTCGGCAACCGGATGACGGACCTCGTGGTCACCTTCTCCGTCACCTTCCCGGACGGCGAACCCGGTGATCGCGCCCGCGCGATCCTCCCCCGGGCGGTCAAGACTTCCCACGACCGGCTCTGCACGGTCAGCCGCACGGTGGAGATCGGTACGCACGTCACCGCGACGGTCGCGGACGCCTGACCCCAGGAGCTGCCGTCCGGGGTGAGGGTGACGGCGCGAATCACGCGGCCAGGGCGAGCCCAGACCTGGCCCGCGGCCCACGACCGGCGATACGCGGCCGGCGACACGGCGGCCGGTGCCTGTCGGTGGAGGGTGCGTGCGGCTGTCCGGGTGAGGGGCTGCCTCCGACAGCCGCGTCCGGGGGGCAGCCCGTGACCGTGGGGGCCAGGATCGCCTTGGACGTCCCCCTGTGTTGAGGAGCTGAACGGTCCGGTACGTGCGGCGCCGATCGCCCTCGCCCCCCACGGAGATAAGACATGGTTGTGCGCGAAAGCGGAAGAGTCCGCGCGGTCCTGGCCGCGGCCTGCGTTGGCGGGGTGCTCCTGGCCGGCCCCGCCGCCCTCACCGCGGCGGCGAGCGCCACGGCTCACCGCTCGGCGAGCGCCACGTCCCGCACCACGCTGCGCGTCGCGATGGACAGATCGGGCGTGGACACCCTCAACCCCTTCACTGCCTTCTTCAACGGCTCCCTCGACATCCTCGGCAGCATCTACCCGACGCTGACCGCGATCGACGAGAACGGCGTCCCCGGGCCGTACCTGGCCTCCTCCTGGGCCCTGTCGTCGGACCACCTGACCTGGTCCTTCAAGATCCGCGACGGGCTCAGGTGGAGCGATGGGAAGCCTCTGACAGCTGACGACGCCGCATGGACGTTCAACCTGATCAGGACCAACACCGTCGCCGGAACGGCGAACGGCACGCTGGTGGCCAACTTCGCCTCGGTGACCGCACCGGACGCCACCACGCTGGTCATCAAGACCAAGCAGCCGCAAGCCAACGTCACCTACGTGAGCATCCCGGTCTCCGGCATCCAGATCGTGCCGAAGCACATCTGGCAGTCGCACGCCGCGAATCTCAAGGACTACAAGAACGACACCTTCCCGGTCGTCGGCTACGGACCCTGGGTCCTCACCGACTACAGGACCGCCCAGTACGCCAAGCTCGATGCCAACAAGTCCTTCATCCTCGGCGCACCAAAATACGACCAGCTGATCGAGCAGCTCTACAAGGCGTCCGACGCCGCGGTGGCGGCGCTGAAGGCTGGTCAGCTGGACTACATCAACGGCGTCAACGCGACCCAGTTCACGTCCCTGCGGCACGTCGGCGGCGTGCAGACCGCACAGGCCGTCGGCAACGGCTGGACCGGGGTGGAGCTGAACCCCGGCGCCAGGACGCGGACCGGCAAGGCGATCGGCACCGGCAACCCGGCCCTGACCGACCCGACCATGCGCCGGGCCATCGCCCAGGCCATCGACAAGAAGACGCTGCTGGCCAAGGTTATCGACGGCCAGGGTCAGGTCGCCGCGGGCTACCTGCCGCCCGCCTGGCCGCAGTGGAGCTGGAAGCCGTCGGCGGGGGAGGAGCAGCCCTACGCCCCGGCCGCCGCGAACAAGATGCTCGACGCCGCAGGCTACAGGCTCGGCCCGGACGGCATCCGCGTCGGCCCGAAGACCGGCAAGCCGCTCAACCTGCGCCTGGGCATCCACTCCGACAGCTCCAGCGACGCGGCCATCTCCACCTACCTGGCGGGCTGGCTCAAGGCCATCGGCGTCAAGGTCGTCATCCAGCCGATGAGCATGACCGCGCTCAACAGCGATCTGGGCAAGGGCGACTGGGACATGCTGATGGACTCCTGGACCACCGGCCCCGACCCGACCTACCTGCTCGGCATCCAGAGCTGCTCGACGCTTCCCAACGACGACGGCACCGGCGGCAACACCGACGCCTTCTTCTGCGACCCTGCCTACGACAAGCTGTTCTCGCAGCAGGCGAGCATCTTCGACCCGGCGCAGCGCGCCCAGCTGGTCGGCCAGGTGCAGGACATCCTCTACCAGGCCGACGTGGACCAGTTGCTCTACTACGCCACGGACAAGATCGCGGCCTCCTCGAGGGTCAGCGGTCTGATCACCGGCAAGGAGGGGGTCGACGGCTTCTACCCGGCGCAGACCAGCTTCTGGAGCTACCTCAAAGCGGCCCCGGTGGCCCGGAGCGCCTCCTCCGGTGGCGGCAGCACCGGCGTGTGGCTGGGCCTCGCCGGAGCCTTGGTCGTGCTCGGAGCCGGCGGCGTCATCCTCCGTCGCCGCGCCGGGGCGGACGACCGTGAGTAGCCCTGCCGCCGTGGCCGAGCCAGCCGTTGCGGCACCTGAACCCCGCTCCGGTCGGCCGTTCCGGGTGCCGCGGCCCGGCTACCTCATCAGCAAACTCGCCGCCGCGGCCGTCAGCTTCGCGGTTACTCTCGTCATCGGCTTCGTCCTGTTCAACGTGATGCCTGCCGACCCGGTCCGCAGCATGACCCGGGGCCGACCGGTCAGCGACGCCCAACTGGCCCAGCTGCGCATCCAGCTCGGCGTGGACAGGCCGATGTGGGAACGGTTCCTCAGCTACGTCAACGACACCCTGCACGGACACCTCGGCTACTCCTGGGAGTACCAGCAGTCAGTGGCCTCACTGGTGGCCAGTCGGGTCGGTCCGACCCTGCTGCTGATGGGCACCTCCTTCGCAGTCTCCGTGGTGCTCGGGCTCTGGCTCGGCATGCGCAGCGGATGGCGGGCGGGAAGCGTGTTCGACCGGTTCACCTCCGCCACGGCGCTGACGCTGTGGTCGGTGCCGACGTTCTGGCTCGGGATGATCCTGCTGATCGTCTTCAGCGTTGGGATCGGACCGATCCACGGGTTCCTGCCCACCGCCGGGATGAGCGATCCGACCCTGCCGCAGACCGGTATGACGCACTGTCTGGACGTCGCCCGGCACCTGGTGCTGCCGGCGCTGACGATGGTCCTGGTCGTCTACGCGCAGTATGTGACGATCATGCGCTCCTCGATCATCGCGGAGAAGGGCAGCCCCTACCTGCTGACCGCGCGGGCGAAGGGCCTGCCCGACGCCTCGGTGCGCCGCCACCACGCCCTGCCCAACGCACTGCTGCCCTCGGTGACGATGATCTTCATGCATCTCGGGGGGCTGATCAGCGGGGCGGTCACGGTCGAGGCCGTCTTCTCCTGGCCGGGGCTCGGCGACCTGACCTACGAGGCCCTGAAAATCCCCGACCTGCCGCTGCTGCAGGGCACCTTCATCGTCTTCAGTGCGAGTGTGATCCTCATGAATCTGCTGGCCGACCTGGTCTACCGGTTCCTCGACCCCCGGGTGCGCGCCCAGTGACCGCCGCGCAGACAACCACCGCACCCAATGCCACCGCACCCGACGCCACCACGCGGGAGCCGGCCGCCGCCGTCCCGCCCAGGTTCGCCGGTGCGCGCCGCTTCGCGCGCGCCTTCCGGCGCCGTCCCTCCGGTCTGGCCGGGCTCGGGATTCTGGTCCTGTTCTCACTGCTGGCCCTGACCGCGCCGGCCTTCATCGGCCCGGAGCAGCTGGACGTGACCAGGGTGAACGGCCCGCTGCTCGCGCCGCCCAGTGCCGCGTACCCGTTCGGCACCGACCAGGCGGGCCGCAGCGTCCTGGACCTGCTCATCTGGGGTTCCCGGGAGTCACTGCAGATCGGCGTCATCGCCACTGTGCTGACGGTCGTCTTCGGCAGCGCCGTGGGGATCGTCGCCGGACACTACGGCGGTTTCCTCGGGCGCGCCCTGATGCACGTCACCGACTGGTTCATCGCGCTGCCGGGCCTGCCGCTCGCGATCTCGCTCGCCGCGGTGCTGGGCCAGGGCACGACCTCGATCACCATCGCGATCGCCGCCACCTCCTGGACGGCGACCGCCCGCCTGCTCCGCGCCCAGACGCTTGCCGTCGAGGCACGGCCGTTCGTCGAACGGGCCCGCGCCCTCGGCGCCGGGAACTGGCAGATCATGCTGCGCCAGGTGCTGCCCAACGTGATGCCGCTGATCCTGGTGTCCAGCACGCTGACCGTCACCGGGGCGCTGCTCTCCGAGGCGACGCTCACCTTTCTCGGCCTCGGCAGCCCGGCCGGCGTCACCTGGGGCGAGATGATCCACGACGCCTTCTTCGGCGGAGCGTTCACCGCCGACGCGTGGTGGTATCTGCTGCCGCCGGGCCTGGCGATCCTGGCCGTCGTCCTCGGATTCACGCTCACCGGGCGCGCGGTGGAGTACGTGCTCGACCCGCGCACGGAGAGGAAACGATGACGACGGACACGGCGATGACCGACGATCCGGTGATGACCCGCAGCCCCCTGCTGGAGGTCCGCGACCTCCACGTCACCTACCAGCAGGGCGGCTTGGCCGTTCCGGCGGTGCGCGGCGTCAGCTTCGCCCTCGCACCCGGCGACACCCTCGGCGTCGCCGGGGAGTCCGGCTGCGGCAAGTCGACGATGGCGCTGAGCCTGCTGCGCCTGCACGGCGACGCGGCGAAGGTCACCGGTGAGGTGCTGTTCGACGGCGAGAACCTGCTGACGACGACCTGGTCCCGGCTGCGCGCGGTGCGCTGGGCAGGGGCGTCGGTGGTGTTCCAGGGCGCGATGAGCGCGCTCAACCCTGCGCGGACCGTGCTGGACCAGATCGTCGAACCGATGGTCCTGCACGACGGGCTCGGCACGAGGGAGGCCGAGCGCCGCGCCGCCGAGCTGCTCGACAGTGTCGGCATCCCCTCCCGGCGCATGCGTAGCTATCCGCACGAGTTCTCCGGCGGACAGCGGCAGCGGGTGATGATCGCCATGGCGCTGGCCTGCCGCCCGGATCTGATCATCGCCGACGAACCGACCACCGCTCTGGACGTCATGGTGCAGGCGCAGATCCTGGAGCTGCTGGCCGAGCGGGTCCGCGAGGCGCGGATCGCGGTCATCATGATCACCCACGATCTGTCGCTGCTCGCCCACACCTGCGACCGGCTGGCCGTGATGTACGCCGGGCGGATCGTCGAGCTCGGCCCCTCCCGGCAGGTGCTCGAAGCGCCACTGCACCCCTACACCCTGGCCCTGTCCCGGGCATTCCCGACGATCGGCGACCCGGCCTCCAGGCGCGCCCCTGCGGGCCTGGCCGGCGACCCACCGCGACCGTCGGAGATCGGCACCGGCTGCGCGTTCGCGCCGCGCTGCTCCGAGGCCGAAGCGTCCTGCCGCACGGGGGAGATGCTGCTGCGGCCGGCCGGCCTCGGCCGCTCCGCCGCATGCCTGCACGTCCGGCCCGAGCACAGAGGCACCTCGTGACCGTCAACCCCAGCCCGGAGGCTGCCGCGCTGCACGTTGCCGCACTGGACGTCGCTGCACCGGACATCGCCACACCGGACGTCGCCGCACTGGAGGCGCGCGACCTGTCCGTGGTCTACCCGGGCTCCCGGGGCCGGGGCCCCGCGCGCGCGGTCGACGACGTCAACCTGCGCGTCGGCAAGGGCGAGATCGTCGCCCTGATCGGCGAGTCCGGCTGCGGCAAGTCGACGCTCGCCCGGGCCCTCGTCGGGCTGGTCAAGCCGACCGGCGGTCAGGTGCTCTACCAGGGCACGCCGCTCGGCTACTCCGCCAAGGCACTCAAGCAGTACCGCCGCCACACCCAGCTGGTCCTCCAGGACCCGGGCGGCGCGCTGAACCCCAAGCAGAACGTCTACGACGCGGTGGCGCTGGGGCCCCGCCTGCACGGGCTCACCGACCGGCTCCCCGAGACGGTCCAGCACGCGCTGGCCCAGGCCGGGCTGCGCCCGCCGGAGGACTTCGTCGGCCGCTACCCCCACGAACTGTCAGGCGGGCAGCAGCAGCGTGTGGTCATCGCAGGCGTGCTGGCCCTCAACCCGTCGGTGATCGTCGCCGACGAGCCGGTGGCGTCGCTCGACGCCTCGGTGCGCGGGGAGATCCTCAAGCTCATCCTGCACCTACGCGACGAACTGGGCCTCTCGGCCCTGGTGGTCAGCCACGACCTGGGCCTGGCCTGGAACATCGCCGACCGCGTGGCCGTGATGTACCTGGGCCGGGTCGTGGAGCAGGGCACCGTCGAGGAGGTGCTGCTGCGCCCGAAGCACCCCTACACCCAGGCGTTGCTGTCCGTGGTTCCGAGCGGGAGCGAGGACTGGCGCCCGACACTGCTGAGCGGCGAGCCGCCGGACCCGACCGCGATCCCGGCGGGCTGCCGCTTCCATCCGCGCTGCCGCCGCTGGGCCGCCGCGCCTGAGCACGATCGCGCCGCCGCCACCTGCGACCGCCGCGACCCGCCCGTCCTGGCGGCCGACACCTCCCACGCCGCCTGCCACCTGCTCCGCTCCACCGCTCTTGCGGAGACCGTGTGACCCTGCTGCGCGCACCCGCGTTCCGGCCCGGCGACACCGTCGCCGCCCCGGGTGACCCTGCCAACTCCGTCGTGCTGACCTTTGGCTCATGAGAATCTTGATCTCTGCCGACATGGAGGGCGCCACCGGTGTCACCTGGCCCGCCGACTGCGAACCGGGGAACCCCGCCTGGCAGCGCTGCCGAAGCATGTTCACCTCGGACGTGAATGCGGCGATCGCGGGATTCTTCGACGGCGGCGCCACGTCCGTACTGGTCAACGAGGCCCACGCCACCATGCGGAACCTGCTGCTGGAGGACCTCGACCCGCGCGGGGAGATGCTCACCGGCCGGCACAAGGACCTGACCATGGTCGAAGGCGTCCAGCACCGGGATGTGACCGGTGTGGCGTTCGTCGGCTACCACACCGGCGCCGGGGCTGAGGGCGTGCTCGCCCATACGTACCTGGCCAACTCGATCACCGGAGTCTGGGTGGACGGCGTCGCAGCCAGCGAGGGATACCTCAACTCCCTTGTCGCGGCCGAGTTCGGCGTTCCCGTGACGCTGGTCACCGGTGACGACCTGACCTGCAAGGACGCCCAGGGCTACGCGCCGGGCGCCGTCACCGCCACCGTGAAGGACTGCGTGACCCGCTACGCGGCGGTCTGCCGTCCCCCCGCAGTGACCTCCAAACTGATCCGGGAAGCGGCGAAGCAGGCGGCCGTCCTGGCCGTGCGCGAAGAGCCGGTCACCGGACGGACTTTCGAGGTCGCGGTCGATTTCGACGCCTCGCACCTTGCGGCGGCAGTGGCCGCGGTGCCGACCGTGCGCCGGACCGATGTGCGGCGGGTCGCGTTCACAGCCGACACAGCTTTCGCGATGATTCGGACGTTCAAGACCGTCACGACGGTCGCTGCGGCAGCAGTAGAGGTCAACTACGGCTGAGCTTCGGCTTCGGCCGCGCAGGTCCCGCAGCTCGTTGAGGCCGGGGCATGCACGGCGGCACCGATGACCTTGATGACATGACATTCTCGGCAGGCGCGGGGCTGCGGTGTCGCAGGACCCAGGCTCGCACTGTGAAGCCGATGGCCCGGACTGCACATCAATTCCCGTTGTCCGGGCAGGTGTGGTTTCAGCGGCGAATCCTTTGCTCGCGCGCATCCGCATCGAAAGAGGTCTTCATGCTCGGAATAGCTGCCGCCGTCGTGTTCGGCATTGCCTTTGTGATCAATGCTGCGAGTATCGCCGTGGACGCTGTGTTCTCTCCGACGAGCCTGCTGCTGCTCGGCCTGACGCTGCTTGCCCTGCATCTGTCCGGGGTTGCGACTTCCACTTCTCTCCCACGACGCCGCTCGCGCCGCTGACGATCTCGCGCCAGAACCCGGGTCCCCTGAGTGCTGTCCAGCGTTCAAGCCTCATGCCGTGACGCGTCGGGAATGAAATACGTGACGACGAACATGAGCAGCACCCAGGGGTACCCGATGGTGTAGAACACGGCTGCTGTCCATTCACCGCCTGCCCACAGCGCGAGTCTGGTGATCAGGAACAGGTACAGTAGTCCTCCGATCGTGACCAGCACGGCCGTGAGGATCCGGAATGCAGCGGGGTGGCCTTCGCCTTCCGTTCCGAATGCGGAAGATATATGACGCCCCGTCGACCACAGCCCGAGGTAGAGCCCGCAGCAGGCCAGCCCATAGGGAAGCGTTTTGAGGAAGCGCAGGAACTTGCGCGACATCACGGATACGGCGACTACGGCGGCGATTGCGTCGGCGACCTCTCCGATGCCAGGCAGCACTACGGCGACGCCACTTGCGAGCAGGTCCGCGAGGATCCCCGCCACGACGCGGCCCGTCGAGCTGACGATGACGAAGCCTGCCGAGGCTACGCTGGCCAGTGCGAAGAACTCGATCGCGTGCACGCGGCTCCACAACGACCACGCGCAGGCAACGGCGTAGCACGCCACGAGTAGCCCTGCGGCGATGGTGCGTACAGGTGACGTGCGCTCATGAATCGCGCCTGCCTCGCGGCCCAGTACCGGAACACCCACGATCGCTCACCTCCCCGCCCCTGGACCCCTGCCCGGCAGGATCCCGCTCATGCCTCATCAGCCGGTGCGAACTCGCGTGGCTACGCGCCGCTGCGGCGACTCGCACCGAGAGCTGAACGCGGCTCGTGTACCTCATCTGCAGAGATGACGTGTTGAGCCCCATAGGGTCCTCCGTCTTCACCGATTGAACACAGGTGCGATGCCCAACCCCTCGTGCCTACAAGCTATTGACGCTGCTTCAGTCCCGGTGCTTGACTCCCTTCGAGAGAGCGCTCTCTTGCGCTCCCCAGGACACCCGCAACACCCTCCCCACCCACCACCTCCAGGGAGAGCGCAATGCCCGTCACCCCTAGCCGCCGTACCCTGCTGCGCGGTACGGCCGCCCTGGCCGCCACGCTGCCTGTGGTCGGCACACTCGGCACCGGCTCGGCTTTCGCCTCGTCGCCCGCCCTCGGCGGCGCTGAGCTCGGCCCCAACGTCATAGTTTTTGACCCCTCGATGAGCGATGCGTCGATCCAGGCCCAGGTCGACGCCGTGTTCAACACCCAGCAGTCCAACCAGTTCGGCACCGAGCGGTACGCCTTGGCCTTCAAGCCCGGCACCTACAAGGTCGACATCAACGTCGGTTTCTACACCCATGTCCTCGGGCTCGGCGCCTCCCCGGACGACGTCGTGATCAACGGTCATGTCACGGTCGACGCCCAGTGGTTGGGCGGCAACGGCACTCAGAACTTCTGGCGCGCCGCCGAGAACCTGTGCATCGTCCCGCCGGACGGTCTGGAGCGGTGGGCGGTTGCCCAGGCCGGCCCGATGCGCCGCGCCCACATCAAGGGCAACATGACGCTGTGGCCCAGCCCGCCCGGCAACCGCTGGTCCAGCGGCGGTTTCCTGGCCGACAGCGTGGTGGACGGCCAGGTGGAATCGGGTTCCCAGCAGCAGTGGCTGTCCCGCAACGACACCTTCGGCAGCTGGACCGGCTCCAACTGGAACATGGTCTTCGTCGGCACCCAGGGCGCTCCGGCCCAGCACTTCCCCAACCCGGCCTGGACCGTGGTCGACCGGACCCCGGCCGTCCGGGAGAAGCCCTTCCTCACCATCGCCGCTGGCGGCTCCTACCGCGTCTTCGTCCCCGCCCTGCGCCGCGACTCCGCCGGTACGACCTGGGCGGCCGGCCTGGCCGCCGGGCACAGCATCCCGCTGTCCCGCTTCCACGTGGCAAGGCCCGGCGACTCCGCCGACACCATCAACGACGCCCTTGCCCGGGGCCGCCACCTCCTGCTCACCCCCGGCGTCTACTCCCTCTCCGCCCCCATCCGGGTAACCCGCCCCGGCACCGTCGTCCTCGGCCTGGGCCTGGCCACCCTCCAGGCCACGCACGGCACTTCTCTCATTGAGGTCGCCGATGTCGGTGGCGTCTCCGTCGCCGGTGTGCTCCTCGAGGCGGCCTCCGCCGACTCGCCCGTCCTCCTCCGCGTCGGCCACGGCCGCAGCCACACCAGCCACGCCGCCGACCCCACCGTGCTGTTCGACGTCTACGCTCGCATCGGTGGCGCCCTCGCCGGCGGCGCCACCGTCAGCATCCAGCTCGACAGCAACGACGTGATCTGCGACAACATCTGGCTCTGGCGCGCTGACCACGGCCTGAACGGCACCGTCGGCTGGTCGGTCAACCCGGCCGACACCGGTTTCCTGGTCAACGGCGACCGGGTCACCGCCTACGGTCTCGCCGTCGAGCACTACCAGAAGTACGAGGTGCTCTGGCGCGGCAACCACGGCCGCACGTACTTCTTCCAGAACGAGCACCCGTACGACGTCCCCACGCAGTCCGCCTGGCGCCACGGCACCACCAACGGTTACGCCGCCTACAAGGTCGCCGACTCGGTCACCGACCACCTGGCCTGGGGACTGGGTAGCTACTGCTTCTTCGACCTGCAGGCCAACATCTACACCGATCGCGCCTACGAGGTCCCCGACACACCCGGCGTCGCCTTCACCGACCTGATGACCGTCTGCCTCAACGGCCCGGGCGGCGGCGGCATCCTGCACTGCATCAACAACAGTGGCGACCCGGTGCAGAACGGCTTCGGCACCTATTACCTGAACGGCTACTCAAACGGCCTCACCAAGTAGCGTCCCGAGCTGGAGTTCGGTCGCCAGATCGGGTCAGGGTTCCCGGGCCCGCACACGTAGGGCCCGGGAACCTGCGCCGCTACCCCGGTGTCCGTCAGGCCCGTTGCCCCTGCTGCTGTCGCTGCCCGCCGCCCATACGGAGGCCGAGCCCGGCGCCGAGGGCCACGACGCCCATACCGATGGAGGTCGCGATGCCCTGGACGCCATGGACGACGAAGGGGGCGACCGCGGCGACGACGAGGTTGAACAGGAACAGGAACCAGAGCACCGGCTTCTTCGAGAGCAGCGACTTCATGAGGGGTTTCCTTCTGGGAGGGGGCTGTGAACTTCCGAGATCAACGATTCCGTCGTTCGCTCGCCGCCACGAGGGAGTGCACTCCCGAACCGATGGTGTAGCCCGCTACACCATCGGTTCGGCTGCCTGCTCACCCGCGTCCGTGCGGCGGTTCGCCTAACCTGATCACCATGCGGAAGACGGTGCGGGAGGCTACGCGGGCCACGGTCCAGTTGGCCATGGCCGCGGGGATGGCCTTCGGCTCGCTCATCTTCATCACCGTGCTGCTGATCACCGCCATCGCCACGGTCGCGGTGGTCGGTGCCTGGATGCTGCCCGAGACGGTGCTGCTGATCCGCCGGATCGCCGGGGCCAAACGGCACCAGGTGGCCGCGTGGACCGGCCGGGAGATCCCCGAGGCCTATCTGCCCATCCAGGGGCCGCTCCGCGAGCGGCTGCGCACGGCGACCCACGACCCCGGCACGTTCACCGATCTGCGCTGGATGGTCGCCTACTACGGCTACGGCTGCCTCGGGTACCTGGCGTTGCCGCTGTGGCCGGTGGGCCTGCTCGTCGACGGCGTGCGGTGCGGACTGCTGGGCCGAGAGGCAGCCGTACTCCCACTGATCAGCCGTCTTGCGGACCTCGACGCGGCGTGGTCGACCGCCCTGCTCAAACCCTCTCCGAAGGCCCGGCTCGCCGAGCGCGTCGAGGAGCTCACCGCGACCCGGGCGGGCGCGGTGGCCGCGCACGGCGCCGAGCTGCGCCGTATCGAGCGGGACCTGCACGACGGCACGCAGGCGCGGCTGGTATCGCTGTCCATGCGGATCGGCCTCGCGAAGCGCGCCTACGACCGCGACCCGGAGGCCGCGCGCAAGCTCCTCGACGACGCGCAGGACCAGGCCGAGGAGGCGCTGGCGGAGCTGCGGCACGTCGTGCGCGCCATCCACCCGCCGATCCTCACCGACCGCGGTCTCGTCGGAGCCGTACGGGCGCTCGCCGCGAGCAGCGGACTCGACGTCACCGTGCGTGTGGACGGCCTGGAGGACGGGCCACGGGCCCCTGCGGCGATCGAGGCGGCCGCGTACTTCGTGGTGGCCGAGGCGTTGACGAACGCGGCGAAGCACAGCGGCTCCGACCGAGCCGAGGTCCGACTCGCCCGCGCTCCGGGCGGATTGACGGTCTCTGCCCGAGACGAGGGCCGGGGTGGCGCCGACGAGGCAAGCGGCTCCGGGATGCTCGGCATGCAGCGCCGGGTCGCCGCACTCGACGGAACCTTCACCGTGACCAGCCCCGTCGGGGGCCCGACTGTGATCGAAGTGGAACTGCCGTGCGTGTGGTGATCGCCGAGGACAACGCCCTGCTACGGGAAGGGCTGGTACTGCTGCTCACCTCTGCCGGGCACCAGGTCGTGGCGGTGGCGGGCAGCGGGCCCGAGGTGCTGCCCGCGCTGCTCACCCACCGTCCGGACGCCGCCGTGCTCGACGTCCGGATGCCACCCAGCTTCCGCGACGAGGGCCTGCGTGCGGCGCTGGCGGCGCGTGAGGAGATCCCCGGCCTGCCGGTGCTCGTGCTCTCACAGTACGTCGAGGAGTCGTACGCCTCCGAGCTGCTGGGCGGCGGTGCGAGCGGGGTCGGCTACCTGCTCAAGGACCGGGTGGGCCGGGTTGACGAGTTCCTGGACGCGTTGGACCGGGTCGCAGCCGGTGGCACGGCACTGGACCCCGAGGTCGTGACCGAACTCCTCACCCGCCGCCGGGACTCACCCCTCGACTCGCTGACTCCGCGCGAGCGCGAGGTCCTCAAGATGATGGCCGAGGGCCACGACAACACGACCATCGCCAGGACCCTGGTCGTCACGGAACGATCGGTCAGCAAGCACATCGGCAACGTCTTCCTGAAACTGGGGCTGCCACCGAGCGACAGCGGGCATCGGCGGGTGCTGGCGGTGCTGGCGTACCTGAACAACTCGTAACAACTCGACGGGGAACGACGCCAGTTGCCGCCCCGCCCGGACCCCCCGCAGCGCCGCCCGCAGCGGCAGCGAGAAGGCACCGACATCGTCGATCGCGCACGCGCCAGGCGCCAAGCGGTCGCCGTCCCGTGGGAGCAGGACGGCGACCGCCTGGCGCTCGGTGTTCCGCGGGCACTCCGTCCGCGCGGGGGGTGTTACGCCTTCGCCGTGGACACCTCCGCGGTCTCGGCCTGCCCGCCCGGCTCTGTGGCGGCGGACGCCGTGTGCGCGGCGTCGGCGCGGTGACGCGGGAGGCAGGAAGCGAGGGCGAAGGCCAGGAGGGCGGCGCCGGCGCCGATGGCCATGACGACCTTGAAGCCGTTCTCGGAGGGCAGCGCGGTGGTGCCGAAGGTGGTGGTCATCTGCGCCAGGACGACACCGGCGACGGCGCTGGCGATCGAGGTGCCGATGGACCGCATCAGGGTGTTGAGGCTGTTGGCAGCGGCCGACTCGGACGTGGGCACGGCGCCCATGATGAGCGAGGGCATGGCGCCGTAGGCGAAGCCGATGCCGGCGCCGATGACGCAGGAGACCAGGACGAGGTGCCAGATCTGGGACATCAGCACGATGTTCAGGCCGTAGCCGGCGGCGACGATGAGGGCACCGAGCATCAGAGTGGTCTTGGGCCCCTTGGTCTTGGAGATGACCGCGGACAGCGGTGCCATGGCCATCATCACCAGGCCCATCGGTGCCATGACCAGGCCGACCGTCAGCATGGATCTGCCGAGGCCGTAGCCGGTGGCCTTGGGCAGCTGCAGCAGCTGCGGCAGGACCAGGGACAGCGCGAACATCGAGAAGCCGAACGCCACCGAGGCGAGGTTGGTGAACAGCACCTGGCGGCGGGCGGTGGTGCGCAGGTCCACCAGCGGCTGCGCGGTGCGCAGTTCGAACCAGCCCCACACCAGCAGCACGATGACCGCGGTGGCGAGCAGGCCGAGGGTGGTGGCACTGGTCCAACCCCAGTCGGCGCCCTTCGAGACGGCCAGCAGCAGGGACACCAGTCCCGCCGCCATGCCGAGGGAGCCGATCAGGTCGAAGCGTCCGCCGGTGCGTACCTTCGACTCCGGTACGACCACGAGGACGAGCACGAAGGCGACGACGCCGAGGGCGGCCGAGATCCAGAACAGCATGTGCCAGTCGAAGCGGTCGGCGATCAAGGCGGCGGCGGGCAGACCCAGCGCACCGCCCACACCCAGTGAGGCGCCCATCAGCGCGGTGGATCCGGCGAGCCGTTCGGCGGGCAGCTCGTCGCGCATGATGCTGATGCCGAGCGGGACGACGGCGGCGGCCAGGCCCTGCAGGGTCCGGCCGGCGATCATCGGGACCAGGGAATCGCTCAGCGCGCAGACCACCGATCCGGTCACCAGCAGGACGATGCTGACCAGCAGCATGCGGTGCTTGCCGAACATGTCGCCCAGGCGGCCGACGACGGGGGTGGCGACGGCCGCGGCGAGCAGGGTGGCGGTGACCGCCCAGATGGTGTTCGACGCCGAGGCGTGAAGGTACTTCGGCAGTTCCGGGATGATTGGGATCACCAGGGTCTGCATCAGCGGGACGACGATCCCGGCGAGGGCGAGCACCGCCACCACGGCGTTCGACTTCGGCGGGGCTGAACCCCCGGCCTCGGCGGATGGGGCAAGGGCATCGGACACGGCAGGGCCTCCGTCGAGGTGAAGGATTGCTTAACTCACGCAACGATAACTAGATTGCTTGACTAAGGCAAGTAACTGTTACGGTGGTCGTATGTCCACGCCGCCGTCATCCGCTGCACCCGTCTCGACGGACCTGATCGAGATCGAGCAGGCCCTCACCCGCGTCACGTACCTGGCCGGTCGGGTGCGGCAGCACGAGCGTCTGATGGCCATGGCCGGACTGTCGCTCGACCGGGCCGCCGCCTCGATCCTGCGGCACATCGCCGAGAGCGAGCCGCTTCGGCCAGGAGTGCTGGCGGTCCAGCTTTCCGTGGAAGCCTCGCATGTCAGCCGGCAACTGCGGCAACTGGAGAAGGATGGCTACGTGATCCGCGTCCCGGACCAGGACGACAGTCGTGCCCATCGCATCCAGCTGACCGACGCCGGCCTGGCCGCCGTCGAGCGCATGCGAGAGGCGAGCCGCCGGGGCATGGAGATGGCCCTGGCGGACTGGTCGCCCGAGGACCTGCGGAAGCTCGCCAAGCTCTTCCATCGGCTGGTCGACGACTTCGTCACTCACGCCGAAGCAGCTGTTGAGGTCGGGCCCTCTGTCTGACGGAGCTGCGGGAGATCAACGATCAAGGCCCTGATCTGACCTGATGATGTATCGGCACCCAACGGGCCGGCCGCGAAGCGCCGAGGGGTCGGACCCCCGAGCGTCCTGGCCCGGGGCGTATTGCCAGTCGATCCCGCTGCGGAGCGCGTTCGCGGCCGCACGGTCCGACGCGTTCTCCTCGAACTGCAGTGGCGACGTGTCCTGGTTGGGCCGTTAAGAATCAGCTTCATTTGCCGTAGTGGATGCTATGCATCCGAGTCTTCTGGTGCGGAAGGTGGGTGGAACTGTCCCCACATGCACCTTTGCAGCGCGAAAGCGCCGTGCCCAAGCGAGAGTTGATGCAGGTCTTCCCTTGGCGATACACAAGTGTCATAGTGGCGCGCTAGGTCAGTCAAGAGCCCATGGATCTGATTCATCTGCCGAGGGCGCCATGCTCGACGAGCTCGATGAGCGAGTGTTCCGACGCCAGGGCGAAGCCCGAAATCCCCAACCACCCCCTCCTCAGCAAGGTCATCACACCCCCAACTCCCCACTCGGAGAATCCATGCATCGACGTTCCCGGCGCTGGGCCGCACTCCGGACAGCCATCGGCGTACTGCCAACGCTCGTCGCGGGCACCGCCATTGGTGTCGGCGCGTCTCCCGCCTCAGCCGCAACGGCCCCCGTCGTCTACTCCGTCGCCCCGAACGGACAGGGATCCGCCTGCTCGACCCAGGCCCCGTGCGCACTGCTGACAGCGCAGGGCATGGTCCGACAGGCGACAAGCACGATGACCACGGACATCAGCGTCGTGCTGGCCGACGGGACGTACCGACTCGACGGCCCGCTCACGTTCGATCCCGCAGCGGGCGACTCCGCGACCGGCGGACACACCGTCAGTTACCAGGCAGCTCCCGGCGCCCACCCGGTTCTCAGCGGCGGCCAGCAGGTCACCGGGTGGAGCCAGGCGTCCAACGGCGTGTGGAGCGCGACGGTGCCGGCGGGTACCGACACCCGGCAGCTCTACGTCGATGGTGTTCGCGCGAACCGCGCGTCCGGATCGGCGCCCGCCAGCTTCACCCGCACGGCCACGGGCTACACGACCTCCAACACGACCCTCGCCGGCTGGCAGAACATCTCCAACGTCGAGTTCGTCTACAACGTCGGCTGGACGCAGATGCGTTGCGGAGTCGCGTCGGTGTCGGGGACCACCGTCACGATGCAGCAGCCGTGCTTCGACAACTCCACGAAGAAGCAGTACGGCGTGAACGCCGACCTGCCGAGCTCCATCGAGAACGCGAAGGAACTGCTGAACAACCCGGGGGAGTTCTACCTCGACACGTCGGCTCACACCGTCTACTACCTGCCCCGTGAGGGCCAGCAGATGAGCACCGCTGACGTCGAGATCCCGCGCCTGCAGAACGTGGTCACGGGCCACGGCACCGTGTCGAATCCGCTGCGTGGCCTCGCCATCCGCGGCATCACCGTCGCCTACGGGGGCTGGACCTCCCCGAACACAACGGACGGCTTCTCCGAAGTCCAGGCCAACATGCGCCTCACCGGTGCGAACGCCTGGCAGACGCAGGGCACGTGCGACCGCTTCTCCAGCACCAATCCGGGAACCTGCCCCTACGGCAACTGGACGATGACCCCGGGCAACGTGACGTTCGACCACACCGACGGACTTACGTTGGACGGCAACACGTTCCAGCACCTCGGCGCCGCCGGCCTCCAGCTCGGCCAGAGCGTCGACAACTCCTCGGTGACCGGGAACGTCTTCACCGACATCTCCGGGAACGGCGTCGAGATCGGCAACGGCACCGACGCGAACCCCGCCGACGTCACCGTCCTGCCGACCGGCAACACCGTCGCCGACAACTGGATCCACAACGTCGCCGTCGAGTACACCGGAGGCGTCGGCATCTTCCAGGGCTACACCGTGAACGACACCATCACCCACAACCAGATCAACAACGTTCCCTACAGCGGCATCAGTTCGAACTGGGGCTGGGGCCGCACAGCCACCAGGACGTCCGGCAACAAGATCACCAACAATCTCGTCTTCGACTACATGCAGCAGCGCTCCGACGGCGGCGGCGTCTATGTGCTCGGGCAGGAAGGCACCTCGCTCGCCGGCGGCCTGGTCATCAGCGGCAACGTCATACGCGGCGCCGGGGGAGGCGGTCACGCCATCTACACCGACGGCGGCAGCCAGTACGTGACCATGACCGGCAACGCCGCCTATGGCAACAACACCCCCTCCATGGGCGGATGCAAGGAGGGGACCACCACTCCCTACGGTGACTTCTCCTTCACCGGTAACTATGTCGAGAACCTCACACCCGACTGGCCCTGCGGCAACCCGAGCAACGCCACCGTCGGATCCAACACCCAAGTCTCCTCCTCCGGCGTCGGCGTGCCGGCATCCGTGCTGGCCAACGCCGGCCTTGGGACGGCATACGCGGGTATCGCGGCACCGCCGGCGGGTGTGGCACCGACCAACCTCGCGGCCCACAAGCCGGTCGTGGCGCAGTTCCTCGACGGCAGCACCGCGCAGCTGCAGCCGGAGTCACAGCTGACGTACGCAACGGACGGCGACCCCGCCACGTACGTGCAAGCCAGCGGACAGTTCCGGTGGCAGCTCGTCGTCGACCTGCAGCAGGCTCAGACCCTGGGATACGTCACGGTCGGTATGCCGCAGGCGCACTTCGCCACCGACTTCCACGTGGACGCCTCGACCGACGCCACCACTTGGACCACCGTCGGCACCGTCCACAACAGCGGTTGGGGCAGCGTCCCCGTCGAGTTCACCACGCCACTGACTGCCCGGTACCTGCGTGTCGTCGCCGACAAGCCGGACAACTGGGGCCAGCGAGGGGACCAGATGGCGATCAGCGAGATCGGTGCGTACGCCGCTACCCAGGGCAGCAACAACATCGCGCTCAAAGCCCCTGCCCAGGCGCTGTTCATCGACGGAACCCAGGCCGACATGCAGCCGAACTCCACGCCGGCGCTCGGGGTCGACGGCGACCCGTCGACCTTCGCGCAGGCTTCGGGACGCTACCGGTGGTCGCTGCAGCTGGACCTCCAGCAGCCGCAGTCGATCGACGTGGTGTCTGTCCTGACGCCCGTCGCCACGTACGCGACGGCCTTCCATGTCGACGTCTCCCTCGACGGCTCGACGTTCTGGACGGTCGCGCACCGCACCGACAGTGCCGGCGGCACGACTGGCGTCCAGCTGGACGCGCCCGTCACCGCTCGCTATGTCCGGGTCATCGCCGATCGCCCGAACGACTCGGGCCAGACCGGCGGGCAGATGGCGATCAGCGAACTCGCCGTGTACGGCGCCAAGTAGTGGCGAGCACCCGGATGCGCGGCCGAGGCCGGCCACGCATCCGGGTGTGATCACTCTGTCGGCCGGAGGCCGTGACGCTGCCAGTACCAGGAAGATCCCAGCGGGGCGGTGCACTGTGGGTGTCATGGCGACCACGGAGTTTGGGCACACGGTGCGGTGCCGGCGCGACCGGGTCTCCCCGCAACGCGGTGTGGCGCAACTTCCTCGGCTCGGGCAGCCGCGTCCGCCACGCACCGCAGTCCCGGCGCGAGATCGAGGCCGCGCAGGTCTCCACGTTGCGTGCGACGGCGAGCCGGTATCCGGCAGACCAGCGGCTGCGGCGCCTGGTCGCGGAGCTGCGCGCGAACAGTGACCGGTTCGCCGAGCTGTGGGATTCCGGAACCGTGGGCCGGCACGCGGCGTCGCGCAAGACCACCGATCACCCGCAGGTGGGCGCCTTGACGCCGGATTGCGACGCGCTCAGCGTCGCGGGCAGCGACCTGCGCATCGTGATCTACACCGCCGAGCCCGACACCGAGGACGCCGAACGGCTTGCGCTCCTCGCCGTCCTCGGCACCCAGACACTCGTCGGCTAGCGGCCGCGTCAACCGCACGTCATCCACGCTCGGACCGTTCCGCGTGGTGGCGCTGCGCTCAGCCCTCATCCTCGCCTGCTCGGTAGTGGTCTACCTGTGCGACTTCTGGTCCGTACCCGCCCGCCAGTCCTGAGCGCTGGGCCGCAGCCGAGGCGCTGACGGCGTGCCTGCACGGAGGGCTAGGTCAGGTTCTGTGCGGGTATGTCCCGGTGGCAGGTGGGCAGGCGCCCACCCAGGCTGCGAGGAGTAGTTGCAACAACTCGGACACCATCTGACAGAGGCTCAGACCGGCGCCGCGGGCTTTGGGGCAGTGGCCAGGCGACGCAGGGGGAGTCGAAGCGCGGCACGGTCACAGGGCCCTGGTCGGTGGCGCTCGACCGGGGGCCGTAGGCTGGGCGCTCGCCGCACACCGAGGCGTGGACCATCTGGCCGAGGAGAACGACAATGGCGCATGGACGTACTGGCATCAGAGGTGCCCGAATCGGCTCGGGACCGATGGGGGAGTCCGAGCGCGGCGACCTCGCTCCTCGCATGGTCGTCTCGTTCTGGTGCGGCAACGGCCATCACATCCGGCCCAGCTTCTCGGTCGAGGCAGTAGTCCCTGAGGTCTGGGACTGCCCCAAGTGCGGCCTGCCCGCCGGTCCCGACCCGGACAACGCTCCGGCTCCCCTCGGCGTCACGCCCTACAAGACGCACCTTGGCTACGTCCGGCAGCGCCGCAGCCAGGAAGACGGCGAGATCCTGTTGAACGAGGCACTGGCCAAACTCCGCGGAACGATCTGACCATCCACCAATCATGCGGCCGGTGCTCCCTGCCCTGCATCGCGCTCGCATCAGCCCGTCCAACCGGTGTCCGGCCGTGGGTTCAGGGTGTCCACGAGCCGGCCTCGACCGTGCGGACCACATGCTGCTACCATGAAAGGTAGACACACAGTTTCTGCCCGCGATGCGATCCAGTGCATCCAGGCTTGAACGTCACGGCAGAGGTTCTTTCCTGCCAGGAGTGTTCACGTTCGGGCGAGTGTCCACCCTCGCGTCGGCCGGGTCCCGTAAGGTCGGCCTCGCCGCGACTACATGGCATGGCGTCGATCGACGCGGCCATAGGACAGATCGCTTCTCTTGAGCGAATCGACTCAAGCCCTTCCCCTTCCATGGGACACGTGAGCAGCAACGACCTGCCAGAACGGCCCGCTACAGCTGAGTGCCGTGGTGGAGTGCGCCCAGTGTGTCCATCCAACTTCCATCCACAGAAGGACCTTTCGTGAGTGTTACCACCCATCTGATGGGCGCGCGTCGGGACGCTGATGCGTCGGACGCAGACGCGGCCGCTGTGCCGAAGCGCCGTCGGACCACGGGCACCGGGCTGAACTCTTTGGTGCTCGCCGAGCTTCAGCAGCTCGCCACCGCCCTCGGCGTCAGCGGCGCCGGCCGACTGCGCAAGAGCGACCTGATCGAAGCGATCAAGGCCGCGAACGGCGGCGACCCGCTGCTGGCCCCGGTATCCGCCCCGCAGCGGACGACCCGTCCCGCTGAGGCCGCCAGCGCTCGCGCCGTGCTGCAGGCTCCGGCCGAGGAGTACCCCGCAGCCTCGATCCCCATCCGCTCGAGTGCAGCCGAGCCGCAGATCGACATCCCGGTTCGGGCCGCTGCGCGCGTAGCCCGGACCGCCGACTCCTCGCCTGCTCCGGCTACGGTCGGCAACGATCGCGGTGAGCGCCGTAAGCGTGCTGACCGTAGCGACCCGGACGGCGGTCGTCGCGAGGCCGGGCAACGCGCCCAGAGCCAGAGCACGCAGAACGGATCGCCCAAGGACACGGGCGGATCGCCCAAAGAAGCGGTGGGCGCTCGGTCCCGCCCCGAGCGAAACCGCCGCAACCGGCGGGACGGCTTCGACGTCCTGCCGGAGTCGCGGACCACCGACGACGAGGTGCTGATGCCCGCCGCCGGAGTCCTGGACATCAACGACAGTCACGCGTTTCTGCGGACATCCAGCTACCTGCCCGGTCCGGACGACGTCTACCTGTCCTTGGCGCAGGTCCGTAGGCACGGTCTGCGCAAAGGCGACACGATCACCGGCGCGGTGCGCCAGCCCAAGGACGGCGAGCGCCGCGAGAAGCTCAACGCACTGGTGCGTCTGGACTCAGTGAACGGCGGCGAGCCCGACAACGGCCGCAACCGCCCGGAGTTCAACAAGCTCACCCCGCTGTACCCGCAGGAGCGGCTCCGTCTGGAGACCGATCCGGATGTCATCACGACCCGGATCATCGACCTGGTGACGCCGATCGGCAAGGGCCAGCGCGGTCTGATCGTGGCTCAGCCGAAGACCGGCAAGACGATGATCATGCAGGCGATCGCCAACGCGATCACCCAGAACAACCCCGAGTGCCACCTGATGGTCGTCCTGGTCGACGAGCGTCCGGAAGAGGTCACCGACATGACCCGTTCGGTCAAGGGCGAGGTCATCTCCTCCACCTTCGACCGCCCCGCCCAGGACCACATCGCTGTTGCCGAACTCGCCATCGAGCGTGCGAAGCGCCTGGTGGAGCTGGGCCACGACGTGGTCCTCCTGCTGGACTCGATCACCCGTCTGGGCCGCGCCTACAACCTCGCCGCCCCTACCTCGGGCCGCATCCTGTCCGGCGGCATCGACGCCGCTGCGCTCTACCCGCCGAAGAAGTTCTTCGGCGCGGCCCGCAACATCGAGAACGGCGGCTCGCTGACCATCATCGCCACCGCGCTGGTCGACACCGGCTCCCGCATGGACGATCTGATCTTCGAGGAGTTCAAGGGCACCGGCAACATGGAGCTGCGGCTCGACCGCAAGCTCGCTGACAGGCGCATCTTCCCCGCAGTCGACATCGACCCGTCCGGCACCCGCAAGGAGGAACTCCTCCTGGGTGCCGAAGAACTCGCCATCACCTGGAAGCTCCGCCGCGTCCTGAACGCCCTCGACGCGCAGCAGGCCATCGAACTGCTCCAGGACAGGATGAAGAAGACGAAGAGCAACGTCGAGTTCCTGACCCAGATCGCCGCAACCACATCCGCGGGCAAAGACTGAGGCGTGGCCCGCCTCAGTCGGAGGCGAGGCTCGCGCGGGCAGCGGTGGCCCCGGCCGGCTTGCGCCAACCGTCATCGTCGCCCCATGCTTCCGGACGGCTGCCGAGCAACACACCGGTGAGCGGGAAGACGGACACCCGTAGCCTCGTACCCTTAGATCGAACCGTCCGATGCCGGTACGTCCCATGCGTCGGGCTGTGGGCCCGCAGTTTGCTGTCGTCGACACCGAGTTCGGCCCGCAGGATCGCACGGGGCAGCAGTGGCCCGCCATCGTTAATGGCCTGTGCACGTCAACTATCCACGCGCGTAACACGGTGACCGGACCCTGGGGCTTGCCGTCGTTCTCGTGAGACGCGAGCCCTGGTTCCAATGGGGCACGTTCCACGTCTCGCGGTTCTTGCGCGCGGCGCGTGGGAAACGCTCGTAGTCCGACACGTCAGGAGGACTTTGTCATGAGCACATCGAAAACTGGTCGCTCGTCGCTTGCCCGGAGGGTCGCCGCCACTCTGTGCCTGGCCGTGGCCTGGATCCACGTCCAGGACCAGGGCGGCTTCCCGGGCAACAAGACTCCGGGCTACGTGGGGGCGGGCTACTACCTCCTGGAGGCCGCCGGCGTGCTCTGCGCACTGCTGATCCTGACGGGGAGTCGGATCCGGATGCACCCCTTCGAGTGGCTGCTGACCGCCGGCGTCGCGGCCGGCCCGCTGGTGGGCTACATCCTGTCCCGCGGCCCCGGACTGCCCGGCTACAGCGACGACCGCGGCAACTGGACCGAGCCGCTCGGCCTGGCCAGTGTCGTCGTCGAGGCGGTCCTGCTGACCATGGCTCTCACCGCGATCCTTTCCGCGCGCAGGGCCGCGACCGTGGCCGACGAGTATCGCGAGTCCGTCGGCGCCGGCGCCCGGTAACGCGGGCCGCGGCCCTGCGGATACGAACCCCCATCGTGTCCTCGATCTGGCGAACTTCGCGCCCAGCACGGCCCATTCGGCGACGGCGGTATCAGAGGGAGCGTCAAGAAGTAACAGCCGGACCGCCCGGACGGCCCGGCTCAGAGAGCGCCGCTGCGGTGGTCCTGCTGCGGAGGTGCCGGTACGTCGACGTCTGCCTTGCGGAGACGGTAGACCTGCAGGCGCAGGTCGTAGTACTTCTCCGTTTCGCCGACCCATTCCATTCCGACGCGGCGGGCCGTCGCGGTGCCTCTCTCGTTGTGGGGCCGTACCACCGCGAACAACTCGTCGAGGCCCGACTCGAAGGCGTAGTGCGCCAGTCCATGTCCTGCCTCTGCGGCCAAGCCCTTGCCCCAGGCCGACGGGGACAGCTGCCACCCGATCTCCAGGTCGACACCGTAGGGCGGAAGCGGCAACAGCGCCGCGCCGCCGATCAGTTCGCCGCTCTCACGCAGCTCCACGGCCCAGCGCCCAGCCGGACGCTCCAGGACTTCGCCGTTCGCCATCCAGCAGCCCAGAAGTTCCCGCATCGCCGCCACGTCCGGAACGCGCGTCATGGCCGGGGCCAGCCACCGGGTCACATCCTCGGCCCCGTAGACAGCCAGCGCCGCCTCGGCGTCCTCGATCGCCCACGGCCGCAACGTCAGCCGGTGAGTAAGGACGCGGGATCCCTCGATGGTGACATGGTGCTCGTTGCTGGACATATAGCGCTACGCCTGCTTTCAAGGGAGAGCTTCGGCCGTGGCCGCTGCCTTGAGGCGATTCGCCACTCACCTGGATGGATGGGGCCTTCGCAGTTTATCCGTCCCGTTGGCCTTTACCACCCGGCCCGCACCGGCTGAACTGGTCACCGCGTGGTGCGAGAGCGGGTTCCATCTCATACGCACCGCCGGGGCCCTGCGCATCCACCGAAGCCACGAGGCAGGTTCGGTGGTGCCGCCAAAAGGGCGTGTTGCGGTCCCTCGGTGTGATTAATCGGCGCGCCGGCCTCGCGCGCCGCCGAGGGCGCCCCGCTGTCCCCGGCGACATTTTGGCGCATGCCCCCTCCACTCCGCGGCCCGCACACGGCGTCCGCAGGGATGCTCCTGATGTCTTCGAGGGAACGGAGCCGCAATGCGCCGACGTGGAGTCGTAGTCCTGCTCGCAGTCGCCCTCTCCCTCTCCGCCGGCAACTCGTTCGCCGGCACGGGAGGGGAGCTGCGGGGCCTCGGGCAGATCACGCAGTGCGGAGTCGTCCGCAGCGGCGGAACGCCGATCGATTCCGCCGAGGTGACGCTGTATCGCGCCGGAGACCGTCCGGGTGCGGCTGCGGTGGCGCTGGCCAGCGCACGGAGCGACCCGGACGGGTGGTTTCATCTCTCCTACCGTCCGCCTGCTGACTCCCGAGCGGTCCTGTACGTGACCGCTGACGTCAGCCGGCGCAAAGACGCCACGGAACACGGGGGCACGGCAGTCGTCAGGTTGACAACCGTGCTCGGTGCGCCGGGCGACCGGCCCGACGTCGTGATCAACGAGCGGACGACGGTCGCGGCGGCCTACGCGATGGCGCAGTTCACTCGGGCCGGTGCGATCTCCGGAAGCTACCCCGGACTCCAGAACGCCGCCGCGATCTCGCACAATCTGAGCGACAGCGGCACCGGGGACGTCGCGCCTCTGCTCGCGGCCGCACCCAACGGTTCTCTCACCTCGACCCTGCGCAGCTTCAACTCTCTCGCCAACATCCTTGCGGGGTGCGTGGCTGGGCAGACCTGCGGGACGCTGTTCCGGTTGGCGCAGCCGCCGGGAGAGGCCCGGCCCCGGGACACCCTTCAGGCCTTCGCCGATATCGCGCGCACACCCGGCAACCACGTAGACGGCCTCTTCGCGCTGGCGGCGGCCAGGCCGCTGTACGAGCCCGCGCTGTCGGGCAGGCCCGACGCCTGGACGCTGGCGCTGCGCTACGACGGCAACGGCCACGAGCTCGACGGCCCGGGCAACATCGCCTTCGACGCGCACGGCAATGCCTGGGTGACCAACAACTACGAGTACGCCGCGGATCCTCACGCCTCGGTCTGCGGCGGCAGGACCCTCCTGAAGTTCACGCCGACCGGCGCTGACGCGCCGGGCGCCCCCTACAGCGGTGGGGGTCTGTACGGTGCGGGCTTCGGAATCACGCTGGATCCGAAGGGAAGGGTCTGGGCGGGGAACTTCGGCTTCCAGGGGTCCGAGTGCGGCCTCGACGCCAGTCGGTACTTCCGAAGCGTCTCGGAGTTCACCGGCCGGGGAACCGCCGTCTCGCCGGGGGACGGATGGCGCTTCGGGAACATCGTTCAACCCCAGGGGACGGTTTCGGACAGGTCCGGGAACATCTGGATCGCCAGTTGCGGAAACAGCAGTGTGATCCGGATCCCCGACGGCCGTCCCGAACTGGCTCGGAACATCGGGCTGGGCGGCCGTGCGGTGACGCCTTTCGACATCGCCATCGACACCGCCGGCCGGGCTTGGGTGACCGGCAACGGCAACGACAGCGTGCTGATGCTGTCCCGTGACGGCAGACCAGTCCGTTCCGTCACCGGCGGAGGCATCAGGCGGCCCCTGGGGATCGCCTCGGACAGCCTGGGCAACCTGTGGGTGTCCAACAGCGGCATGGTCGTCGTGCCCTGCGCAGGCGCCACGGCCGCAGGGTTGGCCGCGACGGCGCAGACCAGCGCGCAGGGCGCCGGCGCGTCGGTGACCATGGTCCGGCCCGACGGAACCGTTGCCGCGAAGCCGTTCACCAACCGCGGACTCGTGCTGCCGTGGGGGATCGCTGTCGACGGGCACGACAACGTGTGGGTGGCGAACTTCGGCGGCCAACGCCTGGCCGAGCTGTGCGGAGCACGCCTGTCGTTGTGCCCGCCCGGCCACCGGACCGGACAGCCGATCTCGCCGCCCAACGGGTACACCAGCGATGGCCTGGTCCGTAACACGGGCGTGCAGATCGACCCGTCCGGCAATGTGTGGGTCGTCAACAACTGGCAGACGGTTCCGCTGCAGACCAACCCGGGCGGACATCAACTGGTCGTCTTCGTCGGGCTCGCGGCCCCCGTCCGCACGCCCCTCATCGGCGCCCCACGGCAGCCCTGAACCGCTCGCCACTGCGCCCGCGTTCCGGCTGAACCACCGAGACCGGGCGCCGGCCGACCAGCCTGTGGTCTACCTCTGTCATTGGGCAGCCAGGAGGGTGACACTCATCCGGTTCGCCCTGCACACCGACGCGGCGAGGCCGGACCGTCAATCCGAAGGAGACAGCCATGCGTGCCAATCCCACCACCTGGAACGCCGAGCACGGACGCTGGGAGACGACGGCGCGCGGCCAGGCGGTACTGGCCGACCCCCGGCTGAACCGGGGCACCGCGTTCACCGAGGCGGAGCGGCGCGCGCTCGACCTGATCGGTCTGCTGCCACCTCGAACGCTCGACCTGGACCAGCAGGCCACCCGCGCCTACGCCCAGTACCTCGCCCAGCCGAGTGACCTGGCCAAGAACGTCTACCTGACCGCGCTGCACGACCGCAACGAGGTGCTTTTCTACCGCCTCGTCGGCGACCACCTCACCGAGATGCTGCCGATCGTGTACACCCCGACCGTGGGCACGGCCATCCAGCGGTACAGCAACGAGTACCGTCGCCCGCGCGGGATCTACCTCTCTGTGGACTCGCCCGAGGATATCGAGCGTGCCCTGCGCGGGTCCGGCCTCGCAGCCGACGACCTCGACCTGATCGTGGCCACGGATGCCGAAGCGATCCTGGGCATCGGGGACTGGGGCGTCGGTGGCATCGACATCGCTGTGGGCAAGCTCGCCGTGTACACCGCCGCCGCAGGCATCGACCCTGCACGAACCCTCGCTGTGATGCTCGACGTGGGCACCAACCGCAAGGAACTGCTGGACGACCCGCTGTACCTGGGCAACCGGCACCCGCGGGTGGAACGGAAGACCTACGACGCCTTCATCGATGCCTATGTGACCGCTGCGAGCACACTCTTCCCCCAGGCGCTGCTGCACTGGGAGGACTTCGGCGCCGAGAACGCCAGGCGCATCCTCGAGCGGTACCGCGACGAGGTACTGACCTTCAACGACGACATGCAGGGCACCGGCGCGATGAACCTGGCCGCCGTACTCTCCGGGGTCAAGACCAACGGCACGCCGCTGCGGGAGCAGCGGATCGTGGTGTTCGGCGCGGGCACTGGAGGCATGGGCGTGGCCGACCAGCTCCGCGGCGCCCTGGTCGCGGCCGGCCTGACCCCGGACGAGGCGGCCCGGCGGTTCTGGGCCGTGGACCGGTATGGCCTGATCACCGATGACATGACCGACCTGCGCGACGCGCAGGCGCCGTACGCCCGCCCTGCGGACGAGGTCGCCGACTGGACCCGTGACCCGGCGCTGGGCGGAATCGCCCTGGCCGAGGTGGTGGCCCGGGTCCGGCCGACCATCCTCCTCGGCACCTCCGGTCGCGGCGGCGCGTTCACCGAACCGATCGTCCGGGAGATGGCCGCCCATACCGAGCGGCCCATCATCCTGCCGATGTCCAACCCCACCCCGCTGGCCGAGGCAGTGCCCGCCGATCTGCTCGCCTGGACCCAGGGTCGGGCTCTGGTGGCCACCGGCAGCCCGTTCGATCCGGTCACCTACCACGGCGTCACTTACCAGATCGGACAGGCCAACAACGCGCTGATCTTCCCCGGTCTCGGCCTGGGCGCCATCGTGTCGCGCGCCGCCCGGATCACGGACGGCATGCTCACCGCAGCCGCCCACGCGGTTGCCGCCCTGGCCGACCCGACCACACCCGGCGCACCGATCCTGCCCCCGACGCAGCAGCTGCGCGACACTTCCGCCGCTGTGGCCGTGGCCGTCGCGCGCGCCGCCGCCCATGACGGAGTCGCCCGCCGAAGCGTCGACGACCGGATCGAAGAGCGCGTCCGCACAGCCATGTGGCAGCCCCGCTACGCGCCGATCCAGGCCGTCTGACCGCCCCCCGCGCACGTGCGTCGCAGGATGCCGTTGTTGCTGTCCCGACTTACCGTGCCACTACAACCTATGCATTCTGATCGAGGTGGTTTCCGGGCCGGCTTAGACCGACCGGCAAATGGAGGGTGGGTGAAGGAGCGGGTCGAGGGCCGAGTCTGGGCGGGGCGGAGGAAGGAGTCACTGCGGAGCATTGGCGACTGACGACAACCCGGTCAGGCGAGAGCCTCCCCCACCCTTCGGGCGGGAGGTGCCCCCTTGCACGCGACGCCGCCCTCCAATTGCCGGTCGATCTTACTTCGAGGCGTGCCTCATCTCTGTCGGAGGTCGGTGAGGGTATCCGGGTGTCCGCGTTGCGCAGATGCGGACGAATACCACATGTGGAAGTGGAGCCAACTGGCGCATGAG
Source organism: Streptacidiphilus sp. MAP12-16 (assembly GCF_041262165.1). NCBI lineage: Bacteria > Bacillati > Actinomycetota > Actinomycetes > Kitasatosporales > Streptomycetaceae > Streptacidiphilus > Streptacidiphilus sp. MAP12-16. The sequence goes on from NZ_JBGCBY010000002.1 coordinate 212,114, forward strand.
TGCCACCGACTGGGTGACGATCGCCGACCTGGCGACCGCCGGGGGGACCACGGCGCTCGCCGTGGCCACGTTCTTCTCGACTCGCTCCGCCATGATGGCCGCCCGCAGTGCTGAGCGAGGACTGCTCGAAGGTCTGCGCCCGATCCTGGTTCCGTCGGGCTGGACGGATCCGGTGCAGAAGGTGCATTTCCTCGACGGGCGCTGGGTCGCGGTTCGCGGGGGGCACGCGGCGCTGGAGATGAGCGAGGACGCGGCTTACCTCGTGCTGTCCCTGCGGAACGCCGGCCGGGGAATGGCCGTCCTGCACGGTTGGGATCTGCCGTCCGACCCGGTCGGGGAGCACCGTGCGCCGTCGCAGTTCCACCGCCTCACCCGCGATATCTACGTTGCCCCCGGTGAGGGAGGGTTCTGCCAGGCGGCGGTGCGGGATCCGGACGGCCCGGAGTTCGGGTACCTGCGCCACTGCGTCACCGGCGGCGAGCCGTTCTGGGTCGACGTGTTGTACGGCGATGTCGAAGGCGGGCAGCGGGTGATCACTCGGATGGGGCTGTCGAGCAGTCCCGTCAAGGAGAGCGCAGACACGGAATGGGCGATGTCGGCCGGTCGCCACTGGAACATCGATCGGCCTGATCCGCGCTGAGGGTAGGACGCAGACGCGCTCTCTGGACAAGAGCCCGCCGCGCCGAGGCAGCCGGCGTTGAACCGCGTTCACACTGCGCGGGTCCGCTCTGACGTTCCCGACGGCTGCTCAACGCACGCCTGTGGCCAGCTCCTGGTGCAGCAGGGCGTACGGGGTTAGGGTGCGACGGTGATCGTTGACAACCAGCCTGCGGCGCCCGGTGGCGATGCCGGATGCTGAGCCTGGATCTGCACCCGATCTACCGCAACAACCGCGATATCGAACTCGCCCTGCGTCAGTTCCTCTTCACAGCGGCGCGCTCCGGCGAATCCGTGGTCGAGATCATCCCCGGCAAGGGCTCGGGCCAGCTGAAGCGGCGAGTGCTCGCCTTTCTCGACCAGAAGCACATCAGGAAGCTCTACCTCAGCCGCGAATCGGCTCCAGGCAACGAGGGACGTGTTCTCGTCCACTTCCGCGACCAGCGGTAGTCGGCAGCTCACCGTCGTGGGTCCCGACGCAGGGAACAGGACGCAACAGTCGCGATCGCTCTCGCCCGCCGACGCCGAGCGCGACCGGCTCGCGGGGCCGGTGCAGCAGCGTGTCCGCTGACGCACGTCCAGGGTGACATGGGCAGCAGCGGCGATGGCCCTCGATCGCCGCTGCTGCCGACCACCGAGGTCAGCTGACGCTGGTGCAGCTCATCGTTGCGCCGATGGTCGCGAGACTGAACCGCACGCGGTCGGCGCGTGTTCGCGCCGCGCGGTAGGTCAGTGCTGGTAGCTGGGGTAGTCGATGTATCCGCTGTCGCCGCCCTGGAAGAAGGTTTCCGGGGCAGCTTCGCGCAGTGGCATCCCGATGCGGAACCGCTCGACCAGGTCAGGGTTGGCGAGGTAGGCGCGGCCGTAGCTGATCAGGTCCGCGCCGTGGGCGAGCCAGCGCTCGCCGAGCGCCTGGTTGGCCGGCTCCCCGCCGATCTGCTGGGACGGGTTGACGATGAACGCGTTCGGCCATGCCTTGCGCAGCGCGATGAGCAGATCGTCCCCGGCGGTGGCCACCGCATGGACGTAGGCAAGACCGAGCGGGGCCAGCCCGTCGATCAGGGCTGCGTACAACTGCGGGACGTCGTCTTCGACCATGTCCCAGACCTGGCCTCCCGGGGACAGACGGATGCCGACGCGGTCGGGGCCGATGGCATCGCTGACCGCCTCGGCCACCTCGACAGCGAAGCGGATGCGGCCGGTGACGGAACCGCCGTAGGCGTCGGTGCGCTGGTTGGCGTTGGAGGACAGGAACTGCTGGATCAGGTAGCCGTTGGCACCGTGCAGCTCGATGCCGTCGAATCCGGCGTCGATGGCGCGACGTGCCGCATCGGCGAACACCTGCACCTCGCCACGGACTTGCTGCGTCGAGAGGGCGCGCGGGACAGGAGCGGGCAGCAGTCCCTTGGGGCCGGTGAACAGTTCGGCCTTCAGCGCGATCGCGGACGGCGCGACGGGGTGGTAGCCGACGACCTCGGGGTGCCCGACCCGTCCGGAGTGCATGAGCTGAGCGAAGATCCTTCCACCGTTGGCGTGCACTGCGGCGGTCACCGGCCGCCACGCGGCGACCTGCTCATCGCTGTGCAGTCCGGGGGTGTAGGGGTTCGACTGGCCCTGCAGGCTCGGCTGCACCCCTTCGCTGATGATCAGCCCGGCGGTGGCCCGCTGGGCGTAGTAGACCGCCAGTGACGCGACCGGCAGGCCGTCCGGCGTAGCCCGGGCCCGGGTCATCGGGGCCATCACGAAGCGGTTGGGCAGCCTGAGGGCACCGAGCTGGTAGCTGTCGAACAAGCTGGTCATGGTTGCGTCCTTTGCTTGCCAGGGAAGCGTGAGTGGTTCGTGGGTTACGCTAAAACCTGACGCTGACGTCAGAGGCAAGAAGTGTGATCGAGGTCATCGAGGGGGCGCTATGCGCATCGGCGAGCTCGCCGCCAAGGCGGGCGTGAGCGTGCGGGCGCTGCGGTACTACGAGGAGCAGAACCTGCTGGCCTCCGTGCGCAGCCCGAGCGGGCAGCGGCAGTATCCCGACAGCGCGGTCGACCGGGTCCAGTGGATTCAGCAGCTGTACGCCGCTGGGCTGCCGAGCAGGACACTCGTGGAACTGCTGCCGTGCACCCTGACCGGCGAGGTGACGATTGAGCTACTCGGCCGGTTGACAGCCGAAAGAGACCGCATTGACGCGCGGATCAGCGATCTGGTGAACACCCGGGACCGGCTCGACGGCATCATCGCTACTGTCACCACGGTTGGGGCCACAGGCCGCCACTGTTCTCCGGGGAACAGCACAGCCTCATGAACGAACGGCCCGGCACGGGCGCGCGGCACACCGGCCTGGAACGCCCTCCCACTCGCGCCCGAGACCGCCGGGTCACGAGGGATCCGCCTGCGGATCCGGGCCCGGCGTGGCATCCGGTCCGGCTGCGGCTTCCCGGGCCCGCTCGCGCGCCGTCGCGTAGCGGTCGGCGAGCTTGCCGTACGTCAGCCCGTGCACTGCCAGGCTCATCAGCACGGTCATCGTCATCACCTGGCCGACCAGGTCGGCGGCGTGCGGGTCGCGGGGGGCGAGACTGATGAAGGCGAGCAGGCCGAAGACCATGGAGGCCAGCCCGCGCGGCCCCAGCCAGGCCAGCAGCAGCCGGTCCGCGCGGGCCAGGCCGGAGCCGGCGAGGCACAGCAGGACGGGGACGATCCGCACCACGGTCAGCGACAGCGCCGCGTATGCCACCACCCTTGCGTCGAACTCGCCGGTGAAGGCCTCGGTGACGAGCTGCCCGAAGACGAACCACAGCGCCAGCGAAAGCAGGGTCCCGGTGTCCTCCAGCAGGTGCAGTGCCTTGGGCGGCAGTGCCCGCGCGTCCGGCGTGAAGCACATGCCGGCCACGAACGCGGCCACAAAGCCGTTGCCGTGGAATACATTCGCCAGCGCGTAGGCCGCCAGCGGCAGCGCGACGATCCCCAGCCGGATGGCGGCGGGCCGGGTCCAGCCCGCCTTCCAGGAGCGCCGCAGCAGCCAACCGCCGGGCCTGCCGACCACCGCGCCCGCGACCACCGCCCACAGCAGCGCGTGGAGCGCGCTCGCCAGCGCATCCGAGGCGGACTGGGCGGTGTTGCTGTGCGCCTCGGCGCCGGCCAGGCAGAGCAGGAAGACCGGGGCGACGATGCCGTCGTTCAGACCGCTCTCCACGGTGAGGAGTCCGCGCAGCCACGACGGCAGCCGTTCGTCGCGAATCAGCTCGGCGGCCGGCGCCAGGTCGATGGGCACGGTCACCGTGGCGAACAGAGCGGCCAGCCACCAACGGCCGGCCGGAAACAGCAGACCGCCCACAAGCACGCTGGCGCCCAGGGTCAGCGGTAGGGCGAGGAGCAGCAGCCGGGTCAGCAGGCGGCGCATGGTGTGGATGATCCCGGCCGGCACTGCGGTGGCGTCGATGAAGAGCAGGACAGCGAGAACGATCTCCACAGCGTGCTCGGCGTTGGTGGTGGTCAGGCTGATTCGCACCAGGGGATGAGGCCCGGAGGTCAACACCACGCCTGCGGCCGTCATCGCGACCGGTGCCGTGACGCTCCATCGGCTGAGCCGGCCGGCCACCAGGGACCAGGCGAAGAGCGTTCCCATGCAGACAACCAGCGCGATCACACGCGCACCCGTCTTCCCCCGGTGCGAGACCGGACCGTGCCGCCGTACCCGACGATGGTGGGACCGGAACCGGGACCGGGACCGGAACCGGAACCGGGACCGGACGCGGAACCGGAACCGGGACCGGACGCGGAGCTCGGGCCTCACCGACACGGGTCGACGCACCGAGTCTGATGGCCAACCAGCAGCGCCGTCCCTGCCCGCAATGGTGCTGTGCCTCGGCCGCCGCCGCAGGTCGGGTTGGTCCCACCGGGCGATGTCCGCGAACGGATCACGCGGCGCTGCCTGTGCCTCCCGACCGAGCTCCTTGCCTCCTGCCCCAGCCGATGATCATCCCTGGAGACAGGGCGGCGAAGGCGGGTGACGACAATGAGTCGACTGCGGCCTCGAGCTGAAGCTCGTCGACCAGACCGGTGGCGAGCATGGCTTCGCGCATCCGGTCCCAGGTCTGCGCCCAGAAGGCGGAGATCGGCTGGCCCGCGGTCAGCGGGGGGATGTAGATCTCCGCACCCACCTCCTGCAGACCGGCTGCCTGGAGGCGGCGGGGATACTCGGGTGTCCAGGACACGTCCGTGCCGATGGTGTCCCTGAGGCCCCGCCACATGGCGCGCATCGCTGCCCGGTAGGGGCTGTCGGGCAGGTGATCCGTGGTGAGGTCGATGGCGTCGGCGATGACCAGCCATCCGCCGGGCGCCACCAGATCCGCCAGCCGGGCGAGTACATCCTGGTGCTGCCTCAGGTGCATGAGCAGGAAACGTGCATGGACGAGGTCGAAGCGGCCGGGAGCGAAGTCCGCTGCGGTGACATCCGCGGTCAGCGGCGTGACGCCGTGAGTCGGATGGGTCGTCAGGAAGCGAACGTCGCGATCGACCGCGACGACCTCGTCGACGCGCGGCTCACGCACCAGCCACCGGGCGAGGCTGCCGGTGCCCGCTCCGACATCCAGGCAGCGCCATCCCGGGCCGACACCGAGGGAGCGCAGGCGTGCCTTGCTGACCCAGTCGTACGCGAGCGCGCCGAGGTCGATGCGCTCGGCCTCACCGCTCACCTCAGGTTCGAAAAGCGCCTGGCCGTACGCAGCGGCCGCCTCCTCCGCGCCCGGACCTGGTGCATCCGGGTCTCCGTGCTCACGGAAATGCATCGCTAGGCGCCGTTACCTGGACGTTCTCGGTCAGCCGCGAGCGACAGCACCGCAAGGCGCCCGATACCCATGAACTGATCCTTTCGTGTGCGTACCCTCATCCCCGAGTGTGCTGGCAGCCAGCGCACACGGCGACGCGGACAGAGCCGTTGGTGTGCAAGCAGGGATCGACGGACAGAAGTCCACGCGCTGCTCGCGGCGATCGCCTCCTGGCGATCAGGCCACCCGCCGCCTCTGGCCTCGGCCTCCGATCCGGCAACCGCCTGAATTAATTCGCTTGCAGGGCCGCGAGCGATGCCGGATCGTCACGGGGTATGCGTACACCCTGACGTGACGTCATCGCCCGCGCCCTGTGTCCTCGTGGTGGCCTCCACTGAGCGACCCCTTCGGGAGCGCGGCTCCAGCCCGCCCGCACCTCGATCTGACGGAGCGTCATGTCTCTGTTGCACCTTCCCATGCCCGATCCGGGCAGCCCCGACCTGCGCTCGTCGCTGCGCCTGCTGGCCTGGTTGGGACGCTCCCAGCGCAAGGGCCAACTGCTGTCCGTGCTCTGGGGAACCCTGCTGATGGGGTCCCAGGCCGCAACGCCCTTCCTGGTCGGCATCGGCATCCAGGCGGCCATCGACCACCATGCGCGTCAGCTCTGGTTCGCCGGGGCCGGCGCTCTCACCCTCGGGGTGCTCCAGTGCGCCGGCTCGCTGCTGCTGCACCGCCAGGCCGTCTGGAACTGGGTCACCGCCGCCTCCCAGGTCCGCCAGCTGGTCGCCCGCCAGGCGTCCACGCTCGGCGCCGGGCTCTCCCGTCGCATCGCCACAGGCGAGATCGTCGCCGTCAGCTCCGGTGACGTCGAGAAGATCGGCTGGTTCGTCGAGGTCTCCTCCCGCTGCGGTGCCGCCCTGGTGGTCTGGCTCGGCGTCTCCGCCGCCGTACTCTGGCGCGAACCGCAGCTCGGCCTGGCCGTGCTGCTCGGGGTCCCGGTCCTGGCCGTCTCGGTCTGGCCGCTGCTGCGCCCGCTCGAGGCCCGCTTCACCCGTCAGCGTGAACTCGGCGGAAAGGCCGCCGAACTGGCGGCCGACACCGTCGCCGGGCTGCGCGTGCTGCGCGGAATCGGCGGTGAGGAGCTGTTCCTCGACCGCTACCGCGCCGCCTCCCAGAAGGTGCGCGCCGCCGCCGTGCGCACCGCCCGCACCTGGTCCCTGATGCAGGCTCAGCAGGTGCTGCTGCCGGGCATGTTCGTGGTCGGTACCACCTGGTACGGAGCCCACCTGGTGGTGTCGGGACGGATCGGCGTCGGCGAACTCGTCGCCGTCTACGGCGCCTGCGCCTTCCTCGCCGGACCGCTGCGGATCCTCGGCGAGACCGCCGAGGCCTGGACGGCGGCCAGGGTCGCGGCGGCCCGTGCCGTACGCGTGCTCGCCGTACAGCGCGACGAGCAGCTGGGCGGCGAAACCGGAGACGGTTCGGCGGAGGGTACGGCGGCGGCGCTGACCGCTCCCGAGCGGGCCGACCTGCACGACCCGGCCACCGGACTGACCGCCTACGCGGGCCGGCTCACCGCCGTCGTCTGCGGCGACCCCGACCTGGCCGGAGCCGTCGCGGCCCGGCTCGGCGGCCACGTCCCCGTCGACGGCGCGGACTCCGCGTCCCGGCCCGCCTCGGCGACCCTCGGTGGCCGGGCGCTGGACACGCTGCCGCTGGAGTCGGCCCGGGCCGCCGTCCTGGTCCACGACAAGGACCCGGTACTGCTCTCGGGCACCCTCGCCGAGCTCCTCGACATTCCCAGATCGGGCCGGATCGCCCCGGCCGCCGCCCTCGCCGCCGCCTGCGCCGAGGACGTCCTGGACGCCCTCGTGGACGCCTCGCCCTCGGCCGGGGGCGACCCGATGCGGGCCCGGATCACCGAGCGCGGTCGTTCGCTGTCCGGCGGCCAGCGGCAACGCCTGGCGCTGGCCCGCGCGCTGGTCGCCGACCCGCCCGTGCTGGTGCTGGACGAACCCACCAGCGCCGTCGACTCGCACACCGAGAGCCGGGTGGCGGCAGGGATCGCCGAACTCCGCAAGGGACGTACCACCGTGGTCTTCGCGACCAGTCCGCTGATCCTTGACCGGGCGGACCGCGTCGTCCTGCTCCAGCAAGGCCGCGTCGCCGGCCAGGGCACCCATCGTGAGCTGATGCACAGTCAGGCCGAGTACCGGGCCGTGGTCACCCGCGAGGAGCCGGTCGCGGCCGCGAGCTCCGCGTCAGCATCCTCGGCAGCACCCGTGTCCGCCTCGCCTTTCGCATCCATGTCCGCTTCCGTACGAGCCGAGGAGAAACGATGAAGGCCCCGGAACGTCCGGCGGAACAGACCGCGACCATGCTCCCGGTCGGCTCGCCCGCCGCTGTGCGCGGCTATCTGCGGCTGCTCGCCGTGCGGCATCGCCGCGGCTTCGGCGCGGTGGTCGGCCTGCACGCGATCGGGGCCGCCGCCGCACTGGTCGGCCCCTGGGTGCTCGGCCGGCTGGTGCAGAACCTGACCGCGGGCAGCACCGAGGACTACATCGCCAGGTCCGCCTTGTTCTACCTGGCGGCGCTGCTGGTGCAGGCCGTCTTCACCGGTCTCTCCCGGCTGCGCGGCGGCATCCTCGGCGAGGAGATCCTCGCGGACCTGCGCGAGGACTTCCTGGTCCGCTCGGTCGGCCTGCCGCCCGGGGTGCTCGAACGCGCCGGGACCGGCGACCTGGTGTCCAGGGCGACCACCGACGTCGACCGGCTCGCCACCTCGGTGCGCGACGCGCTGCCGGAGCTCTCGGTCGCCGTCGTCTCGCTGGTGCTGATCCTGGGCGCCCTGGTGGTGACCTCGCCGCTGCTGGCCGCGACCGCGCTGATCGGTGCGCCGGTGCTGCTGGTGGGCTGCCGCTGGTACTACCGGCGCGCCCCGCAGGCCTACCGGGACGAGTCCGCCTCCTACGCCGCCATCAACACGGTGCTGGCCGAGACCGTGGACGCGGGGCAGACCGTGGAGGCGCTGCGCCTCGGCGACGACCGGGTCGCCCTGACCGATGCGAAAATCCGGCACTGGATCGACTGGGCCCGCTACACCCTGTGGCTGCGCTCCGTCTTCTTCCCGAGCGTCGACTTCCCCTACATCCTCTGCCTGGTCTCCACCCTCACCCTGGGCGGACTGTTCACCCTGCACGGCTGGGTCACCCCCGGGCGGCTCACCACCGGGGTGCTCTACGCGCAACTTCTCATCGGCCCGGTCGACATGATCCTGCGTTGGTACGACGAGCTGCAGATCGGACAGGCCTCGATGGCTCGGCTGGTCGGAGTGCGGGAGGTCCCCGACGCGGACACCGACGACTCGCTGCACCCGCAGGGCCGTACCGTGAACGCCGACCGGGTCCGCTTCGGCTACCGCGAAGGCGCAGACGTGCTGCACGGGATCACCCTCGCGGTGGCACCGGGGCAGCGGATCGCCCTGGTCGGCCCGTCCGGCGCGGGCAAGTCCACACTGGGGCGGCTGCTCGCCGGGATCTACGCCCCGCGTACCGGAGAGGTCACCCTCGGCGGGGCGCGGCTCGCGGTGATGCCGCCCGAGCGGGTCAGGGCCCAGGTCGCCCTGGTCAACCAGGAGCACCACGTCTTCGTCGGGACGCTGCGCGACAACCTGCGGCTGGCCCGCCCCGATGCGGACGACCAGGAACTGCGCGGCGCGCTGGACGCGGTGGACGCCGGGCAGTGGTTCGAGGCGCTGCCCGAAGGCCTGGACACCGAGGTCGGCTCCGGCGGCGGCACCCAGTTGACCCCGCCGCAGGCCCAGCAACTGGCCCTGGCCAGGCTGGTCCTCGCCGACCCGCACACCCTGGTCCTGGACGAGGCCACCTCGCTGCTGGACCCGCGCGCCGCCCGGCACCTGGAGCGCTCGCTGGCCCGGGTGCTGGACGGGCGCACGGTCATCGCCATCGCCCACCGCCTGCACACCGCCCACGACGCCGACCGCATCGCAGTCGTGGAGGACGGCCGGATCACCGAGTTCGGCAGCCATCCCGAGCTGATCGCAGCAGGCGGTCCCTACGCCGCGCTGTGGCAGTCCTGGCGGGACGAGGCAACGGACTGAGCTCCTCCTGGTCGGCGCGATCTTGTTCGGTGCGGCCCTGTGGAGGGTCGCAGTCCTGCCCGCCAAGAAGTGACCTGAGGCGCAGGCGTGGGACATCGGCCCGACCGACGTCCCACGCCTGCTCTCGTGCGGCCGAGGGGCCGCGCCGTTGGCGGGGCCATGACTTCCTCGTCAGATCACCGTGCTCAGCAGCGCGGCCGCCGCGAAGCCGGTCACCGAGAGAACGGTCTCCAGCACCGTCCAGGTCCTGAGGGTGTCCTTGACCGACAGGTTGAAGTAACGCGAGACGATCCAGAATCCGCCGTCATTGACGTGCGAGGCGATGATCGACCCGGCCGAGATCGCGACCGCGATCAGGGCGAGGTGAGGTTGGGAGAAGCCGTGGCCCTTCACCAGCGGAGCCACGATGCCGCCAGTGGTCACCAGCGCAACCGTCGCCGAGCCCTGTGCCAGGCGCATGCCGCAGCTGATCACGTAGGCCAGCACGATGAGCGGCAGTCCGGCCGAGGAGAGCGAGGTCGCCAGTGCCGTGCCTACGCCCGTCGCCGAGATCACCGCCCCGAAGAAGCTGCCGGATCCGATGACCAGCAGGATCATCCCCACCGGGCGCAGCGAGTGCAGGCTGAGGTCGGAGACTTCCCGGCGGGTCATACCGCGACGGGTACCGAGCAGCCACCCGGCCAGCAGCACGGAGATCGTAAGGGCAACCGTAGGCGTACCGAGGAAGGTGAGCACTGGTAGGGCCGGATTGTGCTTGCCCAGGTACACCGTGCCGAAGGTCGAGCACAGGATCAGGACCAGCGGAATCACGATCAACAGCAGGACGGTGCCGAGCGCGGGTTCATCGCGGTCCACGGCGGGTGTTTCGGGTTCCGCTTCCGGCTCGGCGCCGGTCTCCTCCGCCGCCGCGAGGAACTCCTCCGGCACCTGCACGATGATCCGTCTGCCGATCCAGCTCGGCCACAGCAGACCGGCCGCCGCGAACGCGGGCAGGCCGCAGGCCAGCCCGATGACAATCATCCAGCCCAGGTTGATGCCGAGCGCGCCGGTGACGGCTACCGGTCCCGGGTGTGGCGGCAGGAACGCGTGGGTCATCGACAGGCCGGCGAGCATCGGCAGGGCGTACCGCAGCAGTGAGCCGCCACCGCGCTTGGCTGCCACGTACACCAGCGGCGCGAGCACGAAGATGCCCACGTCGAAGAAGACCGGGATGCCGAAGATCAGACCGGTCAGGCCCATCGCCAGCGACGCGCGCGTGGGACCGAAGACCCGGTTCAGCGCGCGGGTGATCACATCGGCGCCACCAGAGGCCTCCAGCAGCGCGCCGAGCACGGTGCCGAGTCCGACGATGGCGGCGCTGTGGCCCAGAATGCCCGCGAACCCGGCCTCCAGCAGGGAGTTCTTACTGGCGAGCGGCGTGCCGACGATCTGGGTGACCGGCAGACCCGCGGCGAGGCCGAGAACAAGACCGCTCACGATCAGTGCGACGAAGGGCTCGATCCTGACCTTGACGATCAGGATGAGGAGGAGGGCGATGGATATCGCGCACAGGGTGAGCAGGCCACTGGTCTCGTGGTGCAGCCAGTGGGCAAGGCCGTGGTGCATGGGCGTGTTCCTCCGCGTGCGTGGGGATGGGGTGGGCCTCTGACGTGGTGAATGGAAAGCCGGTGGCCAACGGGGCCTGATGCCTGCGTGGGTGCGACGTCGGGCGCACGCGTCCGTTGAGTCAGTGCCGTGGCCAGCCGCTCGACTCCCGGTTTCCGTGCTCGTCTGCCATGGCACGATCTGGTTCTACCCGCCTCCACCTGGAGAGTTGCAACATATGCAGCGGTCATTGCATAATGTGCTTGCGGTGATCTAACCTCAGAGACCGACGGCGGTCAACGCTTTCCTTGTCATGAATTCGACGACACGTCCCGGAGGCAGGTCACCCCGCTCGCCCTTGACCCTGGACCCGCTTCCACCACCGGCCCGTACGGAGTAGCCCGATGAGTCAGACCGTCGCCCGAGCCATGCGGCTGCTGCGCGAACTGGGCGACGGCGAACGGACGCTGGAAGAACTCGCCGCCACCGTCGACGTTCACAAGACCACCGCGCTGCGGCTGCTGCGCCCGATGGAGGAGGAGCGCCTGGTGCAGCGCGACTCTGCCTACCGCTACCGGCTCGGACCTCAGCTGTTCGCCCTCGCCGGGCTGGCCCTGGAGCAACGCGGCATCCGCGGCGTGGCGGCGCCACGGCTGCGCGAACTCAACGCGGAGACCGGTCAGACCGTCCACCTCGCGACCTACGAGGGTGGCGAAGTGGTGTACGTCGACAAGTACGACTCCCGACATCCGGTACGGATGTACTCCCGGATCGGCCTGCGCGCACCGCTGCACTGCGCCGCGGTCTCCAAAGTGCTTCTCGCCGACCTGCCCGAACCCCAGCGCCGCCGTGTCGTGGCCGCTGTCGAGTACACCCCGCACACCCCCAACACCATCACCGACCCACGGGCGCTCCTCGCCGAACTGCGCGTCGTGGCCGAGCAGGGCTGGGCACAGGACCGAGCCGAGCACGAGTCGTTCATCAACTGCCTGGCCGCTCCCGTGCGCGACGTCACCGGCAGGGTCGTTGCCGCGATCTCGATCTCGGTACCCGATGTGGTACTGCCCTACGAGGAGGTCCTGGAACTCCTGCCACGACTGCGCCAGGCAGCGGACGAGGTGTCTGCGGACTGCGGACTGGCACCGTCATGACATCAGTGCTCTGGCGCTTTGACGATCGGTGACCCGTGGCCTTGGGCTGCGTGGCCGGAGGAAATCCCCCGGTGCGATAGGGGGCAGGTTGGGGGTCCGGCAGCGGGGGCCGGGGTTGGCGTACCGGTAGCGACGGGGAAGCATGAGCGGGGCAACGGGCCAAATCCCCTCCCATCCCGAGGAGTTCACGATGCGTCACCGTACTCTGACTGTCATGGCCATGGCAGTCACCCTTTCGATCGCTCCGGTGGCCACCGCCACCGCCGCGGTCGCCGCCGCCCCGACCACGGTCACCGCCGACCAGTGCTTCAACAACGGCGGCTTCTTCGGCGGCTACAACAGCGCGGCCCGGGCGTACTGTTCGGGCGGCATCTACAACGGCATCCCGTTCGACAAGGACCCGGGCCAGGGCTGGTGCCTCAACGGGTACCACCTGGTCTTCCGTTACCTCGAGGGCCTGTTCTGCGTTCCGGACCTGCCCAACACCCCGGGCTGATTCATAGCCCGGGTGATCAGGTGAGTCGGCGGTCCCGCGCGGCGTGACTGGCCGCTGCGGGTCCGTCACGGGCGCGACGAGACTTCCATCCGCTCCGCGAGCAGGCTCGAATATGACCGCTGTGCGGGTGACACCGTCCGGACGGACGATGGGGTCATGGATCTGCCCACTGATCCGCCGGTCATCGTGTTCCCGCCCGTCTACGGGGACTCGCCGTTCCGGCGCGTCGAGATCCGGCACCGGCCTGTCGGCAGGGCGTACAGGCTGGCGGACGTGATCGAGTTCGCCCGCCGCGCCGGGCTGGAGGATCTGGATCCGCTTGATCCGGAGCAGGTCGGCTGGCGCCGCGGCGGCCCCGACGTGTGGGCCTGAGCGTCCGGCATCGTCCGGGCGCGGCGGAACGAACAGCGCGGTCCCTACGCGATGGATGAGCTCATGCCGACGAGCGCTCATGCTTGGTCGGCACGAGCGTGATCACTGGAACGGGCATCCCGGATTGGGGGCATCCTCGGAGAAGGGCGCGCCGTGGGGGAGGACATAGAGCACATCCAGCACGACCGGCGCAGTGCCGAGATTGCGGCCGATGTGTACGTGGTCGGCTCCGCCGGCTTCGAGAATGGTGCTGCCGGCGCGGTACACCCCGTCGGACGCGCATGTGGCATTGAAGTGGCTCAGCGTGCCGTGCTTGACGATGCCGTACAGGGTCCCGTCGTGATAGTGCCAGCCGGTGCTCTGACCGGGGGGCAGTGTGATCTCTCGCAGGATGTAGTCGGTGCCGTTCACGGTGGTCTGGGCGATGACCTTGCCAGTGACACCCGGGCCGGGTGGAGTCGCGTACGCGCTACCGCCGACGAGCGCCAGCGCGGCGCCTGTGACTCCAGCCAGCGCCACACGGAATGAGCTGCTCATATGCGTGTCCTTCGGTGCGGAGGGTGACAGTTCCGTACGGGCTGCGCGGGGTTGCAGCCCGAAGGCAGGGAAGCATCACCAGTCTTGACTATGACGCCACGGTTCGGCGGCTGGACGCGGCCGACCCGATCGGCAGACTGCGGCGATGCCGGCGCCCGGACACGGCATGGCCCTGATCTGATCCTGTCGCAATCCGGCGACGGCGCACACGGTGGGTACACCTGGACCTTGCTGGGGGGTAGTCACCGGCGGCGGCACGTGGCGGCGAGTGGTGAAGTGGCGCCATGGGGTCCGCTCGGCAGGAGGCATTGTGGCCACTCTTGATGACGTCTGTGATCGGGTTCTTCAGTTCACCGGTAGCGGCATGGAGCTGGAGGAGGCCATCGACAAGGCACGAGACGAGGTCGCCGGCGGGAAGACCCTCTCGCCGGGAGCGGTGTTCGAGGCGTACAAGGCGCGGCTGGATCCGGAGGCAAAGTCCAGGCAGGTTTCCCGATGGGTCAAAGGTCGATGACTCCCGGCCGCCCCCGATGCGGCGCACCGGGCCCCTTTGACGGCCGGTCGACGCTCCGGCGACGGGCCGGTCGCGTAGTGCGCCGAGGGCGCGCACGCACCTCGTCATGCGCCACTCCGTCGCCCCGCGAATGCCGGCCAGATCGATGTGAGCCGTCACCCACCCGAAGGAGTGGACGCCGAGGAGGGTGCCGCGCTGGTGGCCGCAGCGGAGTAGCGTGAACGTCGTCCCCCGAGTCGCTGAGGTCGTGATCGCGATGGATGAACACACGGACGCCCGCCGCCCAACCCCGTCGAATGCGGCGAGCACCCGCGCCATGACACAGTCGCCGGAGATGTACCGGCAGGAGGCGGACGACCGGCACCAGCGCGAGGACGACGCCACCGCGGCGCAGCAGGCGCTCATCGACGCGTTGAAGATCGCAGGGTTCAAGGTCGCGCCGTCGGTGCACAGCCTGCTCGGTGCGTCGGTGGGCATCGACTGCACGGTCGAGACCGCCCGCGAACTGGCGGCATGGATTCGGGGCAATGCACGCCGATCACCGGACTGAGCACCGGATGCACGTCCACTCTCCCCGGCGGATCGTGGAGACATGAGCATCGTCGTGTTGATGGAGACCGAGCCCCTCGAGGTGCCAAGCGGCGGAGGCAACTGGGCGCCGGGCGGCATTCGCGCCCTTCACGCCGCGCGAACGGACCCCTCTGTCATCGAGGATTCTGTCCCCGAGGATCCGCCGGAGCGGACGCTGTGCGGCGCGGATGCCCGAGCCATGGAGCGGCACGGCTATCAGCCCGAGCAACCCAGCGCGACCTGGTACCCGCAGAACCTCGAAGGCTGGGTTTGCGCGCGCTGTGACGCGGCTCTCCGCAACAGTTGAAGCAGTCAGGCGCTGTGGGTAAGAGGAGACCATGACCACACTCGAAAACCGGCCGAACACCGCGCTCCTCGTCGTCGACGTGCAGAACGGCGTCGTCGAGGGGGCTCACGAGCGCGACGCGGTCGTCACGAACGTCGGCAGCCTGGTCGACAAGGCGCGGCGGGAACGGATCCCCATCGTCTGGGTTCAGCACTCCGACGAGCACGTGGCGAGGGGGAGCGACGACTGGCGGATCGTCCCCGAGCTGACTCCGGACGACGCCGAGCCGCACGTCGAGAAGAGCTACGGCGACTGCTTCGAGGACACCACCCTCGAGGCGGTGCTGTCGGGCCACCGAGTCGGGCGACTCGTCGTCGTCGGCGCACAGACCGATGCGTGCATCCGCTCGACGCTCCATGGCGCGCTCGTCAGGGGGTACGACGTGACCCTTGTCAGTGACGCCCACACGACGGAGGACCAGACGGCATGGGGCGCGCCGCCGCCGGACCAGGTGATCGCGCACACGAACCTGTACTGGACCTACCAGACGGCGCCGGGGCGGACGGCCGGGACCGTCGACACCAAGAACGTCGACTTCGGCGGCACGTCCTGAGGCCTGTGCGCCGCGGACGGGAACGTCTCGCAGCGGCTCGACCAGACAGGGGCGGACCGAGTCGCCCGCACCCTGTCTGCCGGTCGGTCTAAGGCAGTGTCCAGGACTGGTTGGACGCACCGGTGCAGGACCAGATCTGGACCTGAGTGCCGGGGGTGGTGGAGGAACCCGTGTCGTCGAGGCACTTGCCGGAGGCGGGGTTGAGCAGGGCGCCGCCGGGCTGGGGCTGCCAGACCTGGGCGCCGGTGCCGTTGCAGGTGTAGAGGTCGACCAGGGTGCCGTCGGCGGTACCGGCGGCATTGACGTCCAGGCACTTGCCCAGCGCCTGCAGGGTGCCGCCGGAGACGGTCCACTGCTGGGCGTTGGTGCCGTTGCAGGTGTAGACGTCGACCTTGGTCTTGTCGGCGGTGTTGGCGCCCGCCACGTCGAGGCAGAGCCCCGCGTACCCGGTGACCTGACCCCCGGAGCCGCCGGTCGACGCCGACGGGGGGTTCCAGACCTGGTTCGCGCCGCCGTTGCAGGTGGAGATGGTCACCTGGGTGCCGACCGTGGTGGAGGAGTTGGGATCGGTCAGGCACTTGCCGGACGCGGGGTTGAGCAGGGCGCCGCCGGGCTGGGGTTGCCAGACCTGGGCGCCGGTGCCGTTGCAGGTGTAGAGGTCGACCAGGGTGCCGTCGGCGGTACCGGCCGACGCCACGTCCAGGCACTTGCCGGCTGCCTGCACCGTGCCGTTCGACGCCTCGGTCCATTCCTGGCCGTTGGTGCCGTTGCAGGTGTAGATCTCGACCTTGGAGCCGTCGGTGTTGTTGTCACCGGCCAGATCCAGGCAGAGGCCGCCCAATCCGACCAGCGGGGTGGCTGCGGTCGCGTCGGCCGGGACCACCGTCCACAGGAACGTGGTCGAGGCCAGCGCACCGGCGGCGTCCTGGGCGGTGAGGGTGACGGTGTTTGTGCCCGCTGTCGTCGGCGTGCCGGTGATGAGTCCCGCAGTGGAGATCGAGGTGCCCGCGGGCAGCCCGGTCGCGCTGAAGGCGGGCGTCTGGCCGCCGGTGACGTCGTTCGCCGACACCTGTACGGACACCGGAGAGCCGGCCAGGCCCTCCTGCGGACCCGGGGCCGTGACGGTCAGCGGCTGGCCGAGCTGCGCCGCGGTGACGGACAGCGTCCCGGACAGTGGCAGGTTCGCCGCCGAGTCGCCGACCGCTATGCCGTAATTTCCGGTGCTGGTGGCCCAGGCGTCGGACGTGGCGTTGTAGTACCGCAGGTTCCGGTCGGTGAGTGGGAAACTGACGGTCTGGCTGGCCCCCGGCTGGAGGTCGACCCGGGTGAACCCCTGGAGCTGCTTCGGGGGTTCACCGGACGCCGTCGGCTGAGTGACGTAGAGCTGGGCGACGTCGGCGCCCGCCCGCGAGCCGGTGTTGGTGACGGTCGCGGTGACCGTGGCGGCACCGCCTGCCGCCAGCGTGCCGACGTGCAGGTTGCTGAAGCCGAAGCTGGTGTAGGACAGGCCGAAGCCGAAGGGGAACAGCGGGGTCAGGTGGTTGGCGTCGTAGTACCGGTAGCCGACGTCCACGCCCTCGGAGTACTGCACGGTGCCGTTGGTGCCGGGCCACTGGGCCGCTGTGTGGGCCGGCAGCTGGGACAGGGAGGCGGGGAAGGTCACCGGCAGGTGGCCGGAGGGGCTGCTGTCGCCGAAGAGAAGGGAGGCGACGGCGGTGCCGTCGCCCTGGCCCGGGTACCAGCCCTCCAGCACGCCCTTGACCGAGCCGATCCAGGGCATGGTCACCGCCGAGCCGGTGTTGAGCACCACGACCGTGTTGGGGTTGGCTGCGGCGACGGCGGAGATCAGGGAGTTCGCGGCGCTCGGCAGGTCGATGCCGCCCAGGTCGCTGCCCTCGCTCTCGAAGTCGCTGACGAAGACGACCGCCACGCCGGAGGAGGCGGCGAGCGAGGCGGCCGAGCTGGTGGAGGAGCCGTCGTTGTAGTTCACGGTGACTCCGCTGCCCGCGGCGCGCGAGGTGATCCCCTGCAGGGGGGTGACAGTGCCACTGGAGTTGACGGCCGCGCTGCCGCCGCCGGCGCTCTGCGGGGAGGTCGACGCGTCGGCGCCGATCACCGCTACCGACCCGGTGGACGATCCCAGCGGCAGCACACTGCCGCTGTTCTTGAGCAGGACAGTGCCCTCTTCGGCAAGCTGGGTGCCCGTGCTCTGGGCGGCCGGTGTGGTGGCGGTCTGCGCGGGCGAGCCGGTCGGGGCCCTGTCGAACTGGCCGAAGGCGAACATCTGGGTCAGGATGCCCGAGGTCAGGGAGTTGAGCGTGGCCTGGCTGACGGAGCCATTGGCGACGGCGCTCTGCAGAGCGCTGCCGTAGAAGCCGTCGTTGCCGGGCATGTCCTGGTTCAGACCGGCGTTCGCGGAAGCCGCGGTGGCGTGGGTGGCGCCCCAGTCCGAGGTGACGAAACCGGTGAAGCCGAACTGCTGGCGCAGCACGGTGCTGAGCAGGTAGGGGTTCTGACAGGCGTAGGTGCCGTTGACGGTGCTGTACGAGCACATCACCGAGGAGGCCGCGCCCTGTTGCACCGAGTCCTGGAACGCGGGCAGGTAGATCTCCTGCATCGCGCGGTTGCTGATCACCGCATTGTCGGATGGCGTGTTCCGGTTGGTCTCCTGGTTGTACACGGCCAGGTGCTTGACCTGGGCCATCACTCCGGTGGACTGCACACCGCGGATGTCGGCGGCGCCGAGCTGGCCGTTGAGGTACGGGTCCTCGCCCATCGATTCGAAGGCGCGGCCCCAGCGCGGGTCGCGGGTGATGTTGATGGTCGGGCCGAGGTCCACGGTCGTGCCCTTGGCTGCCTCCTCCGAGCCGATGACCCGCCCGTAGGTCTGCTCGGCCGCGGTGTCCCAGGTCGACGCCACGTTGACCGGGGCGGGGAGTTGGGTGACGCCGTTCATCCCGTCGGCGACCCCGGCCGGGCCGTCCTCCAGGTTCATCGCCGGTATGCACAGCGAGCCGATGGCCGGAGTGAAGCCGACATAGCTGGAGCCGCTCGCCCCGGTGGCCAGGGTCACCTTCTGGGCCGTGGACATCTGCGCGAGCAGTTGGCTGACCCGCTGCGGGATCGGGGCGGTGGAGTGCACCCAGGGACACGCGGCCGCTGCGGCCGCAGGCGTCGCGGTTGAGGGAGCAGCACTGGCAGGCGACACGGGGGCGACCACGCCGAGGAGGCCGGAACCGCCTGCCGCCATGGCCAGGGTGGCCAGGTAGGACGTTCGTTTTCTCGCCGATGTCCGGAACTTGCGCATGATGCCTCCAAGCATCTGCCGCACCGGAGCGCCTGTTCCGGGTGCGAGCGGGCCCTCGGGCACGGGATGCGGTCCCGTGCCCGAGGCTGTGGTGGGGGATGGGCAACCGCCGCGTGGGGGTGGGGGTGGTGGGCGGCGGTGCTCAGGGCGACTCAGCGGCGCACTGGCGGCACGTTCGCTGTCGGGCCGGCCTGCGGGCCGAAGGTCCGGCCCGCGTGAGCATCCGTCAACTCGGCAGGGCCCACTGCTGGTTGGCACCGCCCGTGCAGTCCCAGATCTGGAGGCGGGTACCGTCGGCCGAGCTGTTGCCGCTGGCGTCGAGGCAGCGGCCCGAGCCGGTGTTGACCAACGAACCGTTCGCGCCGGAGTGCCACTGCTGGGCGGAGGTGCCGTTGCAGTCGTAGAGCTGGACCTTGGTGCCGTTGGCGGTGCCGGCCGCGGTGACGTCCAGGCACTTGCCCAGCGCGCGGACGGTTCCGTCGGTGCCCACCGTCCAGGACTGTGCCGCCGTGCCGTTGCAGGTGTAGAGCTGGATCGGCGTCCCGTTGGCGTTCGCCGCGGCCGCGACATCGACGCACTTGCCGCCGAAGCCGGTGATCTGGCCGATGGGTCCGGTGCCGCTGGTGCCCTGGGTCGCGTTGAAGGAGAAGGAGTTGGTGGCCAGGCCCTGACCGCCCTGCCAGATCTCGAATCCCGCCTCGGCGTCGATCAGGTACGCGTTGGCCCCGGTCGTTCCCCGGCCGACGGAGTCGTTGATCATCGCCTTGACGTCGAGGTTGGTGACCGAGGTGGCACCGCCCTGCAGGACGTACGACACGATGTTCCAGGCGGCCTGACGCCCGGTGTAGACGTCCCAGTTGAGGCCGCTGATGGACGCGGTGGCGGTCTTCGAGCCGAACGGTGCGACTCCGCCTCGGCTGTTGAGCCAGATCATGATCTCACTGTCGTCGGGCTGGCCACCGGTCGTGGGCGTTGAGTTCGTCCACAGGTCGTACGCCACGTCGTAGGCGCCGGAGGCCGGCTGCACCGTCGACCAGGAGGAGGTGGCGCTCCCCAGCTTGCTCACCTGGATCGGGAGGTTGCTGCCTGTGGTGCAGGCGCCCCAGTGGCAGCCCTTGTAGATCGAGGGGTAGGTCGCGGGCGCGCCGCCGGACAGGTTGAAGTTGGCGGTGCTCACCGACCACGCGGTCCCGGTCGTCGCGGTCACGCACTGCGGCGCGGTGGAGTTCCACTCGTTGTTCTGGAGGGTGTACTCGCCACCGGCCAGGCTGAGCGAGCCCTGCGGCTGGCAGTTGACGACGGCTGCTGCGGCGTCAGCCGTCTGCACGGTCATGGTGGGAGCGACCAGCGCGATACAACCCGCTAATACGGTCAAGGCGGCCCGGAAGCGGCCCGGGAGACTTCGCAACATGAACACAACCCTTCTGTGAGGGGATGCCTCCACGGGGCCCGGGAGCGCACCAAACGCGTCGATACGGCTCGGTTGGAGCGCTCCCACGGCGCGTCGCCGCGATGCTTCCCCGAGAAGGAACTGAGGACAAGGGCCCAGCTAAAAGGTGTAAACCCATCCGATTCGCCCGCTGACGACGGCCCAGATGCGGGCTCTCGGGTGTGATTGAACTCGCCTGAGATGCCACGGTCAAGGTCTGGACCAATTTTGCAGCACCTTCTTGGCTGGAGGGCAGTCGGGGGGCCATTGATTCAGGATCTGAACGCAAAGCCCCACTGGGCTCCCGCCGTCCCCGTATCGCCTCAACTAGCTGAACGCAGGGCAGTCGCAGCCGCCCGCCTCCAGGCCCGCGATCGGTTTTCCTATTTTTCCGGTCGGCCCGATGTTGTTCTCCTTGTGCGATTCATCGCCGCCAGTGCCCGGTCCGCTGTGCGGGCGGCGCCACGGCCGTAACGCCGTGCCGCAGCCAGGTGAACCTGAGGTGTCGAATCATCTCAATGGATTCTGTATAAACCGTGAGAAACGATGGAGGCCAGCCCTGTGCTGCTTGCTTGGATGATCAAAGTAGCAGGTCAGAGCCGTTGAAATTATGGTTGCTATTTCAACAAATAACTTACACATGGTGTACATAAGGTCGCCACAGACCGACGTGCCTACTATTCGTCCGTTGCCGAAGATCGGCAGAAGCAACTTCTGAAGGAGTGCCAGCTGTGGAGTATTCATTAGCCGACGTTCCGGGTGGGAGGAAAGTGAAACCCCAGATTCATCTGCAGGAAAAGGAATCCATGGGAATTGACTCCCGAGTCATGATACTGGGGACGCGCAGGGCGGTGTATCCGTCGGTTGCGGCGGCACCGGCGCGGACCTTGATCGACATTCTCGACCACTCGATCGCCACGTGGCCGAACGGGATCGCCCTGGACGACGGAGATGTAGCCCACACCTATTCGGACCTCGGCCGCGAGGTGGCCCGGGTGGTGCAGCTACTGCGTGCCGCTGGTGTCGGAGTGGGCGACCGGGTCGGGGTCCGTATGCCGTCAGGCGGCGCGGCCCTGTACACGGCGATTCTCGCGGTCCTCACTGTCGGCGCCGCATACGTGCCGGTGGACGCGGAGGACCCGGAGGAACGGGCTGCGCTGGTCTGGAGTGAGGCCGGGGTCTGCGCGGTGTTCGGCGCGGGACACGAACTCACCCTCAGTCCTGGAGTCGTACCGGGTGGCCGGGACGGCACGCCGGGTCCGCAGGACGACGCCTGGATCATCTTCACCTCCGGCTCGACCGGAAAGCCCAAGGGTGTGGCGGTAAGCCACCGCTCGGCCGCGGCGTTTGTGGACGCCGAGGCCCGGCTCTTCCTGCAGAACGCGCCGATCGGTCCGGGCGACCGGGTCCTGGCTGGGCTCTCGGTGGCGTTCGACGCCTCGTGCGAGGAGATGTGGCTGGCCTGGCGGCACGGCGCCTGCCTGGTGCCCGCCCCGCGCTCGTTGGTACGAACCGGCGCGGACCTCGGACCGTGGCTGCAGGACAGGCGGATCAGCGTAGTCTCCACGGTCCCCACCCTGGCCGCGCTCTGGTCCCGGGAGATGCTGGCCGAGGTCCGACTTCTGATCGTCGGTGGTGAGGCATGTCCCCCGGAGGTGGTGCGGCGCTTCGCTCACGACGGACGTGAGGTGTGGAACACCTACGGCCCGACCGAGGCGACTGTGGTTTCCTGCGCGACCCGGTTGGTCGACGGTGAACCGGTCAGGATCGGCCTGCCGTTGGACGGCTGGGAGTTGGCCGTGGTCGCCCCGGACGGCGAACCGGTGGGCTGGGGTGAGACCGGCGAGCTCGTGATCGCCGGGGTCGGCCTCGGTCGTTACCTGGACCAGGTCAAGGACGCGGAGCGGTTCGCGCCCCTGCCCTCGCTGGGCTGGCCGCGGGCCTACCGCAGCGGAGACCTGGTGCGGGCCGACCCGCAGGGGCTGCTGTTCGTCGGCCGAGCCGACAACCAGGTCAAGATCGGCGGACGACGAATCGAACTCGGCGAGATCGAGGCCGCGTTGCTCGACCTGCCCGGAGTGGCAGCCGCCGCGGCCATGGTCCGGCGGACCGCCGGTGGACTGGACGTTCTCGTCGGCTACGTGGCCCCGTCGGACGGCCAAGTGGCACGCTTCGATCGGGTGGACGCCGCCCGGCGACTGTGCGAGCAGTTGCCCTCCGCCCTTGTCCCGCGCCTTGCGGTACTGGCCGAGTTCCCCATCCGAGGCTCCGGCAAAGCCGACCGCGACGCCCTGCCCTGGCCGCTGCCCGCTGAGCGGACCGCAGCCGTAGCTGCGGCCCGCGCTGCGGCTGACGACCGGGCCGGCGACTCGACCCCGCAGGACGAGGCCACCGGGTGGCTGCTCGGGGTCTGGGGTGAACTGATGGGCAGCGAGGCCGGGTTGGACGACGACTTCTTCGACTTCGGAGGCACGAGCCTGGCCGCTGCGCGACTGGTGTCCGCACTCCGCGAACGCTTCCCCGATGTGTCGGTGGCGGACCTGTACCGGAATCCGACTCCGAGGGCACTGCGCTCTCGCCTGGTGGCCTGCGAGCCCGCCCTCGCCCCGCCGTCGGTCGGGGCTGCGGAACACGGAACCCCGGCCGTGGCCAGGACCCACAGCAGGTCCCATGCCGGTACGCGGACGCCGTGGTGGACCGGATGGGTCCAAACCGCGCTTCAGCCGGCACTGCTGAGCCTCACCGCACTGCGCTGGGTGCTGTCCATCGGGCTGACCGGCAACGTGCTCCAGGCCTTCGGGTTCACTTCGTGGCTACCGACGATGTCCTGGTGGCTGCTGATCCCACCGTGGCTGGCGCTGTACCTCGCCCCCACCCGAGCCGTGATCGCCGCGGCCGGAGTACGCGTGCTGCGCGGACGGCTCAGCCCAGGTGACTACCCGCGCGGCGGCGTACGGCACCTGCGGCTCTGGGCTGCGGACCGGTTCGTGGCTGCCATCGGCCTCGGCGCGCTGACCGGCACGCCACTGGCCGCCTGGTACGCCCGGATGCTGGGCTGCAAGGTAGGCAAGGGCGTCGACCTGGGCGCGCTGCCGCCGACAACCGGGCTTGCGGAGTTCGGCGACGGCTCCAGCGTGGAGCCGGAGGCGGACATCGCCGGATGGTGGATCGACGGCGGCACACTCCGGGTCGGCACGGTGACCGTCGGCGCGGGAGCGAGCGTGGGCGCACGTGCCACGCTGCTGCCCGGCGCACAGGTCGGAGGCGGTGCCGCGGTGCTGGCCGGGAGCACGGTGACGGAAGGCACGCACGTCCCGTCCGGTGAGTGCTGGGGTGGATCCCCCGCACAACCGCAGCCGTCACACACGAGCTGGCCGACGCCACACACGAAGCGGTCGCGGGCCTGGTCGCTCGCGTACGTCCTGACGCCGGGTCTGCGCGGCTTGCTCGTCGCCGTTGCCGCCGTACCCGCGCTGGCGGTGCTGGTGGCGCTCTCCGGCGCGGGCGGGGTTGCCGTGTCCCAACTGCTGTTGTGGTTGCCGCCGCTGGTGCTGCTCGGAATGTTCAGCGAGGCGCTGCTGATCGCCCTGACCGTCCGGCTGGTCGGGCGTTGGCTGTCGCCCGGCACCTACCCGGTGGACAGCGCGCCGGCCTGGGCCGCGTGGTTGACCCACGATCTGATGGGACTGGCCAGGGGTGCGCTGTTCCCCCTCTACGCGAGCCTGCTCACGCCGGTGTGGCTGCGCATCCTGGGCGCGCGGATCGGCCGGTCCGTCGAGGTGTCGACGGTGCTGACCCTGCCGAAGCTGCTGCAGGTCGGTGACCGGGCGTTCCTCGCGGATGACGTGCTGGCCGCGTCGTACGAGGCGCGTGGCGGCTGGGTGCGGCTGGGACACTCGCGGGTGGGTGACACGGCCTTCGTCGGCAACTCCGGCATCGTCGGTCCTGACCGTACGGTGGGCGACCGCGCGCTGATCGGGGTGCTGTCCGACACGCCCACCGAGGTGCCGGACGGTTCGTCCTGGCTGGGACGTCCGGCCATGGAACTGCGTCGTGTAGCCGAACACCACGACCCGGCTCGAACCTTCGCACCGCCGCGTTCGCTGCGCACCGCCCGGATGATCGTGGAGCTGGGCCGAGCGGTCCCGCTGCTGCTGTCCGGGATGCTCCAACTCGGCCTGGCGTACGCGATGCTGACCGTCTGGGACCTGGCGGGGTCAGGTTGGGCGATCCTGGCCGGCGGGTTCCTGATGTGCGCTGCCGGAGTGGTCGCGGGGGCGATCACGACGGCGGCGAAGTGGATCCTGATGGGCCGCTTCGTGGCGGCACGCCATCCGCTGTGGAGCGCCTTCGTGTGGCGCAACGAGCTGTGGGACGTCTTTGTGGAGATGCTGGCCGGACCGTGGCTGGTCCAGCCCGCGATGGGAACTCCCGTGCTGAACTGGTGGCTGCGCAGCGTGGGCGCTCGGATCGGCCGCGGGGTGTGGTGCGAGACCCACTGGTTCCCGGAGCCCGATCTGATCGAGGTCGCTGACGGCGCTGTGGTGAACCGGGGTTGCGTTCTTCAGACGCACCTGTTTCACGACCGCGTGATGCGACTGGAGCCGGTGGTCCTGGGCCGTGGGAGTGCCCTGGGCCCGCACAGCATAGTGCTGCCGGGCAGCGCGGTCGGTGAGGCCGCCAGCGTCGGGGCCGGGTCGTTGGTGATGGCGGGCGAGCGGGTGCCGGGGAACAGCCGCTGGCAGGGCACGCCCATCACCCCGGTGGGCTGACACCGGTCCACGCCGCGCTACAGGCCGACCCCTCCGCCCTCGGGCGGGGCGGTCGGCCTGTGGTGTTGACAGGGTGAGTGCCTTGAAGTTTCTGCTTCATGTGGATGGAAGGACCACATGTATCTGGCAGATCCGCCGCGCAATGACCCGCACCTGATGGAATGATTTGCCACCTTTGTCCGCCAGTTTTTCCTGCTGTACGACAAAAAGTCGTGGAGAGGCTTCCCTGGCAGACCGGCCAGTGCCATAGTGGCGGCGAAAATAGATCTGGTTCATCAGAATGCGAGGAGGTCGCGTGGTGTCAGGGACGGCCAAGGGCGGGCCGGGCGGGCCGGACGAGGCGGACGACGGGTCGGACCGTTACCGTCCTGGGTACGAGTTGGTGGCGGAACAACTACTCGGCTACATCGCCGAGCAGGACCTGATGCCGGGCGACCGGTTGCCGACCGAACAGGGGCTGGCGCAGATCCTCGGTGCGACTCGCAATGTCACCCGGGAGGCGGTCAAGGTCCTGGCGGCGATCGGCAGGCTCAGCGTCCGCAAGGGCGCCGGGATCTTCGTCGCCGCGTCGCCCGGAGCTCTGACCGACGACCAGCTCGCACACTTCCAGCCCACCAGCATGGAGCACGTCCTGATGCTGCTGGACTACCGGCGGCTGATCGAGTCGGAGACGGCGCGGCGCGCCGCGACCCTCGCCACCCCGATCGAGGTCCGTGCGATGCGGGAGAACGCCGAACTGTCGCTGACCGCCGGAAAGGCGGTGGATGCTGTGGAGTTCGCCCGCGCCGACGCCCTGTTCCACGACTCCGTCAGCGTCGCCGCCCACAACGTCTTCCTGCGGTCGAGCGTCGCCAACATCCGACGCCTGATGTCGCAGTCGGACGTCCTGCTCTTCCACGGGGACGTGCCCGGTTCACTGGAGGTCGCGGGCAACCAGCACCTCGCCATCACCGCGGCCATCGCGGCCGGCGAGGTGGAGACGGCGGCGGAGCTGATGGCCGCGCACATCGGCACCACCCAGCAGCAGTTCGAACGCAGGATCCGCGACCGCGTGTTCAACCTCACCACCAAGCCGGCGGCAGACGCTACCCCTTCTCAGCAGCAGCCGTCCCAGGAGACGTCCGCCTCGTAGCGGAGCACCCTGCCCGCACCGTCGCACCCTACGCACGTATCACGCCTGTCTGACGGGACGCCCCTGTGCGGGCGTCCCGACCCCACCCCGGCAGTCGATTGGGATTTCAGTGACGAAATTTCCTGCCCTTTTCCGCGCGTTGACGCGGAGAACCACCGTCGCGGGCATATCGCTCGCGGTGCTGGCCGCGCCGGTCGGCGCGGCCTCGGCCCAGAGCCCGTCCACGCCCGGCGGCACCAGGGCGACCGCCTCGGCCATCGAGGTCTATGTCTCCCCGACCGCGGGCTACGACCGCGGCGCCGGCACCCGGTCGCACCCGTTCCGAACGCTGACAGAGGCGAGGAACTATGTGCGCACCATCAACCAGCACATGCAGCGGGACATCCACGTCCAGCTGGAGAGCGGGACCTACCGGCTGACCAGCACACTTGCGCTGACCAGCGCGGACTCGGGCAGCAACGGCCACAGCATCGTCTACCAGGCCGCACCCGGAGCCGCCCCGGTCGTCAGCGGCGGGACCCCCGTCACCGGGTGGACCCTGGCCGATCCGGCGCACAACGTCTACAAGGCACACGTCGGGACCATCGACACCCGCCAGCTGTACGTCAACGGCGAGTTGGAGACCCGCGCCAAGAGTGGCAACAACCCCGCGGGTTTCACCAAGACCTCGACCGGCTACACCATCACCGACACCAGCATGGACAACTGGAAGAACCAGTCGAACCTGGAGGTGGTGAGCGCCTGGGGGTGGATGCTCTACCGCTGCCCGGTCCAGTCGATCGTCGGCACCACGATGACGATGCAGCAGCCCTGCTTCCACAACGCCAACCTGCACCAGGGCGAGGAGATCCAGAACCCGACCTGGTTGGAGAACGCCCGCGAACTGCTGGACACCCCGGGGGAGTGGTACCTCGACCACAGCTCCGGCGACCTCTACTACATGCCCAAGGCCGGCCAGAACCTCGCCACCGCGACGGTGACCGTGCCGCAGGTCCAGGACCTGGTGGATCTGAACGGAACCCTCGGCAGCCCGGTCAGCAACGTCGGCTTCCAGGGCATCACCTTCTCCTACGCGACCTGGCTCGCGCCCAGCTCCGCCGACGGCCTGGTGGAGGGCCAGGCGGGCTTCCGCATCGTCGGCGGCAACAACCCCACCTTCGACTCCACCCGGCTGAACTGGGTGAAGACCCCGGGCGCGGTGAACGTGAACTATGGGCACTCGGTGTCCTTCACCGGCAACACGTTCACTCATCTCGGCGCGGTCGGGCTGAACCTCAACACCGGAACCCAGAGCACCCGGATCACCGGCAACGTCTTCAAGGAGATCGCCGCCACCGGCATCCAGGTCGGCGGCACGGACGTCATCGACGCCCATCCCAGTGACACGCGGTCGATCACCAAGGACAACACGGTCGACGACAACGTCGTCACCAACGTGGCCGACCAGTACCACGGGTCGGTCGGCATCCTCGTCGGTTACACCGACCACACCGCTGTCACCCACAACAAGGTCTACGACCTGCCCTACAGCGGCATCTCCGTCGGCTGGGGCTGGGGCCTGACCGACCAGGGCGGTGACACCAACTACCCGGGCAACTCCGGCGTCCCCGTCTACACCACACCGACCACCAGCCAGAACAACGTGGTCAGCGACAACGAGATCAGCGACATCATGAAGTCCCAGTCGGACGGCGGTGCGATCTACACCCTCAGCTCCGACCCCGGCGGCGTCGTCTCCGGGAACTACATCCACGGCGTCCCTGCCCCGGCCTACGGCGCCATCTACCAGGACGAGGGCAGCCGTTACTGGACCACCACCCAGAACGCCCTCTGCGACGTGTCCTACCAGTGGCTGCTGATGAACCACGGTATGGACATCAAGGCCCAGGACAACTTCACCACCCAGCCCGCGTACACCACGCAGGCCAACAGCACCAACGACACGATCACCGGCAACACCACGCTGTCCGGTTGCGACCAACTGCCCGCCTCGATCGTGGACAACGCCGGCCTCCAGCCCGCCTACCAGTACCTGGACCCGGCTCCGGGCAGCACCGACCGCACCGCCCCGACGGTGCCGGGCAAGCCCTCCGCCACGACCTCCTTCCCGACCGTGGCCGACCTCAGCTGGCCGGCCTCCACCGACGACACCGGCGTCACCGGCTACTCGGTGTACCAGAACGGCGCCCTCCTCAGCGCCTCCTCCGGCACCGGAGTGCGGCTGTCCGGCCTGACCGCGGGGGCCACCTACACCTTCACGGTGACCGCGCGGGACGCGGCGGGCAACGAGTCCGGTCCGAGCGCACCCCTCGTGGTGACCATGCCGTCCGGCGGCGACCTGGCGCTCAACAAGCCGGTCACCGCCTCGTCCTACTCCGACCCCAACACCCCGGGGCTCGCGGTGGACGGCGACCTGTCCACCCGCTGGGCCCAGGGCCTGGGCCTGCCCGACCCGTCCTGGATCCAGGTCGACCTCGGCGCCCAGTACGACCTCACCGGGGTGATCACCACCTTCGAGAAGTCCAGCGGCTACAAGTACCGCATCGAGGTCTCGCCCGACGAGTACCACTGGACCACGCTGGACGACCACACCGGCGGCGCCACCACCGAGGCGACCAACTACTCCCCGGCCTCACCCGCGATCGCCGGCCGCTACCTCCGGCTGACCATCACCGGGTCGAACTACAACGGCGGCAGCATCTACGAGATCCAGGCGTACGGCACGCCGCTGCCGCCCAGCACCGACACCACGCCGCCGACCGCCCCCGGGCAGCCGACGGTCACCCCCCTGCTCCCCAGCGTGGCCGACCTGAGCTGGCCGGCGGCGACCGACAACGTCGGCGTGACCACCTACGAGCTGTACCAGGACGGCAAGCGGATCGCCGTCACCGACCGGACCAGCGACCGGGTCACCGGCCTGAGCCCGCAGACCGCCTACACCTTCACGGTCGTGGCCCGCGACGCGGCGCTCAACGCGTCCCCGCCCAGCCCGGCGGCCACCGTCACCATGCCCGCCGACCACGACCTCGCCCTCAAGGCCCCAGTCACCGTCTCCTCCTACTCCACGCCCAACACCCCGGAGCTGGCCGTCGACGGCGACCTGACCACCCGTTGGGCTCAGGGACTCGGCCTGCCCGACCCCTCCTGGATCCAGGTCGACCTCGGCACGGTCACCTCGGTCTCCAGCGTGGTCACCACCTTCGAGAAGCCCAGCGGCTACCAGTACCTCCTGGAGTACTCCAGCGACGGCGTCACCTGGTCCGCCCTCGACGACCACACCGCCGCACCCACCACCTCGCAGACCAACTACTCCTTCGCCCCGGCCCCGGTGTCCGCCCGCTACCTGCGGCTCACCGTCACCGGATCCAACTACAACGGCGGCAGCATCTACGAGATCCAGGCGTACGGCGGTTTCTGACCCCCGCCAGGCATCGTCAGTGCCCTGCCCGACGAACAGAAAGCCAGCATGAAGATCACTCATGTCGAAGCCCACCGGATCGGCGTCCCCGCAGCGAATCCCCCCTTCCAGTGGCGGAACGGATTGGGCGGCAGCCCAGCGGTGGGGGACGGTGCGGTCCTGCGGATCGGAACCGACGAGGGCGCCGAGGGCGTGGCGCTGTTCGCCCGGCCGGGAGCCGCCGTGATGCTCGAGGACCTGGTGGAACGGGTCTTCCGCGAGGAACTGGTCGGACAGGACCCGTTCCAGCGCGAATGGCTCTGGGACCGGGTGTGGGAGCTCGACCGCATCCAGGAACTCCCGCTCCCGGCCCTGGGCCTGATCGACATCGCCCTGTGGGATCTGGCCGGACGCGTCAGCGGCCAGCCGGTCTGGCAGGTCCTGGGCGGATTCCGCGAGGCCATACCCGCCTACGCCTCCACCTCCACCTTCACGACCACCGAGGAGTTCCTCGACGTCGCCGACCAGTGCCTGGCCCTGGGCTACCGGGGCATCAAGCTCCACGCCTGGGGCGACGCCCGCCGGGACGCCGACCTGTGCGTCGCCCTGCGCGAACACGTGGGCCCCGACGTGCCCCTGATGTACGACGGCTCGGCCGGCTTCGACCTGCCGGACGCCGTCTACCTGGGGCGGGCCGTGTCCGAGGCGGACTACCTCTGGTACGAGGAGCCGATGCGCGAGTTCAGCATCACCGCCTACAAGCGGCTCGCGGAATCGGTCTCCGTGCCGCTCCTGGTCGCCGAGACCTCGGACGGTGCGCACATGAACTCCGCCGACTTCATCGCGATGGGGGCCGCGACCTTCGGTGTGCGCGTGGGCACCACGCTCCGCGGCGGCATCACCGGCGCTATGCGCACCGCGCACCTCGCCGACGCCTACCGCCTGCGCGCCGAGGTGCACGGTTCGGACATCCCCAACCACCACCTCTGCATGGCGATCTCCAACACGACCTACTACGAGTCCCTGGTGACCTCCACCACCGTCACCCGGGAGCGGCATGTCGACGACCAGGGTCTGGTGCACGCACCGGTCGGCCCCGGTATCGCGCTGCCGCGTGAGAACGACTACGGCAAGGAACTGCAGCAGTTCGTCGAGGCATCCGCGAACTGACGCAGGCCCACCCCCCACCCGGACAGAGCCTGAGAACGAGAAAGGCACCACCACCATGAGAACCCCGAGCTTCCTGAGAGCCGGCTCCCGCCGGACCGCGGTCCGTGGCTCCATCGCCGTACTGGCGGTCTCCGCGCTCACCGCCCTCGCCGGGTGCGCCAGCGCCACCCCGACGACCGCCTCGGCGTCGTCGGCCGCCGGCTTCAAGCCGGTCACCCAGGACCCGGCGTCGACGGTCACCGTCTGGGCCGACTCGACCCGGCTCCCGGCGGTGCAGGCCTACCAGAAGTCGCACCCCGACGTGAAGCTGAACATCGTCACCTACGACGGCGGCGCCGACGGATCGACGTACCTCCAGACGAAGATCCAGCTCTTCGACCGCACCGGGAGCGGCTGGCCCGACGTCGTCTTCGGCACGCCGACCGACGTCACCTGGGCCTCCGCGCCGACCAAGCCCGGCGCGACCGCGTTCGCCGCGCCGCTGGACCAGAGCCTGGTTCCGCAGAGCACCCTGGACAACTTCGCCAAGGGCTCGCTCTCCCCGTGCCAGTACAACGGCCACACCTACTGCCTGCGCAACGACATCGCGCAGGTGGTGCTCTGGTACAACAAGACGCTGATGGAGCAGTTCGGCTACACCGTGCCCACCACCTGGGAGCAGTACCAGGCCCTCGGCCAGAAGGTGGCCAAGGACCACCCCGGCTACCTGGTCGGCTCGGTCGGCGACACCAACTCGCAGGAGTCGTACTTCTGGTCCAGCCAGTGCCCGGCCTTCGACCTGGTCACGCCGGACACCCTGCGCACCAACCTGTCCAGCCCCAACTGCACCCGGATGGCCAACCTGCTCGACACGCTCATCGCCGCCAAGTCCGTCAGCACCCAGGGCTTCTTCAGCCAGGGCTTCGCCAAGGACAGCGGCAGCAAGGTGCTGATGGCCAACGGGCCCTCCTGGTACGGCCAGTACCTGTTCAACTCGGCGTTCAAGACCCCCGCCGGGCAGATCGCCGCGGCCGCGCCGCTGACCTGGAACGGTGAGACCACCGCGGCCACCGGCAACGTCGGCGGCGGCGTGTGGATGGTCTCCTCGCACAGCACCAACCTGAAGGCGTCCACCGCCCTGGCCACCTGGCTGACCACGTCCGACGCCAACCAGGCGACGGCCCCGACCTACCCGGCGTACGGGCCGGCGGCCGACGCATGGCTGGCGAACCCCGACAACAAGAAGTACTTCGCCACCGACGTGAGCAGTGCCTTCAAGCAGGCTGCCAACGAAGTCTGGACCGGCTGGTCCAACACCAAGTTCAACGACGCCACCGCCTGGTCCAGCATCGTGCTGCCGGCGCTGACCTCGGGCAAGACCCTGACCGCGACCCTGCCCGCCTGGCAGACGGCCATCGCCGACGAGGCGAAGTCCGTGGGATACAAGGTGACCACCCAATGACGTTGCTGGAATCCCGGCGCGTCACAGCAACCGCCCGCCGCCGCGGTGTTCCGCGGCGGCGGGGCGGCCTTGCGGGCTACTTCTTCGTCGGAGGCTACGCGGTCCTGCTGCTCGCCTTCGGCGTCTTCCCCACGGTGTACGCGTTCTACCTCTCGCTGACCAATGACCGGGGCCAGTTCACCGGCATCAACCAGTTCGTCAAGGTGGCCCAGGACTACCGGTTCGTCCCCGCCTTCACCGACATGCTGCTCTACCTGGCCATGTGGCTGGTCGTGCTGGTGGGCCTGACCGTCCTGGTGGCCGTGGTGCTCCGGGGCAGGATGCGGCCGGGTCTCTCGGCCCTCTTCCGCTTCCTCTTCTACATCCCCGGCGCGCTGGCCGGTGTCGCCAGTGTGCTGGTGTGGCTGTTCATGCTCGACCCGGCCGTCAGCCCGGTCTCCTGGCTGCTGGACTCGCTCGGATTCCACAGCTTCGCCGCGGTGCTGACGCCCGGCAACCTGCCGGTGATCTTCGTCCTGATCGCCTTCTGGACCGGGGCCGGCGGCTGGATCGTGGTGATGTACGGGGCCTTGAACAACATCCCCGACGAGGTCCTCGAGGCCGCCCGGATGGACGGGGCCGGGCCGTGGAAGACCGCCTGGCACATCCAGATCCCGATGATCCGGCAATGGATCGCCTATATGGCGATCCTCGCCTTCGCCGCCGGCACGCAGCTCTTCGTCGAACCGCAACTGCTGCAGACGGCGAGCCTGGGCCGGGTCACCCCGACCTGGTCCCCCAACCAGCTGGCCTACGTCTTCGCCTTCCAGCAGGGCGACTTCAACGGCGCCGCCGCGATCTCGGTCTTCCTGCTGGCCCTCGGCCTCATCGGAGCGGGCCTGCTGGTGAGGCGCTCGGACATGTTCAAGGTGGATGAGACATGACAGGCATTACCTTCGACTCACCTACGGCGAGGCGGCCCGGAGCGCCCGGGCGCGTGCTCTCGACGGCCGTCGTCGTCCTCCTGCTGGGCCTGCTGCTGGTCTTCTTCGTCCTGCCGGTGATCTGGCTGCTGCTGGCCCCGTCGAAGACCGCGGGACAGATCGTCAGCGACCCGCCGCTGTCGTTCGGCTCCTTCAGCCAGATCGGCGCCGCGTGGAAGCACCTCACCTCGTTCCAGAACGGCGCGCTGCTGGTGTGGCTGAAGAACTCCGCCGTCTACTCCGGTGCTTCGCTGCTGCTGACGCTCGCCACCAGCGTGCCGGCCGGTTACGCCCTGGCCCTGACGAAGTTCCGCGGCCGCAAGACGCTGCTCATGGTCACCCTGGTGACCATGATCATGCCGTCGGCGACCCTGGTCCTGCCGATCTTCCTGGAACTCAACAAGTTCCACCTGATCGGCACGGTGTGGTCGATCATCCTGCCGTTCTCGTTCTACCCGTTCGGCGTCTACCTGGTCTACATCTACTTCGCGACCAGTCTTCCTCGGGAGATACTGGCGGCCGCCCGGATCGACGGCTGCTCGGAATGGCAGATCTTCACGCATATCGCCCTGCCGCTGGCCAAGCCCGTCATCGGACTGGTCGCCTTCTTCAGCTTCGTCGGCAACTGGAACAACTTCTTCCTGCCCTACCTGGTGCTGCCCGACAGCAACGAGTTCCCCATCCAGGTCGGACTGAACCAACTGCTGTCCTCCACGCCGTCGTTCAACCCCGTCGCCGGCGCGGGCCTGAACATCACCGTCCCGGAGCTGGCGCTGGCCATCATCATCGCCATCCTGCCGGTGCTGGTCCTGTTCCTGTTCTCCCAGCGCACGCTCGTCTCCGGCATGCTCGCCGGCGCGACCAAGGAGTGAGGTGACCACCCCGCGCCGTCGTCAGTCGGTGATGAGGGTGAACTGCTCCCAGAGGCCGATCGCGGTGCGGTTGGCGATCAGTGGCTGCGCGCCCGCGCTCTCCGCGGTGACGTACTTGCTGTCGGCCTGCGAACAGAAGGTGACCACCGCGAGCGTCGTCCCTCCGCCGGAGGCGACGGGCTGGGTGGGGCGGGTGGCGGTTAGGGCGATCTGGCCCTTGAGCATCCGGCCGCCGTCGTTGGTCAGGCGCAGGTAGTAGTCGGCGGAACTGGCGGTGCCGTCCTCGTCCAGGGCCAGCAGCCCGGACCCGACCGGGGTCATGGCCTGGGTCTCGGCGGTCTTGGCGATCTGGTTGCCCTCGCCCGCGCTTGGGAGCCCTCCCAGCCGAGGTCGCGGTCATGCACCTACCTCAGTTTCCTGCACGAGTTCTTTACATGCGTTCTGACCTGCCATTTCTTGTGCCTTGACGGCGATCGACGCCAGGCTAGTGGACCAGACCATTGACGTGATCACGCGATTTGAGTTCAATCAAGACTTGAACGAAGTCCATCTGATGATGGGCCGTCAGTCAGTAGTCAACTGACGCCGGCTCGGCGGCATCTCCGCCCCCACACAGCGTGCCGGGACACCCCACGTCCCTCTCAGGAAGGGCGCAACCGATGGCGCACCACCGCTTGAAGCACGCCCTGCTACCGCAGACCCGGCGAGCGCGGATACTGGCGGGCGCCACGGCTGTGGCTGCAGCCATGCTCGGCGTGTTCCTCACGGCGCCGGCGCACCAGGCCTCAGCCGCACTGGCTCCCAGCGCGCTGACGCCGTTCGCGGCCGGCGCGGCAACCCGTGCCGGGGCCGCACTGCCGGGCCTGACCGAGTACGAGGCCGAGGGGCAGCAGGCGACCACCAACGGCACGGTGATCGGCCCGGACTACGTCCAGGGCGACCTGGCCACCGAAGCCTCAGGACGACAAGCCGTCCAGCTCACCACGCAGGGCCGGTACGTGCAGTTCACACTCACCGCGCCGGCCAATGCCGTGGACCTTCACTACGCGTTGCCACAAGGGACCTCCGGCACCCTCTCGGTCTACGTCAACGGCACCAAGCTCAGCAGTGAGCTCCCGCTCACCTCCGCTTACAGCTACATCAGCACCAGCGGCATCGCGGGCAGCAAGACCCACAAGTTCTACGACGACGCACGCCTGAAACTGCCCTCCACACTGGCCGCCGGCTCAACGGTGAGGTTCCAGGTCGACGCGGCTGACAACGCGCGGCCGTACACGATCGACGTCGCCGACTTCTACGACGTGCCCGCACCCGTCAGCCAGCCCGCCGGATCCGTCTCGGTCGTCAGCGACGGCGCGGACCCCTCCGGCAGCGGCGACTCCACCAACGCGTTTCGCACGGCCATCGCCGCCGCCGCGGCTGCGAACGTCCCCGTCTGGATCCCAGCGGGCACCTTCCGGATCACCTCCGCCCTGCAGATGAACAAGGCCACCATCGAGGGCGCCGGCAGTTGGTACTCCCAGATCAGGTCCAACGAGTTCATCAACAACCCCGCCACGGTCCCGGGTCCGGTCAATCTGAGCGGCTTCGCGATCCTCGGCTCCACCGTGGGCCGCCATGACGACAGCAGCGCCAACGCCGTCAACGGATCCCTGGGTACCGGGTCGACGGTCAACGGGCTCTGGATCCAGGACACCAACGTCGGGTTCTGGCTCCGGTACGGCAACTACGGACTGACGGTGGAGAACAGCGTCATCCTGTCCACGGACGCGGACGGCCTGAACTTCAACGGCAACGCCGGCAACGACACGGTCAGGAACAACTTCCTGCGCAATACCGGTGATGACGGCCTGGCCCTGTGGTCCTACCCCGCCGCCGACACCGGCATCACGCTCAGCGGCAACACCGTCGTCCAGCCCACTCTCGCCAACGGCATCGCTGTCTACGGCGGCTCGAACAACTCCGTCACCAACAACGTGGTAGCCGACACCAACGCCCTCGGCAGCGGAATCGCTGTGTCCAACCAGCAGTTCCTCACCCCGTTCACGCCCCTGTCCGGAACCGTCACGGTGTCCGGCAACACCCTGATCCGAACCGGGGCGCTCAACCCCAACTGGGGCCACGCGACTGGGGCCATGCGCTTTGACGCCTACGACTCGGCCATCACGAACGTCGCGGTCAACGTCAGCGGCAACAGCGTCCAGGACAGCCCTTACAGCGCCTTCGAGATGGTGGACGGCAGCGGCCGGGGCCATGCGGTGACCGGCCTGAGCCTCAGCAACAACACGGTCGGTTGGACCGGGACCACCGTCTTCCAGGCCGAGACCACCGGGTCGGCCTCGGTCAGCAGCCTGTCAGCCTCCAGCATAGGAATCGCCGGGAGTTACGACTACGGCTACCCCAACAACACCGCGGGCACCTTCGCCTTCAACCTGGGCGGCGGCAACACCGGCTGGACCAGCACGCCGGTCCTGACCGCCTTCCCCACGCCGGTCGGACTTCCGCCGGCGGGCCCGGGACCCGGCAGCGGCAGCAGTACGCCCCCGCCGCCGACCACACCCACCGGCGCGATCACCGGCTACGGCGGTAAGTGCGTCGACATCGCGGGGGCGAACAGCAGCAACGGCACCGCCGTCCAACTGTACGACTGCAACGGCACCGCTGCGCAGACCTGGACCGTCGGGTCCAACGGCTCGCTGCAGGCGCTCGGCAAGTGCATGGACGTCACGGCAGGGGGCACCGCCAACGGCTCCACCGTGCAGCTGTACGACTGCAACGGCACCACCACCCAGCAGTGGACCCACCAGAGCAACGGCGAACTCGTCAACGCCGGCTCCAGCAAGTGCCTGGACGCCACCGGCATCAGCTCCGCCAACGGCACCCGGCTGCAGATCTGGTCCTGCGGAGACGGCGCCAACCAGCAGTGGAACCTGCCCAACTAGCGTCACTGCCGCCTCGGTCGGGCCGTCCTCTCGGGTCTGGACGCTGCCTCAGACGAGCATCGCGGCCATGCTGGTGATCATCGCGGCGCTCCCCAGGTCCCGGAGCAGGGTCCCGGCTGTCCGCGCGGACGCGGGAGGGGGGATGCGACCGAGAAGGGGGGCGAGACGGAGCGAGGAGCGGGTCGCTGCCCAACAGGCGATGAGAAGGAGGGCGAAGCCCGGGCCGAGGGGGTGGGGCGGCATCGGCATGCCCGGCATCGGTCGAAGGGACAGAGCGTTGGCGGGCAGGGCGGTGCACGCGGAGACGAGGGCCATCGCGGCGAGGTCCACGGCGGCGGCGGCCCGGCGGCCGTGAGGCGGGGCGGCGAGCGTTGTCCACGCTGCCGCCCCCGCCAGGGCGGCGGCCCCGAGCAGTACGGCCGCGGTGGGGCCGCCCAGGAGCATCAACAGCATCACTGCCAGCGCGATTGCGTGCGGTCCCCAGCAGCGGAGCCGCCCCGGCAGGTGAACTGCCAGACAGAGCAAGGCACCGGCCACACCGACCGACGCTGTCAGCAGATGCATGGTGCCTCTCCTGACGGGCGTCGGCCGGTGCTGTCGGTGACCGTGAGCGCGGTGCCGCTCAGTGGCCTGCGGGGTCGGTGTGGCAGTGCCTGTTGGCCGGGGCCGGCACGTCGAGGGTTGGGTTGCGGTCGAAGAAGCCCGAGGGCTTGAGGGTGAAACCGCAGCGGTCCACGGGCATCACCGGCCAGTCCTCGGGCCGCGGGAAGTGCGTGGGCCCGAAGGTGTGCCAGAGCACCAGGTCGGTGTCGACGAGGTCACGGTCCTCGGCGGTGAACTCGGGGATGCCCGCACCGCCCGGGTGCTGGTTGACCAGGTCGCCCGCCGGGTAGCGGTGCGCCGGGTCGTACCTCGTCACCCAGAGGTTCCTGGTGGCGAACCCGGCGCGGCCGTGGAGTGAGGACTCCGGGTGGGCGAGCAGCGTGGGGTTGGGCTGGGGGAACAGGGTGAAGCCCACCGGCTGGCCCAGGCTGTTGGCGACCGAGGGGTTGACGACCCGCCAGACTCGTGCACGTTCCGGTGCGTTGAGGCGACCTGCCTCCGACTCACGCCGCAGCGGGGTGATGGTTCGAGTCAGCGCGTTGCCGTGCGGGTTGTCGGGGCCGACGGGGAGCCCGTGCACGTCGATCTCCTCGACGGTGTTGCCGGTGCCGTCGACCATCATGTCCAGGCGGGCACTGAACAGGTGCTGGTGGCCGGGCGCTCCCAGGCCGGGTGCCACCTCGGTCGCGTAGGGCCAGTCCCCGCCCCGGTAGGCGGAGGTGAACAGGATGCCCGTCAGCTTGACCTCCAACTCGATGGTGCCGTCGAGGTAGAAGTACCAGTAGAAGCCGTAGTCGTAGTTGCCGACGGTGGAGAAGAAGGAGATCACCAGGCGGCGCTGGCGGCGGGTCTGCGCCGAACCGCTGAAGATGTCGGTGTGCTTCCAGAGGATTCCGACGTCCTCCTCGTGGATGCAGATCGCATTGCGGATGCTACGTGGCTGCCCGTGGTCGTCGGCCACGACGGCGTCGAGGTAGCGGATCTCGCCGAGGCAGTCGCAGCCCAGCTCAAGGGAGTTGGCGAGACGGCCGATCAGGTACTCGCCGCTGTCGAAGTAGTTCTGCCAGTAGCGGGTGGGGCCCGGGTCGCCGTAGGGCACCACCATCTCCGGTACGGAGGCGCGGTAGACGATCGGGCGGCGTCGGCCGTCCTGGTCGTAGCCGAT
Organism: Streptacidiphilus sp. MAP12-16; assembly: GCF_041262165.1. Lineage (NCBI taxonomy): Bacteria > Bacillati > Actinomycetota > Actinomycetes > Kitasatosporales > Streptomycetaceae > Streptacidiphilus > Streptacidiphilus sp. MAP12-16. The sequence continues at coordinate 250,963 of NZ_JBGCBY010000002.1, forward strand.
CTGGTGCAGGGTCAGTCCCTCGCGGGAGTCAAAGCCGACGCGCAGGGACCAGTTCTGCCACTCCAGCGTGTTGCCGTCGAGGGTGAAGCTGGGCCCTTCGGGCTGGGTGATCTCGATCGGCTTGAGGCCGGTCCGGGGCGGGCCGCTGATCTCGGGGAGGTCGTAGTTGCCGGACTGCGCGGGCACCGCCAGGTCGAGTTCGTCGACGAGCTTGAGCACGCGCCCTTCCAGCAGGTCCACATACGCGGCCACGCCGTCCACCGGATGCGCCCAGGCGAGGTCCTGGTCGTCGGTCTGCAGGAAGGCCAGCACCCGGACGATGCGCCGCCCGTGCTCGCCCTCGAGACCGTAGGACCCGGCCGTCAGCGGGCAGGCCCGGATCTTGGTGACGTCGGTGAGACCGCGCCGGGCCATCGCCGCGCGCCAGCCCTCGTCGGCGTGCACGACCTCCTCCGCCCGGACGAAGTCCTGCTCAAGGATGGGTACCTGGCCGTCGACGGCGGGGTCGATCGGCCGGTTCGAGGTGATGCTGCCGTCGCCGAGCGAGACCACCACGTCGGCGGACTCGCCGGTGACCGCGTCGATCAGCAGGGCGCGCAGTGAGCGTTGCGCGGGGTCACCCGCCTTGTGGGCGAGGACGGCGTCCTTCGGCTGCTCCTCCAGCCCGAAGTAGGCGAACCGGGTGTTCGGACCCAGCGCTCCGTGCTCGGCGAGGATGGAGCGGCCGGCGCCGAACTCCTCGGCGCTGACCGGGTCGAGCGGATGGCGCGCTGCGAGGTCAAAGACTCCTGAGGGGGTGTTCACGACATGTCTCCTGAGATCCGTCATGTCCGGTCTCCTTCTCGGTGCGGCGGTCAGTAGGGGTAGTGCACCGGGCTGCTGGAGAGGGTGCGCCACCGGAGCTCGGTGAACTCCTCCAGGTTGGCGTCGCCGCCGGCCCGGCCACCGAGGCCCGAGTCGCCGATCCCGCCGAACGGGGCGAGCGCCTCGTCCTGCGGGGTGGCGTCGTTGACGTGGACCATGGCGCAGTCGAGCCGCCGGGCGACCTCCCCGGCGCGGTGCACGTCCGCGCCGAGAACGGAGCTGACCAGCCCGTAGCGGGTGTCGTTGGCGAGCGCGACGGCTTCGTCGACGCCGTCGACGATGCCGATCGGCGCGATGGGGGCGAAGATCTCCTCCGTCCACAGTGCGGACGCCGGGTCCACGTCCACTACGACGGTGGGGCGGAAGAACCGGCCGTCGTTGCTCCCGCCGGTGAGGACCCGGGCCCCGCCCGCGACCGCGTCGCCCAGCAGTCGGCGGGCCCGGGCGAGTTGGGCGTCGTTGATGATCGGGCCGAGCCCGGTCTGCTGCCGGAACGGGTCGCCGACGGTGATGGCCGCCGCCCGGTCGGTGAGGTTGCGGATGTAGGCGTCGGCCACTGCACGGTCGACGATGTGCCGTCCGGCGCTGATGCAGGTCTGGCCCTGGTAGTGGAAGCTGGACCAGGCCCCGATCATGGCGGCCTGGTCCACGTCCGCGTCGTCCAGGATCACCAGGGCGTTGTTGCCGCCGAGTTCCAGCGAGGTCTTCTTGAGCAGCGAACCGGTGGCGCGGGCGATCTCACGTCCGACCGTGGTCGAGCCGGTGAAGTGGACCATGGCAATGTCCGGGTGCTCGACGAGTCGGCGTCCTACCTCCTCGCCGCCGGGCAGCACCTGGAGGATGCCCCGCGGCGCTCCGGCCTGTGCGAACAGTTCGGCGATGGCGAGCCCGCCGCAGCCGGGGGTCTCCGGGGAGGGCTTGAGCAGCACGGCATTGCCCAAGGCCAGCGCCGGGGCGATCACCCGCATGCCGAGTACCAGTGGGAAGTTCCACGGGGTGATCGCCGCGACCAGGCCGACCGGGAGGCGCTCGCAGAGCGAGAGGCGGCCGGCGTGGCTGGTCTGCAGCACTTCCCCCACCGGCCGGGACGCGAGCGCGGCCGCTTCGGTCAGCTCGCTGACCGCTGCGGCGATCTCGTAGTCCGCCTTGCCGCCGATGCTGCCGGTCTCACGCATGATCAGCTCGCGGATCCCGGTGGAGCGTTCGAGTACCGCTGCGACGCTGCGCAGGACCGCCGCGCGCTCGGCGTAGCTGCGCGCGGCCCAGTCGCGCTGGGCGGTGACGGCCGAGGCGACGGCCGTGTCCACGTCGGCGATCGAGGCGCTGCCGGCGGTGGCGAGCACCTCGTCGCTGGACTTGTCGCGGATGTCGAGCAGCCCGCCGCCCTCGGGCTTCCGGAAGCTCCCGTCGACGAAGATGGTGCCGGACCAGGGGTGGTCATGCTGTTCCATACTCGGCTCCTGAGGTAAGCGCTTTCCCGCTGGAGTGGCCGGGGGAGCGCGGAATGCCCTGCATGTGCTGGGACTGACGGGTGGCTGCGGGCCGAGTGATCCTGTGGCCCGCAGCGGTCACCCCTTGACGGCGCCGGCGGAGAGTCCGCCGACGACGAAGCGCTGGAAGGCGATGGCGAGCAGCACCGGCGGCACGGAGGCGATCAGGCCGCCCGCCGCCACCAGGCCGAAGTCGGTGCTGTAGCGGCCGGTGAAGTCCGCGATCGCCACCGGGATGGTCTTGGCGCCGGTCGAGGTGAAGATCAGGGCGTAGAGGAACTCGTCCCAGGCCAGGATGAAGGCGAACATGATGGTCGCGAACAGCCCGGGCCGGGCGGCCGGCAGGATGACCCGGAACAGCGCACCCATCCTGGAGCAGCCGTCCACTCGGGCCGCCTCCTCCAACTCGGCCGGGATGGTGACGAAGTAGTTGCTCAGGATCCACAGCACGAACGGCGTGACGTAGGAGCAGTAGATGATGATCAGGCCGAGGTCGGTGTCCAGCAGCCCGAGCGCGCTCATGGTGAGGTACAGCGGCACCAGCAGCGCGATCGGCGGCAGCATGTAGGTGGCCAGGAACACCATCATGGTGGCCCGGCGGAACCGGAACCGGAGCATGGCGAAGGCGTAGGCGCCGAAGAGCCCGACCGCCATCGAGAGCACCACCGTTCCGGTGGCGACGATGGTCGAGTTGACCACCGAGTTCCTGAACGCGCCCGCGACGTCCTGGCCGTGGCCGTGGAGGATCTGGGTGTAGCGGCTGAAGTCCAGGTGCTGCGGAATCCAGTGGTAGGGACGGGCGGTCAGAGCTCCGGGGGGCGTGACGCTGGCGGTGACCATCCAGAGGAAGGGCGCCAGGATGACCAGCGAAACCACCACCGCGGCGGCGTGGATGAAGAACTGGAAGCGCTTGCTGGCTTTCACATCAGGCTCATCTCGTTGCGCCGCAGTGCGCGCAGATAGACCGCGCAGAGCAGCAGGATGCAGACCACGATCACGTTCGCCAGTGCGGAGCCGAAGCCGAACCGCTGGTCCGAGAAGGCCTGGACGTAGGTGTAGTAGGCGATCGTCTGGGTGCCGTTGGCGGGTCCGCCACCGGTGAGGACGTAGACGAGGTCGAAGACCTTGAAGGCGTCGATGGTGCGCAGCACCAGGACCACCGAGACGCTGGGGATCAGCAGTGGTGCGGTGATCGACCAGAACGCGCGCAGCGATCCGGCGCCGTCCACACGGGCGCTCTCGTAGATCTCCCTGGGTATCGACTGGAGTCCGGTGAGCAGGAAGAACGCCACCAGGGGGGTGGTCTTCCAGACGTCGGCGAGCACCAGCATGTTGAGCGCGCTGGTCGGGGTGCCGAGCCAGGAGTGGTAGGCGGTAATAAGATGCAGTTGGGTCAGCAGGGCGTTGAGGGAGCCGTACTGGGCGTTGAGGACGCCGCGCCACATCGCGCCGTTGACGACGGTCGGCAGCGCCCAGGGCAGCACCACGATGGCGCGGAACAGCCAGCGCATCCTCAGCTTCTGGTCCATCAGCAGGGCCAGGCCGAGGCCCAGGGCGAGTTCCAGGGTGGTGGAGGCGACCGTGAAGTAGACGGTCCGTCCCATCGAGGCCCAGAAGTCGGCGCTGGTGAAGATCTCCGTGTAGTTGCGCACCCCGGCGAACGGCGTGGTGGTCGCCACCGCGCTGTTGACGTCGAAGAAGGAGATCAGGATGGTACGGGCGATCGGGTACAGGATGATGCCGAACACCACGACGGCCGCAGGAAGCAGCAGCAGCGCTGCGAGCCGTCCCTGCGAGGCAGGCCTTCGGAGTCTGCCGGGACGCGCCGGGGCGTCCTGCGTCCTGCCCGTGCGGTCCTGCTGAACGAGGGTCACGGTCAGCTCGCCATCAGCGGGGCCGCGGACGCGACTGCGTCGTCCAGCGCCTTCTGCGAGGTCTTCCGGCCGAGCAGGGCGTTCTGAAGCTCGACCTGGATGATCTTCGAGATGGCGTTGTAGTTGACCACCTGCGGGCGCACGATCATGTCGTCCAGTTGCTTGGCGGCGGCGGCGAAGGTCGCGGGGGCGTTGGCGGTCACCGAGGGGGTGCTGAAGGAGGACCGCCAGACCGGCAGAGTGTCCATGGCGAAGGGGTCGACCTGGGCTTCGGCGGTGAGCCACTCGATGTACTTCCAGGCGGCGTCCTGGTTCTTGCTGCCGGCCGAGACGGACAGCGCCATCGCGCCGTTGACGCCGGGGCGCTTGCCGGTGGGGCCGGCCGGGGTCTGTGCCACGTGGATCTGCCCGACGACCTTGGAGTTGGCCGGGGTGTTGGACGAGCCCAGGTAGTAGGTCCAGTTCAGGCCCATGGCCGCCTGGCCGTTGTTCATGGTCTTCTCCACGTCCTGCTCCAGGAAGGTGGTGGAGGCGGGGTTGCTGAGGCCGTCGACGATGGTCTTCCGCATCCAGTCCAGGGCCTCGACGGCGCCGCCCTGGTTGATGGCCAGCTTGCCGGAAGCGTCCAGGAAGCTGCCGCCGAAAGCTCCGACCAGCTGGGTGTAGTCGCACATGATCGCCTCGGCCTGGGACCAACTCCAGGCGAGCGGGTACTGCACGGTGCCGGTGCGCTTGAGAGCGCGGGCGGCGTCGAGTACCCCGGTCCAGGTCTCCAGCGAAGCCGGGTCGACGTGAGCCTTGGTGAGCAGCGCCTCGTTGTAGTAGAAGAATTTGGTGTCCATGCCCCAGGGCACGCCGTAGAACTTGTGGTCGTACTCGGCGGTGAGCAGCGCGCCGCCGAGCATGGACTGCTGCCAGGACGCGGGGTAGCGGGAGGTCACGTCGGCGACGATGGACTTGCTGCCGAACTCGGCCGGCCAGATCACGTCGATCAGCACCACGTCGTAGGTGCCGGCCGCGGCGGCGGTGACGGTCTTGTCGTGCAGCGCCTCGTAGGCCACGAAAGCAGGGACGATCTTGATGTCGGGGTTCTGCTTGACGAAGCCGGCCGTCATCGCGTCGATGTCCTTGGTGCTGTAGCCGGCCTGCTGCATGAACAGCACGTTGACCACGCCGGTGCCCTTGCCGGAGCTGCCCTTGGGCGCGGCGACGCCGGTCACGCTGCAGGCCGCCAGCACAGTGGTGGCGCCGGCGGCCAGGCCGCCGACCAGGAAGCGGCGGCGGGAGGGGAAGCCGGGACCTTCGAGGGAACTGGTCAGGGGACTGGTCAGGGGAGCGTTCATGAGCGGGCCTCCGAAAGGGTGATCGCGATGGTGGAGACGGGGTTGGAGTGGGCGGGCGCCGCTGCCAGGGCGAGCGCGCCCATGACCGGCGGTCGGTCCAGGACGGACACGGTGACCTCGGGGAGCCGTTCCGCGAGCAGGTCGACGAATCGCGTCCGCAGGCGCGGCTGGGCCTGGATGACCGCTCCTCCGGCGACCACCTGGTCGGCGGCGATGCCGCGCTCGAGCAACCGCTGGACCAGCGATGCCAGGTGCACCGCCGCCTCGTCGATCACCCGCAGGGCGACCGGTGAGCCCTCGTCGGCGGCGGCGAACACCTCGCCGGCGTGGCTGCCCCAGGAGTCCGCGGAGTTCGACAGCGTCAGCGCCATCGCCAGCTCGGCTCCGTCGCCCGCACCGAGACTCGCCAGCAGGCGAACGACGAGCGGGTCCCGGGGTCGGTCGGCGTCCAGTTCGGCCAGCACGGCGCGGGTCGCCTCGCGGACGATACCCGAGGCGCCGCCCTCGTCGCCGAGCAGCCAGCCCCAGCCTCCGGAGGTCACCAGGTTTCCCGCGGGGTCGCGGGCGACCGCGATCGCTCCCGTACCGGAGACCACGCCGATGCCCGCGGACACGCCCATCGACCAGGGCATCAGCTCCGCGTCGTTGACCACCCTGACCGGGCCGGAGAGATGCGCCGCCAGCTCCTGCTCCATGGCCCGGCACTGGGCGGTGGAGTCGCAGCCGTGCGCACCCACCGCGAGCGGCAGGCTCAGGGCTTGCTCGCCGAAGCAGTCGCGCACCTGGTGGGCCAGTGCCGCCGCGTCCTGCTGCGGCGAGCGGGTGCGCCAGGACGAGGTGGGGACGGTCCTCTCGTCGTGGACGGCTTCCGGGTACCCGATCGCGAGATGGGTCTTTGTGCCGCCGATATCGATGCCTACCACCTCCGCGCGGGCGGGCGCTCCCTGGGCTGCTAGAGGCAACATAAGATCTTTCACCGAACTCTCAGTTGCTATGCGTCGGCACAGGAGCATGTCGACACTTCTTCGGCCAGACAGGCTTCACGGATTGTCATTCCGTGGTCAATGCAGCTCAAGAGGGGATACTCTTGCTCCTGCGCGCTGGCCGGACTGGATGCCCGCCCCTCTCTCGGGGATGCCTCAGCAAGGCTGGACGTTCGCCAGGTTAACTAATGCAGTGATGGAGCGACAAGACCGGCTGGGTAACGTTGCGGTTACCGGCGACTTGCCGACGGAGAGGTAGCGGATGAGCACGGCGCCGACCACGGAGCGCTACGAACTGACCGACAGTGCCCGCGCTGTCTTTCGCGCCCTGGCCGTGGGAGACCCCGCGAGCAGGCCGGCGCTCGGCGAGGCCCTCGGACTGTCGAAGGTCACCATGTCCGTGGCGATCGCGGACCTGCTCAAACTGGACCTCGTGGAGAGCCGCGGCACGTCACGAGGGCCGACCGGCCGCAGCGCGATGCTGTACTCCGTTTCTCCGGCGGCCGGCCACGTCCTCGGCATCGAAGTCGGCGCCACGCGCGTGCAGGTGGCCGCCCACGGCCTCGGCGGCGGCCAGATCACCTCGCGTACCCACGTGTTGTCCGCGCACAACCTCAACGTGACCGAAGCGGCAACACGAGCTGCCGTCGAACTGACCGAGCTCGTACGCGCCGACGTCGGCGACAGCAGCGGACCGCTACTCGCCGCGGTGGTCGCGGCACCCACGCTGCCGATGTACCACACCGGCTCCGCTCAACTCCTGGACGGCCAGCAGCTCGCGACGCTGCTGCCGGTCCCGGCCGACGTGCCGGTACTGGTCGAGAACAACGTCAACTGCGCAGCGATCGCCGAGCACCGGATCGGCGTCGCCCGCGACCACGAGATGTTCGCCTACCTGCAGATCGGCGTGAAGATCGGCGTCGGCATCGTCGTCGGCAACCGCCTGCTCCGCGGAGCCCACGCTGCGGCGGGGGAGGTGGCCATGGCACCGTTCCCGTGGGCGCCGGGTGCGGTGCCCCGGCGCGCCGGGCTTGAGGAGTACCTGGGCTCGGACGCCCTGATGCAACGCTGCGCCGCGGCCTGGCCCGAGCGTCGCGGGCCGGCGCCCCGCGACGCGCAGGCCCTCTTCGACGCCGCGGCCCACGGCGACGCCGACGCCCGCCACATGGTCGACCAGCATGCGCGCGACATCGGCCGCCTGGCTGTGGCGGTTCTCTCGGTCATCGACCCCGGGCTCATCGTCCTCGGCGGCGGGGTCGGCCAGAACCAGTTGGTCGTCCCCGAGGTCCGCCGGACCATCCAGGCACTGGCCTGGGACACCGAGGTGACTGTTGGCGCGCTCGGCGACCACGCCACCTTGCTCGGCGCGGTCCACACCGCGATCGACAGGGCACTGGACCGGATCACCGGTTGACCCGACGGGCCCGGGACAGGAGTCGGCGGAGCCCTGGTGCGGACCCTGAGTTACCGTCAGACAGTCTCGACTGCAACCGGGTCCGAGTCCGAGTCCGACGGCGCGCCAGCAGCGGCGGCGGTGAAGTCCGCCAGGTCGACGCCACCCTCCTTGGTGTCGGAGTTGGCGAAGACGAAGGACTCGATCGGCACGCCCCGTTCCTCGCTCAGCGCCGCGACCAGCTCCTGGACGACGACGGTCTCCAGGACGACGCGCGCGCTCGACGCCGTCTCGGGCAGTCGCACCACGTTGAGCTGCCCGCCTGGTTCGACCGAGCGGGTCGTGACGAGCAGAGTGACGTGCCCGGCGTCCGAGAGCGAGCGCGCGAGCTCGACCTCCCGGCCGTCGCCGAACACCACATGCAGGGTCTGGCCCGCCGACTCCATCTCGCCGTGCAGGTAGTTCCTGGTGACGCAGGCGGAGGCCGGCATCCGGACCACCTCGCGCAGCAGCAGGGCGCCCTCTTCCGCCGAGGCCCGAGAGGCTCCCGCGGCAACCACGTCGGCGGCCACGCAGCGGGCGGCCGGCACCCGCAGCAGGTCGATCACGCCCACCGCCTGCTCGCGCACGGCGCGGCCCAGTTCTGCGATGCCGTCCCAGGGGTCCTCCGCCGCATCCCTGCCGGTGATCACCCCGGCGATCAGGTCCAGGGCGACGACCGTTGCGGTGAACCCGATCGTGGAGGCGTACGAGTCCGGCTCGTTGCCCAAGTCGACGGTCACCTCTGCGAGTTCGCCCAACGGGGACGGCACCACGTTCAGCACGGCAACCCGCGGGACCGCGTTGGCCTCCTTGAAGGCCGCGATGGTCTCCGAGCTGCGGCCGCCCTGCGACACCCCGATCAGCACGTCGACGTCGAAGCCGGTCGTCCCCTGCGTGATCTCGCTGGCGAGCACCCGTTGGGAGGCGACGCCATGGGCGCGCAGCAGGGCGACCGGCACCGCCAGCGCGGCGTACGAGGCCCCTATCCCGGCGAAGAGCGGACGCCGGGCGCGGCGCAGCAGGTCGGCGGGGGCGCCGTCGAGCTGTCTGCGCAGGTGGGTGACGACCCGTTCCAGGGCCTCCGGTTGGTCGGCCTGCCCCGTGAGAAATGAGATCCGCGTGCCGGACATGGTGGTGGTTCCTCTCGTTCGCCCCTGCTACCCGGAACCTAAAGGTATGCAGTGGTACCCATGTGGTCAATAGTGGTATGCAGTGATACCTTTCGATAGCGGATTCGCCTCATGCTGCATTCGACGGCATCTGGTACCTCCCGGCCGTGTGGAATCTGGCAGGCAACCGGCCGGATCCCGCCCGACTCCCGGAGGCCTCGACCGTGCGCGACGACACCGCCTCAGCCCGCGCGCTCCAGCGGAATGCCGGCCCCGAGACCTTGTGGGAGCAGGCCGTCGCCGTGATCCTCGAGGATGTCGAGAAGCGCGGACTCGGCGAGGGAGCCAAACTCCCGCCCGAGCGAGAACTGTGCGCACAACTCGGGATCTCACGCATCACCCTGCGCAAGGCGCTGTCGCACCTCGTGGATCGAGGTGTCGTAGCGGCGTCACACGGCCGCGGCTGGTTTGTCGCCTCCCCGGCGTCATCGCGGGACTGGCCCAACGACCTTGAGTCCTTTACCGCCACCGCCCACCGCAAGCAGATGAGGCCCGGTTCCATCGTGTTGCGACAGGAAGTGCGCCCGGCCTCGCTCGACCAGGCGGACCGGCTCGCCGTCCCGGCCGGCACCCCCGTACTTCACCTCGACCGCGTCCGACTGCTCAACGAGGTGAGGATCGCGGTCGATCGCACGCTGGTACCGGCTGACCTCGCCCCTGGACTCGACCACGTCGATTTCGAAGTCGCCTCGCTGTTCGACGAACTGCGCAGCCGAGGAGTCGAACCGGACCACTCCGAGGCGACCATCGAAGCCCGCATCGCCGACGAGGCCCTCGCCCAGCACCTGCACATCGAGGTTGGCTCCCCCGTCCTGGTGCTCGACCAGGCGATCTACACCCGTGAGCAGCGGCCCATCCTGCTCTCGACTCTCGAGTACAGCGGAGAGCGGTACCGACTCCGCACGACACTCCAATCCCGTTGACACAGAGCGCGCGTAGCGCGTTCCAGCGGCTCGCTGGAGACGGCTTCTCAGTGTGCGAGTTGTGGGTACAGGGCGCCGGGGTCGGCGGAGAGTCCGGCCTTGACCTGGCGGGACAGATCGTCGGCCAGTACCTCGTAGGCGTTCGCCTCGATGCCGGCCAGCGCCTGCTCGGCGACGCTGTGCGGCGAGGTCTTGGGGCCGTCGACGTGCGCCGCCATGTCGGTGTCGACATAGCCGACGTGCAGGCCGGTGACCCCGATGCAGCGGGGCTGCAGGTCCAGACGCAGCGAGTTGGTCTGGGACCAGAACGCGGCCTTGGATGCGCTGTAGGAACCCGCGAGGGCGATCCAGGACAGGACGGAGTGCACGTTGAGCAGATGGCCCCCGCCGTTGGCCTCGATGATCGGGACAAAGGCGCGGGTCGTCTGGAGCGGGCCGTAGAAGTTGGTCTCGAACTCGCGCCGCACCTCCTCCACCGGCGAGGTCAGGAACGAGGCTCCGACAGCCGCGCCGGCGTTGTTGATCAGGATGGTGACGTCGGGCGCCTGCTCGGCGGCGGCTGCCACCGATGCCGGGTCGGTGACCTCCAGCGCCAGTGCGACCGCGTCGGGGTGGGTGACGCTCCTGGGGTCGCGGGCGGTGGCGTAGACCTTCTTGGCGCCGCGGGCGTACAGGGCCTCGACCAGGGCTTTGCCGATACCCCGGCTGCCTCCGGTGACCAGGACGGTCGAACCTGCGATTGCGGTCATGGGTGTTCTCCCGGTGCTGCGGTCGATGCTGAAACCGATCGGTTTCCAGCTCACAGTAAACCGATCGGTTTCCATCGGCAAGCAGCGGCGTAGCCTTATGGGCATGACCTCGACCCCGGGCACCGCGACCGCCAGCACCGCGACCGCCGGCACCGCGACCGCCAACGCTTCGACGACGACGCCCGTGTCTCCCACGGCCCCACCTCGTGAGCGGCTGCTCGACGCCGCGGCGAAGCTCTTCTACCGGGAAGGCGTCAACGTGGGAGTCGAGGCGCTGTGCCGGGCGGCCGGGGTGTCCAAGCGGTCGATGTACCAGTTCTTCACGAGCAAGGACGACGTCCTGGCCGCGAGCCTCGAACGCGCGGCCCCCTCCTACCAGAACCTGATGACCCCCACCGCGGATGACCGGCCGCCGCGTGCCCGGATCCTGCACGTCTTCGAGCAACTGGAGTCCGTGTCGGGGTCACCGGGCTACCAGGGCTGCCCCTTCGTGGCCACCGCGGTCGAGCTCAAGGACCCCGAGCACCCCGCCAGTGTGGTGGCCCGCCACTTCAAGGACGCGCTTACCGGCTTCTTCCGCGAGGAAGCCCAGCGCGCCGGCGCCCCGGACCCCGAACTGCTGGCCCGTCAACTCACCGTCGTCTTCGATGGATCCAGTGCCCGGACTGTCGTGCAGGCCCAACCCCTGGACGGCCTGGCGGTGGCCACGGCCACCGTCCTGCTGGACGCGGCCGGAGTCGCCTGAGGATCGGCTGCCGTCCCCGCGCGTCACGACGCACCGTGAGACTCGCCGTGTGACGTCGTGGATACCCCTGTCTGCGCCCGAGCGGTCTCCTGCCGCGGGTCCGGGCCACGGCACGGCTGCGCAACACAGCAGCCGGCGTCGCGATCAGGCCGCGGACCTCGTCAATGCCTACCGGTGAAACTTCGAGGGCGGTCCGGAGTGTCGGAGCGAGGGCTGATGGAGCCCTGGGTAGCGTCAAATTGCGGAGATTTGTCGGCAATTGAAATGCCGTCAGCGAATTGCTTCCGCTGGTGACGCGGACAGCCAATCTTCCTGTCTGACTATCCCAGCTCCACATCTGGTGAAAGCGAGTCAATACATGGATCGCGACGTTTCCCGGCGCGGACTCCTGGGAGCCGCAGGCTCGGTCGCTGCCGGGGTTTCCATCGGTGCGCTCGGGGTGGTGCCCGCCCGGGCGGAACCCGCTGTCTCGCTGCCGGCCGACCCGATCGACCCCGGAGACCTGCGCGTCTTCCCGGGAGACGGACGGTACGAAACCCTCAGTCAGGGATTCAATCAGCGGTGGACGAGCGAGCCGCGCTACATTCAGCTGATCACCAGCGACGCGGACGCGGTATCCGCAGTACGTGAAGCTCTCCGGCGAGACCTACGGCCCACGGTACGCGGCGGCGGCCACTGCTACGAGGACTTCGTGGAGAACACCGGTGGTGCGATTCTCGACATGAGCACCATGAAAGGCGTATTCCGCACGAAGGACAAGTACGGCCGGACCGCCTACTGCGTGGAGTCGGGCGCCACCATCTGGGACATGTACACCGAACTCTTCCGCAGGTACGGCGTGACGGTCCCGGCCGGGTCCTGCTACTCCGTGGGTGTGGGCGGCCACATCTGCGGCGGTGGGTACGGAGTACTCAGTCGGCGCGACGGACTGACCGTCGACTACCTGGTTCAGGTGGATGTCGTCACGGTCAAGGACGGCCGGGTCGAGGTGACCAGCGCGCACCGGTCGGACCCTGGGGGCTCGGACACCGCGAACCTGTTCTGGGCGCACACCGGCGGCGGCGGAGGGAACTTCGGCGTCGTCATGCGCTACTACTTCGCCGAGACCCTGCCGAGGCCCCCGGCGCGGGTCTGGCTCAGCAGCATCGCCTGGCCCTGGGCCGAGATCCTGAAGAAGCCGGACGACTTCACCAGGCTTCTGACGAACTTCGGCGAGTTCTTCGCCGCGCACAGCGGTCCGGACGAGCAGGTCTACCAGGACCTGTTCAGCATCCTGAAGCTCACCCACAAGACGAATGGCAACATCGCCCTGTCCAGCCACTGGTTCGGCGAGGACACCGGCCCGCTCGACGCATTCCTCCAAGCGATGGAGGCCGGTCTGACCACTCCGGCGAACGTCCAGACGGCGCCCGGCCTGTTCCTGCCCTCTCCGGGCCTGCCCTCTCCGGAGCGGCGCCGCCAGATGCCCTGGTTCCAGGAGACGATGACGGTCAACGGCTCGGGCCCCAACCAGCGCGGCAAGTACAAGTCCGCGTACCATCGCAAGCCCTTCTCGGACCAGAACATCGCGGGCATCTGGACCTGGCTGACCACCGACGCCCCGGGGGTGGACCTGACCCAGACCCTGGTCCAGGTCGACTCGTACGGATGTCGCACCAACGCCGTCGATCCGTGTGCCACAGCCGTTCCGCAGCGAGACTCCATCATGAAGCTGCAGTACCAGACGTACTGGACCATTCCCGCCCAGGACGCGGCCCATCTGGAATTCATCAAGGGCTTCTACCAGGGCGTCTACGAGGAGACGGGCGGCGTACCGGAGATCAGTGAGGCGGCCCACGACCTCGGGACTGATGGCGCTTTCGTCAACTACCCGGACGTCGACCTCGGAATCGCGACGGATCCGGCGCCGCTGTATCCCCGGCTCTATTACAAGGCGAACTACCCGCGGCTCCAGTTGGCGAAGCACATCTGGGATCCGCAGAACCGCTTCCACCACAAGCAGTCCATCGTGGTGCCCAACTGACCCCAGTTGAGCCCAACTGACCCCGACGCAGCTGACCCGCCGCCGTCAGTCACGTGGTCCCGACGGTGCGTAGCACCGCGAGTACCAGTACGCGGGTCGCTTCGATGACGTCCGCGAGCGAGACGTGTTCCTGCGGGCTGTGAGCCAGGCGCACGTCGCCCGGTCCAAAATGAAGGGCGGGTATGCCGGCTGCGGTGTAGAGCCTCAGGTCGCTTCCATAGGGCGCGCCGCGCTCGCGCAGCCGGGGGCCACCGCCTGTGACATCGGCGTGCGCATCCTGGATGAGCTCACGCAAGGGATGGCCGGTCTGCAGTCGGCCGCTGGCGAACTGCCCCCCGGACCAGGTCACGACCGCCGGATGCTCCCGCAACCATGGGTCGCCCGCGCAGGCTTCGGCCACGCAGGCGTTGAATGCGGCGCGGGCGGCCTGTGGATCCTCGTCGAGCTTGACCCCCAGTCTGCCTTCGGCGACCAGCAGGTCCGGGACGCTGCTGGCCCAGTCGCCGGCCCGGAGGGTGCCGACGGACAGCGCATACGGGATCGGGTACTCCGCCATCAGCGGGTCGGGATCGACGTTGCGCAGGGTCTCCAGCCCGATCAGAGCCTGGTGGATCGGCCCGTAGGCGTCGATGGCGTTGACCCCGGCGTCGCGGGTGCTGGCGTGCGCGGCCCGGCCGGGCACGTCGATACGGAAGGTCAGCGCGCCAGCGTTCGCGGTTACCAGCGTTCCGCCGGTCGGTTCGGTGATGATGCAGGAATCACCGGTGTGCCCGCGCTGGAGCGTGCCGAAGGATCCAAGCCCGCCGTCCTCCTCACCGACGACGCAGTGCACCGCTATCCGGCCGCGCAGCCTCGCTCCGCTCGCACGGACCGCGGCCAGGGCGGCGAGGTTGGCCACGAGCCCGGCCTTCATGTCGCAGGCGCCACGGCCGTGGACGACGTCCCCCACCACCCTCGGTACGAACGGATCGCCGTCCCACTGCGACGGGTCGCCTGCCGGCACCACATCCACGTGGCCCTGCAGGATCATTGTCGGCCCGTCGGCACTGTCCGGAGTGGTGGCCACCAGGCCCCACGCCTCCTCGCGTGGTGCCTCACTGCCCGGAAAGCGGGGGTCGGCGCGCAGCGCGGGCAGATCCATCGACCACAGATCGACCTCGAGCCCGAGCCGGTCGAGGTGCCGGGCGAGCCGGTGTTGCAATTCGGACTCCGCGGCGCTCCCGGTCACGCTCGGGACCGCGAGCAGGTCGAGCAGCATCGTGCCTATGGCGGACTCGTCGATCGCCGCCAGTGCGGACGACTCCTCGGCACTGAGCACGGAGGTCATCGTGGTCCTTCCTGTCGGGTCGAGGCCGTGGAGCCATTCCCAGATGCTAGGGTCGGTCAGCAGCGCAATCAATTGCTATTTCTTGCTGATCTGCATTGATTTCCTGCGTGTATCAATCGGCCCCGGTGATTTCTTGCGCCGATACGAGGTGCGGCAGTTTGGCGGAGGCTGAGCATGGACAGCATCGACGAAGGCATCATCCGTTGTGTTCTCCGCAACGCTCGGAGTACCTACGCGGAGATCGGGGCTGCGGCTGGGCTGTCCGCGCCCGCCGCCAAGCGGCGACTCGACCGCCTCGTCGCCAGTGGTGCCATCCACGGATTCACTGCGGTCATCGACACCCAGACGCTGGGCTGGCAGACCGAGGCCTTCGTCGAGGTCTACTGCAAGGACAACCCTTCCCCCGCGGACCTGCGGCAGGGCCTGGAGCAGATTCCCGAAGTCGTCGAGGCGTACACGGTCTCCGGCGCCGCGGACGCCATCGTGCACATGCTGGCAAGGGACATCCCGCACCTGGAACAGGCGATTCAGCGGGTTCGCGAGGTCCCCGCGATCGACCGCACCGAAAGCGTCATCGTGCTGTCCCGGCTGATCAAACGGCCGAGCATGTGGCGCGAGAGGGAGTCGGCGGGGGACCGGAGTCAGTCCTAGCCGGCCGATTACCCCCACCGGGGCCGGCCGCTGAACCGAGGCAAGAGTGTGTGTGGCCGACGCTAGTTGGGCCCTACCCCGTACGCGGAGCGGGCGCGGACCACGTACGGCCGGGAGACGATGGTGATGGCGACGGAGACTGCGGCGATGGCGGTGATCGCGGTGCCGGGGGCGAACTGCTGGGCGGTGCCGCCGGCGATCGCGGCGCCGAGGCCCTGCCAGGTCATCCGGCCGGCGGACTCAACGCCCTGGACCTGGCCACGGACCGGGTCGGGTGTCAGGTCGAGAAGCTGCTCCTGCAGGGGCAGAGTGGCGGCGAACCCGATACTGGCAGCGAACACCGCGGCTGCCGCGACCAGGACGGGCGGGTGGATCGCAAACAGCAGGTAAGGGGCAGCGAGCAGCAGCCGCAGGGCGAAGGCGTAACGGCGTCGCTGGTCGGTGGTGAGCAGCCGGCCGACGGTCAGGTCCCCGAGCAGCATGCCCGCCGATCCGGCGGCCAGGAGGATGCCGGCATGGCCCGGGTCGTAGGAGAGGAACAGAGCCTCGCAGCCGACTATCAGACCATTGGGGACCCACAGGTTCAGCAGTAGCGCCCGCTGGCCGGAGTGGGAGAAGAGCGCGAGGTTCGTCGTCCAGGTCTGGCGCAGTCCGGGGCGAGCGGTGAGACGGATCGAGTGTTCTCGAATGGTGGTCGTCACCACGGCAAGCGCGAGCCCGGTCAGGCCTGCGGCGACGATGAAGACCCCTTGCGGGCTCAGGACCCGCAGCAGCACGGCGCTGATGGCGTAGCCGAGGATCGCCATGCCACCCGAGGTGATGTTCATCAGTGAACGTGCCAGCGCATACACGGATGTCGGCACAACCTCGGAGAGCAACCCCATCCGCGTTCCGGTCCCGAGCGACTGGAAGAACCCCAGCACCAGCAGCAAGCCGAACCGGGCAGCCAACGTCAGCCCCGGGATCGCCTGGGCCGTAACACCCACCAGGGAGACGAACTGGAGCGCGACGATGGTCCGGCGAGGACGGTTCCCGTCCGCGACCGACATCAGCGTCAACGCACCGAGCACCGTCGCGAACGTGGCACCGTACATGCTCACGGCCGTCAGGAACGGCGAGCCGGTCTGGTGGTTGACGAGTGTGCTGAGTGCGAACCCCGACAAGGTGCTCGCGCCGACCGTCAACGTGAAGCTGGCGTACAGGCCGGCGAACTCGCTGTTACGGAGCAGGTCGCGATAACTGGCGGTGATGGCAGGGGCGGTGGGCGCGGACGTGTCAGAAGGCATGAAAAAAGCCTCCAGACGCACGCACGGGGCACGCCGAAGGCCAACGCGTTCATTCTAGCAGTCGGCCCAGACCTGACGTCGGCCGGTAGCCCCGGATGCCGTCAGGGACCGGTCGCCCCGAGCCCAGCTGTCCGGTCCGCCCGGCCGGGGGCGCGTGTTCCGCCGCAAAGGAGCGGGCCCGGGAACGTAGCCAGTTCCCGAGCCCTGAGTTTGCCGCCCATACTGTGCACGCCGGCACGTTAAAGGGTGCGGATCAGTCTCATGTCGTCGTGTTCTACCATTGAACTACCGTTGCATGGGGTGGTGCTGAGAGCGCAACGGGCTGGATTTGAACCAGCATCCGACGGCCAGGCCCGCGCCCGGTCGATCCGGCGATCGGCGGCGAATGCTGAAGCTGGAGCAAGAGTCTGAGATTGATCGCGGGTGCCTCTGCCTGCTTGGGCTACCCGGGCGCGTGGTGCCCGGGGGAGGAGTCGAACCTCCACTTTTCCCGCGTTCGTCACGACAAGCCTCAGTTTCAGCTTGCGCTCCTCG
The DNA here is from genome assembly GCF_041262165.1 of Streptacidiphilus sp. MAP12-16. Taxonomy (NCBI): domain Bacteria; kingdom Bacillati; phylum Actinomycetota; class Actinomycetes; order Kitasatosporales; family Streptomycetaceae; genus Streptacidiphilus; species Streptacidiphilus sp. MAP12-16. Next base: position 268,359 of record NZ_JBGCBY010000002.1, read on the forward strand.
CGCACCCGTCGCTCGACGGCGACGGGATTCCATGACACTAGCCGAAAAGGTAGCCGAAGACCGCGTCACCGACGCGCTCGTCTTCGATCTCGGTCCCGTTGGCTTCCTCGCGCGCGTACTTGACGGCCTGTTGGAGTCTCTCGACGCGCTCGGTGAGCTGGTTGACCCGCCGGGCCGGGAGTGCTCCGGAGAACTTCACGGTCGTCCAGTAGCCGACCGGAATGTCCTCGTAGTAGACCTCGACCTGGGCCGGGTGCTTTTCGGTGGCCTCGGCCTTGACGTGGTTGCGCGGCACCTTCTTGGTGCGGATGGTGCGGACCGTCTCGGTCTTCCACCAGTCCGTCGAAGGGTCCTGCGACCACGACTCCGCAGCGTCGAGTACCGGGAGCTTGCGGACGAAGGTGTACAGGTCGACGAGCTGCTTCTCCAGGAAGAGCAGGTAGGACACGGGCACGTCGCGCAACAGCACCCGTCCCTCGACGGTGATGTCGGCGCGGGCCGTGCAGTTCGCCCAGTCCTTGGTGGCGGTGACGTCGAACAGGCGAGTGAGGGCGGTTGCCGTGTCACGCAGCACGTCCTCGGCCTGGAGCTGCACCCGAGTGGACTCGGGCGGCAGTTGTTCGCCCTCTTCGTCCTTGGGCTGGTAGGTCCGGGAGATTCCGGTGAGCAACGCCGGCTTCTGGACGTCCTGGTGAGCACTCGTCAGTTCCTGCTGAGCCTTGGCCTTGACGCCCTTTTCGACTGCGATGATCTGGTTGAGTTTCGCCACAGACGACACGTTAGCAGCATCCTTGAACGTGAGTTCGAACAATATTCGGCACAGGGTGGGGGAGCGACTCGCTCTCGGTGCTCGGCGAGTGTGCTGCACCGACGCTCAGCCCCGGGCGAGTGCGGGGCGGACGCGTGTGCTTACTCTTCTCGGGCTGATGCAGGAGTGGTTCGCGAACAGGCCGCCCGGGAGCACGACCAAGGAGTGACCGTGACCACGCCGCAACGGGCGCGTGCCGTAGTTGTTCCGCAGGCGCCCGCTCTGCCCGACCGCCGGCTGCCCGACTACCGGCGCATGGCGCCGGCCGCCCGACGGGCACGCAACGCCCGACGGGTACTGGCCCTTCCGTTTTGGGTGCTGCTTCCGCTGAGCGTCACGGCCCAGCTCGCCTCGTTCGTCTCGTCCAGCACCTGGGTGACCGCCGCGCAGATCCTTGCGCCTCTGCTGCTTGTGCCGATCTCGGTGCTCCGGGCGGTCCTGACGGGGATCTTCCTGCGCCAGACCGGAACCAGGGCTGGTCCCGGAACCGGGCCCAGACGGGTCGGAGTCGGCTGCTTCGCGGCCTTCGGCCTGGCGCTCGGCACGCTTCTGCTGATGTTCGCGACGGACACATTCGCCCCGCTCGTGGTCGCGACGGCGAGTGCCACCGCCACTGTGGCCGAGTGTCATCGTGACCAGGGCCAGGGCCACCATCCGCTGGTCTGCACCGGCAGTTGGACCGCGGACGGGATCGCCGTCCACGACGGCCACTTGCCGCTGACCGCGACGCCGGGAAGCAAGGTCATGATCAGGGTCCGTACCGACGATCCCTACTGGGCCTATGCCCCGCTCACTGCGGGACGCGTCACGGCGGGCGCGCTGCTCGGCCTGTTCGGCCTGGGCCTCGCCTCGGCGGCGGCGTTCGGGTTGGTCACGCACAACCTCAACGTCAACCGCCTGTTGCGCGCCGCTCGCGACGGCGCGGACGCGGTGGTGCCGGTGCCGGGGCCGGGGTCGATTCCGTGAGTGATCCTGTTTCAGTGTTGTGCGACCTGGCGCGCGCTGGTGGTGGTGGCATGTTCCGGTAGGGCTGCTCTGGTCAGGGTGGTCGCGGTGTGGACGGCGCTGGAGATGGCGTCTTCGGGGCCCAGTCCGCACAGGTCGGTCAGGGTGAACAGGGCTTCGGCGCTGATGACGACGGCGAGGTCGTTCTTCAGCTGTGCCAGGGCGGCGGGGGCGGTGGCACCGAGGGTGTCGGCCAGGGGGGCGAGTGCCTGGTCGATCAGGCCGAAGCGCAGGGCGGGCCGGGCGGTGGTGGTCGCGGGGCGAGTGATGGTGGCTGCGATCATGGCTCGGGTCGCGCCCTGGTACGCGAGGACGAGGCGTAGCAGGTGCTCGGTCGCGGCGGCGACGCGCTCGACCGGGTCGGAAGAGTCCGCGACGGCTTCGAGCGCCTGGTCCGGGGTGGGCCACTGCCCGGCCATCGCCTCCTGCAGCAGGCTGGCCAGGTCGGGGAAGTAGCGATAGGCCGTGGCCTCGGACACCAGGGCGGCCTTGGCGACCTCCGGCATGCTCACCTCGCGGCCGGTCCGCATCAGTTCGACCGCCGCCTGCAGGATCGCGGCGTGGGTGCGCAGTTTCTGGTTGGTGCGGCCGGTCGTGTTCTGCGGTCTCATCGGTTCGACCTTCGGCATGAGGCAATAGCAAGTCAGCTCTGATGATGAGAGTCTACTTGCATAATTTTGCGCAGGCTGCCCCTGCCTCGGTCCCTGCCTCAGCCCCGGCCTCGATCCCGAGTGGGACCGTGCTGGGGCTGCGTCAACCGAGTGGTCTCACCGGCCGTGCCGGGGTTGCCAGTTGCCTCCAGCGTTCGGCGAGCAGACCGAACAGCAGGTCGTCGGTCCACTCGCCCTTGATCCAGGTGTTCGCGGGGCGCCGCCCCTCCTGCTGGAAACCCACCCGCTCCAGGAGCCGTGCGGAGTCCAGATTGCGGGCGTCGCACTCCGCGGACAGACGGTGCAGGCCGCGCCGCTCGAAGAGGTCCCGCAGCACTTCGCGCACCGCCTCGGTGGCATACCCGCGCCCCTGCCGCTCCGAAGCGAGTGTGAAGCCCAACTCGGCCTGCATCCCGTTCTCGTGCAGATTCACACCCAGGTCACCCACCAGGCAGCCGTCGGTCCTGAGCTCGACCGCGTACTGGAACCACCCGGGCTGCCCGGGGTCTCCACCGGCGAACTCCCGCACAAGAGCGGCCGCGGACTCCGGCGACACCGGTGCGGTCCACCCCTGATAGCGGGCGACCGCCGGGTTCGAGCGATACGCGGCGAACGCAGCCGTGTCCTCCGACCGGAAGTGGCGGAGCCGGAGTCGGGCAGTCTCGAGCAGCATGGGCCGAGCATCCCAGCCGTGCCGCGCCGCCTCGAACGGATTGTCCACCGGCCTGTCGATCAGGAACGGCACACGCGCTGTACGAGGTCCTGCCAGCCCTGTGCGATCCGCTCCTCGCTCCGGGTGGCGGCTTCGGTGAGCTCGGCGGCCGACAGGTAGAGCAGAAGCGGGCCGTCGAGGGCGGCGGTGAGCTGGACGGCCAGCATGTCGAGGTCGGCGGCGCCGAGGTGCATCTGCCCGAGCAGCATGCGGATGTGCATCTGGGACAGGGGGGTCTCTGCTCCTGCTGGTACAGGTTGGCTGCCGTCGAGGGCGGCGCGGGCGATCTCGCGGTGACCTACCAGGAATCCGACCCGGGCCCGGCCGTAGGCGATCAGACGGTCCAGTGGCGTAGCGCCCGGGCCCAGCGGCGGCAGCCCGCCGAGTACCTGCTCCTGGAAGGCCCGCTCGTCGTGGTCCAGCAGCGCCTGGAAGATCCCCGCGCGGGTGCCGAACCGGCGGAACACCGTCCCCTTGCCCAGGTCTGCCCGTTCGGCCAGCGCGTCCATGGTCAGCCTGTCCGCGCCCTGCTCGGAGAGCATCTCCCGTGCCGTGGCCAGCAGATGCAGCCGATTGCGTACGGCGTCGGCGCGCTCGGCGCGCGGCGCTCCCACGGGCAAGACGGTTCGGTCCACGGGCCTCACTCTACCGACCCGGAATACTAAGCGGGGTAAAGTCCGTTTGTGCTTTCCATGCGGCGACACCGCCGACATGCGACCGGGACCGTCCCGGGCGAGCGCGCTGAACTGGAGAAACCCTGATGAGCCTGTTCCGTCTGGACGCCAGCATCCTGCCCGGCACCTCGGCCGGCGCCGAGCTCGCCGACCTGCTGGAAGCGGAGTGGACCGCCGCTCGCCCCGGTGAGCCGGTCGTCCGCCGCAATTTGGGCACCGACCCGCTGCCGGCCGACGCCTGGACGCTCGCGACCACCGCCGGCTTCACGCCCGAAGGCGAGCGCACCCAGGCCCAGCGCGACGCCTTGGCCCTTGCCGCCGATCTGGCGGCGGAGCTCACCGACGCCAATGCCGTCCTGCTGGCGGTCCCGCTCTACAACTTCGGCGTCTCCCAGCACTTCAAGACCTGGATCGACCTTGTCGTCGCCGGAGCCGGACCGGCCGCCGCCGGCCTGCTCAAGGACAAGCCCACCGCGCTGGTCACCGTCCGCGGCGGCGGCTACGGACCCGGCACGCCCCGCGAGGGCTGGGACCACTCCACCCCCTACCTGCGGCGCATCCTCGGCGACTACTGGCAGGCCGACCTGACGGTCATCGAGCGCGAACTCACGCTCGCCGCCATCAACCCCGCCTTGGAAGGCCTCAAGGACGTGGCCGCCCAACTGCACACCGAAGCCAAGGCCGCCGCCCGCGACACCGGCCGCATCCTGGCCGCCGAATAGCCGGCGAAACCCGCCGAACGAAAGGCATATCCCGGCGTTCACGCCGGAGACGAGGAGCTAGCGATGAACACCAAGGACATCGAGTTCGGGCTGGACTCGTTCGGGGAGGTGAGTAACGAGTCGTCCGGGCGCCTGCTGAGCGACGCCGAGACCGTGCGCCTGATGATCGACGAAGCGGTGCTCGCTGAAGCGGTCGGGATCGACTCGTACAACATCGGCGAGCACTACCGGCCCCAGCACGTCGATTCGGCGGGTCACGTGATCCTCGCGGCGATCGCCGGCCGAACCGAACGCATCCGACTCGGCACGTCCGTGACGGTGCTGAGCACCCAGGACCCGGTGAGGCTGTACACCGAGTTCGCGACCCTCGACGCGGTGTCGAACGGCCGTGCACAACTCATCGTCGGCCGGGCCTCCTCGACGGAGTCGTTCCCGCTGTTCGGGTTCGATCTGGCCGACTACGAGACGCTCTTCGAGGAGAAACTCGACCTCCTCACGCGTCTGCTCCGGGATCAGCCCGTCACCTGGTCCGGCACCGTCCGGCCCCCGCTCACCGACCAGCACGTCCACCCGGCGGTAGCGCCCGGCGGCATCCCCACCTGGGTCGGCGTCGGCGGCACCCCACAGTCGGTGATCAGGGCTGCCCGCTACGGCCTGCCGCTGATGCTGGCCATCATCGGCGGGCGCCCAACCCGGTTCGCACCCTACGTCGACCTGTACAAGCGCGCTCTCGACCAGTTCGGGCACTCGCCGCTGCCGGTCGGTATGCACTCGCTCGGATTCGTGGCCAGGACGGACGAGGAGGCCCGGTCGGCCTACTGGCCGCAGTGGAACGCGGTCATGGACATGGCCTCGCGGGAGCGAGGGTTCTCGCCGCCGTCCGCCCGCCAGTACGAGGCGGAGATCGCCGAGGGAGCGCTCTTCGTCGGGTCGCCGGAGACGGTCGCGGCGAAGATCGCCGCGAGCATCCGTGCCCTGGGTCTGAGCCGCTTCGATCTCAAGTACGACATCGGACGGCTTCAGCGGGAGCTCCGGGCGGCGTCGATCGAACTGTACGGCCGCGAGGTGATTCCCCGGGTTCGGGAACTGCTCGAGGAACCGACGGTTCAGCCGGTTCCGTCCGATCAGCGCGTGGAGGCGGCGAAGCGAGCGGGTTCCCGTGACTAGCGCTCAGACCGGTGATCTGCGCCTGGGCATCGTCGGCGCCGGCAAGGTGGGCACAACCATCGCCCGCGCGGCGATCTCGGCCGGGTACGACGTCGCCATGTCGGGGTCAGGAGACGCCGAAGGCATCGCGCTGACCCTCGACGTGCTCGCCCCCGGCGCCCGCGCCGCCTCGACCGACGAGGTCGTGCGTCACGCAGGCCTCGTCGTCCTGGCCGTACCCACACACCGGTTCCGTGAGCTACCTCGCGATCTCTTCGCCGACAAGATCCTCATCGACGCCATGAACTACTGGGAACCGATCGACGGCGTCGACGAGGAACTCGCCGCGGCGCCGGCCGGTACGAGCGTTGTCGTCCAGGAGCGGTTCCGGTCGGCGCGCGTGGTCAAGAGCCTCAATCAGCTCGGCTACCACGAGTTCGAAGAGGGCAGGCGTCCGCGCGGAGCGCCGGACCGCATCGCGATCGCTGCGGTCGGCGATGACCGCGCCGCGGTACTCGCGGTCATGCAGCTCATCGATCGACTCGGATTCGACGCTGTCGACGCCGGGCCGCTCAAAGCGGGCCCGGCCCTGGAGCCAGGCGGATCCGTATTCGGAGTCGCCTGCAGTGCCGGCGAGCTGTCCAGTCTGCTCTCGCCCGATGCGTCGTCGCGACCATACGGAGGTGTCGACGGTGTGGTCGACCTCCAGCAGGCCGTTGGCGGCGGACGCAAGTCTCCGGCCATGGCGGCACTGGGAGCGAGTGGTTGACCTGGGGCCCGACGGGCCGGGCCGACAGGCGGCACCGGTCACGGCGGTCCATGCTGGTCTGGACGCGTCCTTCGGTCGTTGACCCAGCGCAGCGCTCGCGGCTTCGTGGGCACCGAGTCCGAGGAGTACGAATGGCCACCACAGTCGCGGATGTCATCGTCGCCACGCTCAGGGCATCCGGCGTGCAGCGCGTCTACGGCCTGCCGGGGGACTCGCTGAACGGATTCACCGATGCCCTGCGCCGCGACGGGGAGATCATGTGGGCGCATGTGCGACACGAGGAGGCAGCCGCTCTCGCGGCCGCGGGCGAGGCGGGTGTGACCGGGCAGCTCGCGGTCGTGGCAGGCAGCTGCGGGCCCGGGAACCTGCACCTGATCAACGGCCTGTTCGACGCGCAGCGCAGCCGCGTACCGGTGCTCGTGATCGCCGCGCACATTCCCCGTGAGGAGATCGGGGGCGGTTACTTCCAGGAGACGCACCCGCAGGAGCTCTTCCGCGAGTGCAGCGTGTACTGCGAGATGGTGAGCGTCCCCGAGCAGCTGCCCCGGCTGCTGGAGATCGCGATGCGTACGGCCGTCGAGCGCCGCGGCGTGTCCGTGCTGGCCATTCCCGGCGAGCTGTTCCTCGCCGACGCACCCTCCCGGGGCCCGATCCACGGCGTGACCAAGGCCGGCTGCATCATCAGGCCCGACAACAGTTCGCTCGCCCGCGCGGCGGACGTGCTCAACGCGGCCAGCCGGGTGACGATCCTGGCCGGCGCCGGTTGCGAGGGTGCGCACGACGAGGCGATCGCGCTGGCGGCCGCACTGAAGGCCCCCATCGTGACCACCCTGCGGGGTCTGGGCTTTCTCGGATACGACAACCCGTACGACGTCGGCCTGACCGGACTGATCGGCTTCAGCTCCGGGTACCGGGCGATGGAGCACTGCGACGCGCTGCTGATGCTCGGCACCGACTTTCCCTACCGGCCGTTCTATCCGCAGGGCGTCCCCGTGGTGCAGGTGGACATCCGCGGCGAGCAGATCGGGCGGCGCACACCGGTCGACGTGCCGCTGGTCGGAACGGTGAAGGACACCGGCGAAGCGCTGCTGCCCCTGCTCAAACCGAAGTCGGATTCCGAGCACCTGGACCGGATGGTCGGCCACTACCGCCGGGCCCGTGCCCGTCTGGACCGACTGGCCGAAGCCAAGCCCACGGACTCCCCGCTGCACCCCCAGACCGTCGCCGCAGCGATCGACGAGCTGGCCGCTCAGGACGCGGCATTCACCGCGGACGTCGGCACACCGACCGTATGGGCGGCGCGCTATCTGCGGATGAACGGACAGCGGCAGCTGATCGGGTCGTTCAACCACGGCACGATGGCCAATGCGCTGCCGCACGCCATCGGGATCCAGGCCAGCCATCCGGACCGCCAGGTGATCGCGCTTTCCGGCGACGGGGGCCTGGCCATGCTGCTCGGCGAGCTGATCACACTGCGTCAGCTCAACCTGCCGGTGAAGCTGGTGGTCTTCAACAACTCGGCGCTCTCCTTCGTCGAGTTGGAGATGAAGGCAGCCGGTTTCGTCAACTACGGCACTCAGCTCGACAACCCGGACCTGAGCGAGGTAGCACGCGCCGTGGGGCTCTTCGGCGCCCGAGTGGAGCGCGCCGACCAGCTCGACGACGCCCTGCGAGCAGCGTTCGCCCACAACGGACCCGCCCTGGTGGACGTCCTGACGGCCCGACAAGAACTGTCACTGCCCCCGAAGATCACATATGAGCAGGTCAAGGGGTTCACCTTGTTCGCCACCCGCACGATCCTGTCCGGCCGCGGCAATGAGCTCGTGGAGCTGGCCAAGACCAACCTGCGGGAACTCAGCTTGGAGTGACGTGGCGAGGCAGCCGTGCGCTGCGCCTGGCGCGGCGGAGGCCGGACAGGGGGGAGCGGGCGCAAGGGTGTTGGCGAGATGAGCGGCTGTGGCGGGGGCGGCCGCCCCGGACTCGCCGCCCCGGATGGCCTGGTGGACTGCCAGGGGGCGGCGTGCGGGCGACGAGGTCAGCGTTTGCGCAGCCGCAGGGAGGTCCAGCTCGCGTCGGCCGTCCAGCCTCCGTCGACCGGTAGGGCGATGCCGTTCACGAAGCCGCTGCGCGCTGGGTCGGCGAGGAAGGCGACGGCCTGAGCGATATCCCCAGGGGCGGCGAAACGCGCCATGGGCACCCGCTCCACGATGTCCGAGTCCGTGTAGCCGCCGGACGCCTGGTCCGCGGCGTCCATCTCGGTCTTCACCCAGCCCGGGCACACGGCGTTGACCCGGATCCCGCGACCGCCCCACTCCGCGGCCAGGGTCCGGGTGAGACCGATCAGGCCGTGCTTGCTCGCGTTGTACGCGGCCCGGTCGGCGACCCCGTGCAGCCCCGCGATCGAAGCGATGTTGACGATCGAGCCACTGCCCGCCTCGAGCATCATCCTCCCCAGGGCCCGGCAGAGCAGGAACGGGCCGGTGAGGTTGACCTCCAGGACTCGCCGCCACTGCTCGACGGAGGTCGCCTCGGCCGGGGTCAGCAGCGAGACGCCCGCGTTGTTGACCAGGACGTCGACCCGGCCGAACTGCTTGTGCACTCCCTCGGCGAGCGCATCCGCGTAGGCCTCCGAGGCGATGTCGCCGACCACCGCGACCGACTCCGCCCCCATGCCCCGCACGGCCGCCAGCGTCTCCACCGGTTCCTTGATGTCGGCCAGGACCAGCGCGTAGCCCTCACCAGCGAGAGCCTCGGCGATCTGGCGGCCGATGCCCTGCGCGGCACCGGTCACCACAGCGACCGGAACCTGTACCCCTTGCTCCGAACTCATGTCCATGGGCACAGCCTCACCCGAAAGCAGGCGTCAGGGAAAGCGGATGTGTCCGCGCCGAGAGGCACGGGCAGGTGTACCGGAGGAACGCGTGTCCGCCCTCGGCCGCCGCCAGGTCGAGTGGTTCGTCTGCAAACTCACCCGCACCATTGGGAAAAGCTCGTCGTTGGACCAGGCATGAGGCAATCAACGAACGGTGGCCCGCGGGCCGATGCCGTGGGGAGCTGAGCCGGTCCTGGGCACGACCGTCCGTAAGAGATTCCAGCTGTGGAGAGAGCGGGTCATGAGCGAGACGAACAGCAGCGGCGCCGCCGAACGCACCGGCCGCGCCTCCCGGCCCCGCCGGGCGGTGGTGCTGGGCGGCGGCATGGCCGGAATACTGGCCGCAGCCGTGCTCACGGACCATGCCGACGAAGTGGTGGTCGTCGATCGGGACCTGCTGCCTGACCAGGCCCGGCCGCGCAAGGGGCTGCCGCAGGCCCGCCACGCCCACCTGTTGATGTCCGGTGGCGCGCGGGCTGTCGAGACGCTTCTGCCCGGCATCATCGAGCGTTGGGCGGGCGCGGGTGCGCATCGGATCGCACTGCCGACAGGCATGGTGGTGCTGACGCAGGTCGGCTGGATGCCCCGCTGGCCCGAGATGCAGTTCGCCATGGCGTGCACCCGCGATCTGCTCGATCTGGTCGTCCGCGGACAGGTGCTGGCCCGCCCTCGTATCACGCTGTCCGAGGGGACCGAAGCCGTCGCGCTCCTCGGCGACCCGGGCCGGGTCACCGGCGTACGGGTCCGCAGGCAGGGGGCGGACGGCTCTGAGCGGCTCGAAGCAGATCTCGTCGTCGACGCCTCGGGTCGGGGCTCCCAGGCCGCACGCCGGCTGACGGAACTCGGACTGCCTGCCGTCTCGGAGGAGACCGTCGACTCGGGGACGGTCTACGCCAGCCAGGTCTTCCGGGCGCCCTCCGGCACCGAGGATTTCCCGCTCGTCAGCGTCCTTCCCCATTCCGCCACGCCCCGCCCGGGGCAGGGCGCGACGCTGGTCCCGATCGAGAACGGCCGCTGGCTGGTCACCCTCTCCGGAACCCGCGGGGGTGAACCCACGCGGAACCCTGCGGACTTCGAACCGTTCGCGCGCGGCCTCGGCGATCAGATCGTCGCCGACCTGATCGCTCGCGCGGAGCCCCTCACCGAGGTTCACTTCACCCGCAGCACCGTCAACCGCCGCCGTTTCTTCGAGCGCCTGCCTTCCTGGCCGGACGGGTTCATCTCCATGGGCGATGCCGTCGCCACCTACAACCCGGTGTACGGGCAGGGCATGTCCGTGGCCGCCCAGAGCGCCGCCGCGCTGCGCGAGGTCCTGCGGGAGCGGGACCTGGGGTCCCCGGGCCTGGCCCGGCGCGTCCAGCAGTCGATCGGTCGTGCGGCCGGAGGCGCCTGGGATCTGGCCACGGGCGAGGACATCAACTTCCCCGGCGCCATCGGCGCGCGGCCGTCGGTCGCCGCCCAGTTGCTGCGCGGCTACTTCCAGCGGCTCAGGCTGGTCGCCACGACGAACCCCGTGGTGACGCGGGCTCTGATGGATGTCACCACGCTGTCCGCCCCGATGACCACCATGGTCAGGCCCGAAGTGGTGCTCCGCGTACTACGTGGCCCGGGACGGGTGGCGGCGCGAGCCGGGGCGCCGATCACCACCGCGGAGCTGGCGTTGTGCGGGCTGACACCGAGATCCAGAAGTGAGGCAGGGCCCTGACCGGCCTCGGCGGCCCTGGGGTGCGTCAGCTACGCGCATCGGACTCCGGCCGGCCGTCAGACGTTTCGCCGGGCAGCCGGAGTCCGATGGCGGGTCCCTGTGTCGTCGACGCCGGTGCGGCGTCGGGTGCGTACGGCGAATGCGCCCGTGCCGACCGCGGCCGTGCCCACCGCCCAGCACAGGCCCAGGGCGAGGAAGCGCCAGGGCAGCAGGTGCAGCCCCGCAGCGGTGACGGCGGACTGCATCGCACCGTAGGTCGGCAGGTAACGCAGGGCGGGGCTGTCGGCCACCGGGTTGGCGATCGGGTTCTGCACGCCCACGTCGATGAAGCTGACCATGATGACCAGGAACATCCCGGCGAGCTCGCTGCGCAGCACGGCGGCGAGCATGATGCCGACGCCTCCGTAGATCAGCGCACCGACGAACAACGCGGCGGCGAGCAGGCCCGTTTCCTCGGGCTGCCAGAACGCCCGCACCCACGCGGTGGCGTAGGCGGCGACCGCAGCCGCGGTGGCCAGCAGCGCGGTGTACTTGGCCAGCACCAGGCACAGTCGCGGATAGCCGGCCATCACCAGCCGGTGGTCAAAGTCGGCGGACTGGGAGGTGGCGAGGAACATCATGAAGCCGACGATCAGTGCCAGGGCGTGCAATGCACCCGAGAGCTGAGTGAGGACGTTCCCGTCGAGGGTCATGCTGCGGTCGGCCGCTCGCACGAAGAAGCGCACCGGGGTCTGAGCGGTCACGTTGTAGGCCAGCGAGAGCCACAACGGGACGAAGAAGACCACCAGCACCAGTGCCAGGCGGTTGCGCAGTTGCTCGAGGAGCGCGAAGCGCAGCGCGGTGCCGAAGCACAACCAACCCCGCCTCATGCGCCACCCGTACGGGCGTCGACGCCGACCGGCTCCGCCTTCAGCGTCCCGCCGTCCAATCGGTACACCGCGTCCAGGCGTTCGGTGTCATAGGCCAGGTGGGAGACCACCAGCACCGAGCGGCCGCGGTCACGCAACTCTTCGGCGACCTCCCAGAAGCGCAGGTACATCTCCCAGTCGAACCCCTGGTACGGCTCGTCCAGAAGGAGTACCTGGGGGTCGTGCATGAGGGCGACGGTCAGGTTCAGTTTCTGTCGCGTTCCGCCGCTGAGCGTTCCCAGACGGGCGTGCCGGTACCTGGAGAAGCGGAGCGTCTCCAGCAGCTCCAACGCCCGGTCCAGGCCGGCAAGGCCGTAGGCGACCTGGAAGTAGCGCAGATGCTGGTCGACGGTGAAGGCTTGGTGCAGGACCGCGTTCTGCGGGCAGTAGCCCAGCTGTCCTCGGCACTCGACCCTCCCGCTGTCCGAGGCCAGTTCGCCCACCAGGATCCGTAGCAGCGTGCTCTTTCCGGAGCCGTTCTCCCCGACGATGCCGACCAGGCGACCGGCGGACAGATCCAGGCTCGCTCCGCGCAGCACCGGGCGCCGCCGGTAGCTCTTGTGCACGTCACGCATGCGCAGAACAGGGTCGTTCTCCGGCATCCTCCACCGCCTCCAGAGCCATGCCTGCCCTAACGAGCCTGGAGGCCGGCCGTAGCGTTGCCGACGCCCGCGTCACTTGATCGGGTGAGGCTACGGGGCCCAGCCGTTGAGGGTCGCGGAGGCCGTGGGCAGGGCGGCGAGGTAGGCGCGGCAGCGGGGGCGGGCCTGGTCGAGGGCGAAGCTCTGAGCGGCTTGGAGGCCCTTGCTGAGGGCGACCGGGCGGGTGGTCGGGACCAGCGCGCGGACGATCGTGTACTCGCCGTCGGAGAGGCCCATCTCCTGGTAGTCGAGGCCCTCATCGCCGCCGGGGGAGAGCAGTTGGCGGGTCCAGTACGCCACCGAGACGGCGCAGTCGCCGACCGGGTCGGCGGCGGTGCTCCTCGGGCTGCCGCCGGCGGCGCAGCCCGCCAGCAGAATCAGCGGGAGCGCTACCAGTGCGGTGGCCGGGCGGTGGGATGGCATTCGGTTCCCCCTCTCGATGCGGTACACCGACGGTAGGCCAACCAGACGCCATCGCGGGAAACGCGTCCACCGGGGGCCGGTCAGGAACGGCCCGGTGGCAGGACCAGGGGCGCGTCCGGGCCCTGCGCGGTGGCGGCGAGCGGCGCGTACAGCGCGGACCGCCGGTCGTAGAGCCCGACCACGAGGTAGTAGATGTTCGTGACCGCGACGAGGACGAGAGAGGTGACGCCGTACAGGGCGCTGCCCAGCCCGGGAACCAGGTCAGGGGAGAGGGTGTAGGCCATCACGACCCGGACCACTGAGTCGGCCAGCAGCCCGACGCCCCACAGCACCGAGGAGATCCTCCAGATCCGGCGGAACCCGGGCAGCCGCTCCCAGAGCACGTCCCAGGACTCGCGGGGCATGCGCGGGTGGTTCTGCAGCAAGGGGCGGCTGAACAGGAACGCCAGCGGCCGCTCCGCCCTGACCGAGACGAGGAACCACAGCGCGCTGACCCCCGTGAGCCAGCCCTCCTTCGCCAGCAGGAAGCGGGTACTGCCGGTCAGCAGGGAAACGGCGGTGCCCAGCAGCATGATGGTCAGGGTGTACACGGCGAGCCCGTCGACGCGGCGCTCGCGCAGCAGTCGGTAGCCGGCGGCCGCCGCCGGCACCGCGGAGGAGATGACCAGCGTGAGGTAGATGCCCATGCCCGCCGCGCGCAGCCCGTAGTACAGCCCGACCGGCACCACCAGGTCGACCAGCAGGTTCACGGCCGTGTAGCCGCGCCCCCCGCGTTGGGGCCGCTCGCGGCGCGGCGCGTTCACCGCTCGCTCCGGGTGGCCCGGTCGAACAGCGTGACAAGCTCCTCGCCGTAGGCGGCGAGGTCGAGGTCGGGACGGCTCTGCAGCATGAACGGCAGCCCGTCGACGGAGCGCTGGATGGTCGCGGCCATCACGTAGGTGTCGAAGTCGCGGAACTCGCCGCCTCGTTGCCCGGCGCGCAGGATGCCCTGCAGGTGTCCGAGCACGTCCTGCTCGGTGCCCGCGTCGTAGGAGCGGCCGCCCTCGTCGTCGCGGAAGTCGAGGAAGATCGCCATCAGCGCCTTCATCTGGGCGGGATGGGTCGCGATGAACTCCACCACGCCGCTGATGTAGGCGCGCAGGGCACCGCGCGCGTCGGTCCGGTCCGCCATGCGCTCGGCCATGAACCGGCCCATGGTGGTGTACGTGTCGGCGACGACCGCGCCGATGAGCTCGGACTTGCCGGCGAAGTGGTACGAGATCAGTCGCGTACTGGACAGGCCTGCCCGCTCGGCGATGCGTGCGAACGACGCCTGGCTGTAGCCGAGTTCGGCGATCGTGTCGATGGTGGCGGCCATGATCTGCGCACGTCGCGCGGTCGCCGTGAGCGATCGGCGCGGTACGCCGCCCTGCTGGGTTACTCGCATGAGTAAATTATGCGTCGGTCAGGTAAGCACATGCAAGGAGCAAGTCGGCTCGCACCGATGAAACGGGTGAACATCGCCACAGCCCGGCCCAGGGTCTGTCCGGCCGATCTTCGCGGGCGCCCACCGCCGCAGTGTGACGCCACGCGGCTCCGCCGCGTGACGGCACCTCGCCGCGTTGGCGCACCGCCCTGGTAGCTCCGCTACGAAGGGCGCTCCGCCGCCTTGCGAGGCAGCGCCCCGCGGCGGAGCCGCTGGTGCCCGCAGCGGCGAAGATCGGCCGGACAGACCCTAGTTCGGAGTCTGCTCGGTCCAGATCGTCTTGCCGGTCGCGGTATGGCGGGTACCCCAGCGGTTGGTGAGCTGGGCGACCAGGAGCAGGCCCCGGCCGCCCTCGTCGAAGACCCGGGCGCGGCGCAGGTGCGGGGAGGTGGAGTTGCCGTCCGAGACCTCGCAGATGAGCGAGCGGTCGTAGATGAGCCGGAGTTGGATGGGCTCGGCGCCGTAGCGGATCGCGTTGGTGACCAGCTCGCTGACGACCAGTTCGGTGACGAAGGCGATCTCGGTCAGGCCCCAGGCGTCGAGCTGGGCGGCGGCGTTCCTGCGGGCCTCGGCGACACCGGCGAAGTCGGGGGCCAGGTCCCAGACCCGGACGTGGTCGGAGTCCAGCGCCGCGGTGCGCGCCAGCACCAGTGCGACGTCGTCGGCGGGGTGTTCCGGGAGCAGAGCTGCGAGCACCTGGTCGCAGTGGGCCTCCAGCGAGGCGCGGGGGCCGGTGAGCGCCTGGCGCAGCCGGGCGATCCCGAGGTCCGGGTCGCGATCCGTGGCCGCGACCAGACCGTCCGAATAGAGCGCGACAAGACTGCCCTCGGGCAGTTGGAGCTCTGTGGTTTCGAAGGGCAGTCCACCCACGCCCAACACCGGCCCAGGTGTGATGTCGACGACGTCGGTGGTGCCGTCGGGCAGCACCAGGACGGGAGGCGGATGGCCGGCGCTGGCGACGGTCAGCATCTGCGACGCCGGGTCGTAGACGGCGTACAGGCAGCTCGCGCCCGTCTCGCCACTGCCGACCTGGTCGCCGCTCTCCGCGTCGCCGCCGAGCCGCACGACCAGATCGTCGAGGTGGGCCAGGAGTTCGTCCGGGGGCAGGTCGACGTCGGCGAGCGTGTGCACCGCGGTGCGGAGCCTGCCCATGTTCGCGGACGCGTGGAGGCCGTGCCCGACCACGTCACCGACCACGAGGGCGACCCGGGCACCCGAGAGCGGGATGATGTCGAACCAGTCCCCGCCGATGCCGGCCAGCGAGTCGGTCGGCAGGTAGCGGCAGGCGACCTCGACTGCGGACTGCCGGGTGGGGCCGTGCGGCAGCAGGCTTTCCTGCAGGGTGAGCGCGGTGATGCGCTCGCGGGTGTAGCGGCGGGCGTTGTCGACGCAGACGGCGGCGCGGCTGGTGAGCTCCTTCGCCAGGGTGAAGTCGTCCTCGTTGAAAGCGTCCGGCCGGGTGCGCAGCAGCACCGCGACGCCGAGCGTGGTGCCGCGGGCGATCAGCGGCACTGCCATCAGGGAGGTGACGGTGAAGCCGCGGATCTTCTCCGCCCGGGCCGGCGCGCTCGCCATCCACCGATCGAAGTCCGGGTCCCCGCTTCCGCTGAGTACCGCCCGTCCTGAATGCAGGGCCCGGGCGGGTGGCGAGTAGGGCGGGTAGGTGTCGCTGGCGCCGAGGCCGATGACGGCCTCCGGGGTCCCCTCCACGGTCGACAGATGCGCCACCCGGCGCAGTACGACCGTCGCGTCCAGAGGGTCGGTCGCGGGCTCCTCGCCACGCATCACCCCCTCGAGCAGGTCGACGCTGGTGAAGTCGGCGAATCGCGGGACGACGAGCTCGGCGAGTTCCTGCGCGGTTCGGCCCAGGTCCAGGGTCGTGCCGATCGAGACCGCTGCCTCGTCCAGCACGGCCAGACGTTGGCGTGCCCAGTGCTGCTCGCTGCTGTCGAACGCGGCCATCCCGACCGCGCACACCATTCCGGTCGGATCCCGTATCGGCCACATCTCCAGGTTCCAGGCGTGCTCGCGGATTCCGGAGGGCGCGCGGGTGTAGCTCTCGTAGTGCACCGGCTTGCCCGTCGCAGCCACGTCGCGCAGCGCCCGCAGAGTGCCCAGCTGGCTTACGTCCTCCGGGACGCCTGCGGGGAAGATCCGTCCGCGCAGAACCCCCTCGCCGACCCCCATCACCTCGCAGGCCATGTCGTTCAGCCGCAGGTACCGCTGTTCGACGTCGAAGACCGATATCGACATGGAGGCCTGGCGGAACGCCCACTCCACCAGGGCGTGATCGTCTTCGTCCCCGCCGCTCGGGTCCATGGGATCAGCATGACTCCACCCCTGCCGGCCAACAAATCGGCGTACTCACAGCAAGGACAGCTGAGTCGGCGTGGGCGCGGCCGGCTCGGGTACCGGACGCGGGGAGGGGGTTTCGCTCAGCATCGGCGCCAACCCGTGGGCGGCTGACAGTTCGCGCACCTGGCGGGTGACCCGCTGCTGGTACCAGGTGGGTGCGTAGGCACTGTGGTGGTACAGGCGCTCGTAGCGGGGGACCAGGTGCGGGTGCCGGCGGGCGAGCCAGGAGAAGTACCACTCCCGGGCCCCCGGCCGCAGGTTCAGCACCAGCGGTGTCACCGACGTCGCGCCGGAGGTCGCGATGGCGCGCACCGTCGCATCCAACTGCTCCGGTGTGTCGGACAGGAAGGGCAGCACCGGAGCCATCAGCACCCCGCACGGGATCCCGCTCGCATTGAGTGTTCGGCAGGCGTCCAGCCGAGCCCGGGGCGCGGGAGTGCCCGGCTCGACGTCATGCCACAGCTGCGGATCGGTGAACCCCACCGAGACTGCGGTGCGTACCTCTGTCACCGCCGCTGCCTGCGCCAGCAGCGGCAGGTCGCGCAGGATCAGGGTGCCTTTGGTGAGGATGGAGAAGGGGTTGGCGTAGTCGCGCAGTGCGCTGATGATGCCTGGCATGAGCCGGTAGCGGCCCTCGGCGCGCTGGTAGCAGTCGACATTGGTGCCCATGGCTATGTGGCCGCCCTGCCAGCGGGGTGCGGTGAGTTCGCGGCGCAGGAGTTCGGGCGCGTTCACCTTGACCACAATCTGGGTGTCGAAGTCGTGGCCGGTGTCCAGGTCCAGGTAGCTGTGCGTGTTGCGGGCGAAGCAGTAGACGCAGGCGTGACTGCAGCCGCGGTAGGGGTTGATGGTCCAGGAGAAGGGCACCTGCGAGGCGCTCGGGACGCGGTTCACGATGGACCGGGCGCGCACCTCGTGGAAGGTGATCCCGCTGAACTCGGGGGTATCGAACGTTCGCGACACCACGTCCACGCCGAAGAGCGCGGCGGTGCCCTGGTCAGAGCCCAGGTTCGCCCAGCGCATGCTGCCTCCCGGTGTTCGTGGCCAGTACCAGCAACTATAATAGAACACATAATCGAATATGCGTCGATGCAGGTGCCCGCGAGCCGTCCTGGCCGGATCGGACTTGGACATGTTGTGCAGTCTTGAGAGACTCTGCTCGTGCTCATGGGTGCCCGACACGGTGACCGACAGTTCGGGAAGGTGATCCTTCCGCTGGGCATCCTGCTCTCCCTGGTCCTGGGTCTGGGGCTGGCGGCGTTCCACCTCACCTCCGGGGCCGGCGGTCTCACGGTGCGTCGGAGTGCGGACATCTCCGCCGACTACGTCGCGATCGCCTCCGTTCCTGCCGCGCCGCCCGCCCCCGCTTTCGGGCCTGGCGCATCCACCGGCTCGTACGCCGAGGACTGCGGGCGCAACGAGAACGGCCTGCACCGCAACGCGGACAACGTGGTGATCTCGCCGGGAGTCGTGGGCGGCGCGCATCATGTGCACGACTACGTGGGCAACCTGTCCACCACCGCCGTGTCGACCGACGCCACTCTGGCCGCTGCCGGTACCACCTGCACGGACGGGGACCGCTCCACCTTCTACTGGCCGGTGCTGCGCCGGACGGACCGGCCCGGCACCGACACCTCGTCCGTGGGTGGCGGCGTCCACCACAACGTCGGAGAGATCCTCACCCCGGCCGCCGTGCAGGTGGAGTTCCTGGGCAATCCGGTGAGCGAGGTCGTCCCCATGCCCCGCTTCCTCCGCCTGCTGACGGGTGACCCGGTGGCGGCGACCGACGGCGGAACGAACGCCAGGGCCGAGTGGGGCTGCGCCGGTTTCCCAGGGCGCGTCACCGGCCGCTACCCGCTCTGCCCGAGCGGCAGCAGCCTGACGCGCACCCTGGATTTCCCCAGCTGCTGGGACGGGCGCTCCACCGACAGCCCCGACCACCGTGCCCATGTGGTCTTCCCGGCCGCCAATGGCGTCTGCCCGCACGACACCTTTCCCGTGCCGCAGCTGCGCGTCGTCCTCAGTTACGACCTACCGCCCGGAGTGCCGTTCGCACTTGACTCCTTTCCGGAGCAGCTGCACGACCCGATCACCGAACACGCGCTCTTCGTCGATGTGATGACGGATCGTCAGATGGCTGCGGTGGTCGCCTGCGTCAACCGCGGGCGTCAACGCTGAGAGCTCACGCCGGGTTCGTGGGCTTGCGGCGCGGGGCGGCGGAGCGGGGCGGGATGGTGCGCATGTGTCCGCGGACGCGGCCGAGGATGTCGCTGAGCGCGGCGATGTCGGTGCGGGCGAGAGGTTCCAGGAGGAGGCGCTGCACGAGTTCGATGTGGCCGGGAAGCACCCGGCCGAGCAGGTCCTGCCCCTGCGCGGTGGCGGTGACGATGATGCTGCGTTCGTCGTCGGTGGAGGGTGATCTGGTGACCAGCCCGGCCTTGCCCAACTGGGCGACTTGGTAGGTCAGTCCGCTGCGGCTGTGGACCAGCCGGTCGGCGATGTCGGTCATGCGTCGCTGTCCGTCGGGGGTCTCCCCGAGCACGGCGAGGATCTGGAACTGGACATAGCTGAGTCCGCCGTCCTCGCGCAACTGCTGCTCGACTGCGTGCTGCAGCAGGCTGCTGACCTCCATCAAGGAGAAGTAGGCGGCCAGTTGCTCGGGATCGAGGGGCGGGGTTCTGGACATGGTCACCAGTTTACTTGCTACGAATTCGAAGTTAACGTACAGTCGAAGAATGCTTCGAATTCGAAGTAGAGTGACTACGATCGAAGGGACGTCGCCATGAGCATGGCGTATCTCGCGCAGCCCGAGCAGCAGCAAAAGCTCGAATGGCTCGACGGCGGCGTCTTCGCCGTCCTCCTGGACAGCGCGGCCACCGATGGGCAGCTCACCGTCGGGCGGTTCACCGTCGCCAAGGGCGAAGCGCCGCCGTACCACCTGCACACCCGCGAGGACGAGGTCTTCCTGCTACTCAAGGGCAGCGCGCTGGTGTGGTCCGACGACCAGGAGATGGAACTGTCGGAGGGCGGCATCGTCTACCTGCCCAAGAACGTCCCTCACGGCTACCGGATCACCTCCGACACCGCGGACCTGCTGATGATCTGCACCCCCGCCGGCATCGAGGGCATGTTCCGCCATGCCGGACGCGACCTGGCCACCCCCCGTCCTGAGGGCTTCCAGCTCTCCCCGCAGCGCATGGCCGAAGCCGCCGACATGTACGGCCAGGTCATCGTCGGGCCGCCGCGCTGACCGCTCGAGCGTCCGTTCCAGGCCGCGTGGCCGCGAGCCGGAGCGACCTCGGACGGCTTTGAGCCTGCCCGACGGTGTCGGGTCAGGTACTGATGGCCGGAACTCTCGTGCGCGCCGAGCGGGATCAGTCGTGGGGGAGCGAGGATGATGGCGAAGCGTGGTCCGGCGAGCGTGTCGGCACCTTTGTCTCCGCTGCTCCGGGAGGGATCCGTGATCGCGAGCCGTGATGGTCAGGGCCGATGCCGTCTCGGCGGCGGCCGACGTGGGTGGTGCGGATGGGCATGATCAACGCTGTGGGGCTGGTCCTGCACCCCCGGCGCGACTCCAAACCGGCGATCGACACGATGGTTGCCTGGGCGCAGGGGCGGGGCGCCGCGGTGTTCGGACTCCCCGAGGAGGTCGGGCGCATCGCCTGCGACGCGATTCCGGTGGGGGCGGAGGAGTTGGTGACACGGGCCGACCTGCTCGTCAGCCTGGGCGGAGACGGCACCATGCTCCGTTCCATGCGGTTGCTGTCCGGCCGTTCCACTCCGGTGCTCGGCGTCAATCTCGGACGGCTCGGCTTCCTGGCCGAGATCGACCTGGAGGAACTGCCGTGGGCACTTTCGGCCATCGACGGGCACCGTTTCACCACCGAGCCGCGCATGGCGGTGAGTACCGTCCTGCCCGGCGGCCGTGAGGAGACGGCGTTCAACGACATCGCGCTGGTCCGCGTGCCCGGAGAGGGTCAGGCAGCTGTGGCGGTCTCCGTGCAGGGCACTGACTTCGTCAGGTACGCCGCGGACGCGGTGATCGTGGCGACCCCGACGGGGTCCACCGCCTACAGCTTCTCGGCGGGTGGGCCGATCGTGTCACCGACCGTCGAGGGGATCCTCGTCATTCCGGCAGCAGCCCACTCGACCTTCAACAGAGCGCTGATGCTTTCCGCGGACGAGGAGGTCACCCTCGATCTCCTTCCGTCGAGCGGGCGGCTGGCCGTCGAGGTGGACGGGATCGTCTCGGGCTACCTGACAGCCGGGGAGAGGATCTCCGTCACCGCGCTGCGCGCCGCCGCCAGCGTTGTCCGACTCGGGAGGACCACCTTCTACCAGCGCGCCCGACGCAAGCTCCGGGTGGGCGGCAGCGCGGAGGTCGACCAGTGACCGGGGCCGGAGGATCGGGTCCGTCGGCGCCTGTGGTGGGGTTGCCGGAGTACCGAGCCGCGCGCGGGAACGCCGCCTTCGTGCTCGTTCCCCAGTGCTGCGGCCGCCGCCGCGGGTCGGACGGAGCGTCGCAGTCGGCGAACTGACGCACCGTCAAGGCACGGGTGCAAGCCACGAGCAGTGCGACGTCGTTCGCTCGAGTGGGCGGGTATCTGCGGCGCGGCAGCGGAGGCGTACCCGGTCTCGGAGGCAACTGCCGCGCTCTGAGCGGGTCATCGGGAGCGAGGGCCGGGCAGTCCCGAGTTGACGTCGGGTCAGCGGCTGTGGCTACCGCGGCGGCTCGGGGCGCTGCGGGCCTTCCTCCGAACGCTCCGTAACGAGATCACAACGCTCTGGCGATCAAGCGGAGCGCGCTGCCAAGGTGTCCCGTATGCGCCGAATCCTCACCCTCACCCTCACCCTCACCCTCGCCTCCGTCGCCTGTCTGACGCTCACCGGATGCGCCAGCAACGCAGGCGCGAGTAGCGCCGCCGAAAGCCCAGCTCCCGGCACCGCCCAGCTCGCGCCGGCCGCCAACCGAACCAACGCTGCCACCACCCTCCGAAGCAACGACGAGCACTACCGGGCACTCCTCGCCGAAGGAGAGGCCGCCTGGGGCAACCCCTCCTTTCGGGCCTGGCAGCAGAAGGCCGCGCTCGACCTGACATACCAACAGGCATACACGACCGCCGACCAGAACTTCCACGCCAGCGATGAGCCCCCGTCCATCGGCACCTGGCGCGAGGACATATCCACTGCCAGCCAGGCCATCAACGACTGGGCCGGCCAGTACGCTCCGGCCACCTCCGACCGCGCCCACATGCCCCCGCCCACGGCGGTGACCACCGCGATCGACAAGGCCGACCGGGACGCGAACGACGTCGCCGCCGGAAAGTAACCGGATTCCAGCGGGGGCCGGCGCGGGCAGCGGGCGGACGTGGCAACCCCACCTTTGGGGCGCCACGTCCTTCGGCCTCCGCTCGACCGGCCTCCGCTCGGCGTCGGCCCCGCACGTCGCGTCGGAGCGGCTGACGGTCCGGACGCCCCCGGGCGTCAGACGTCTGTCGAGTCTCCAGAGGTGAGGCGGACGTGCTCGGCACCGCCGAGGTTGCCGATGACGGTGTCGTAGATGGGCCGGGCCAGGTCGGTCAGGAGCGCGTCGTGGATGTCGATGGCGCGCTGGGGCTTGACCTCGCGGATGTAGTCGACGACCTCCGAGGCCTTGTTCCAGGGGGCCATGACCGGGATCATCAGCGTGCGAACCGCTTGGTCCGGCACAGTGAGCGCGTCGCCGGGGTGGAACAGCGAACCGTCCACCAGGAAACCGACGTTGGTGACCCTCGGCAGGTCCGGGTGGATGACTGCGTGCAACTCGCCGTGCACCTGCACATCGAATCCGGCGGCACTGAAGGTGTCGCCGTGCCCGACGGTGTGCACCCGGCCGGGGAAGGCTGCCGAGATCTGGTCCGCGACGGAACGCAGAGTCCAGATCTCGGCGCCCGGGTTCGCCTCCATGGCGCCTCGCAGCCGCTCCTCGCTGAAGTGGTCCATGTGCTCGTGCGTGATGAGAATCGCGTCCGCTCCGGCGGCCGCGTCCTCCTCGCTGAAAGCGCCGGGGTCGAGGACCAGGGTCCGGCCGTCCTTCTCCAGGCGGATGCAGGCGTGCGCCTTCTTCGTCAGCTTCATGATCAGTCATTCTCCGAACGGGAAACGGGGAAGGGAGCGGCGGCAGGCGGCCAGCAGGATCGTGCAGCGGATTGGGCTCCCGACCGCCCTCACCCCGATGGTCGCCGTGTCCGCTGCGGCGCGCACCTCGGCGCCCCACCGGATCCAGCCGGTGCCGCGTACCGGTGGTGGCGGGTCGATTGGGCCCGGGGAGCCGGCTGCGACCACGCTACGCCGCCTCCTCACGAAGCGCGGTCGGTGCCGGCTCGTCAACCGTGGACTTTCGGCTTGAGCGTGCTTCCCGGGCGGAGCCGGCCCTCGTCGTCGAGGTCGTCCAGCACGGCGGGCAGGCCCACGCTCAGCATCTTCTGCCGGACGTTGCCCAGGAGCTTGGCCATGAAGAACCCGCCCGGCCCGGTGAAGCCGGTGTGGTGGTACGTGAAGCGCGTCCCTCCGGCGTGTGGTTCGAGCCGGTAGAGCACCTCCGTCACGTCGCCGCCGTCGCCGCCGGTCCACGAGTAGCGCAGCAGCGAGGGCTCGTTCGCCTCCAGCACCTCGCAGTCGACGACGCCGCTCCAGCCCGGCTTGGGCTTCGCGACGAACTGGAACCGCGTGCCCACTGTCGTGGTGAATCCCTCCGGCCGTCCGCCGGCGCCGGTCGCCGTCCACAGCGGGACGAGCGTCGGGTCGGTGACGGCGCGCCAGACCTTCGCGGGGGCATGCGGGTAATCGCGGACGATGTGGATGGTGCTCATGGCGGGCTCCTCGCGCTGGTGAGTGTCAGGGCGAGCCACTGATTACAGCGACTATAAATTTACTGTAGCAGAAAATATCTGGCGACTGGACTATGCTGGAGCCATGAGCATGCGCACAGTGGACTGGACGGCGTTGCGGCCGCGGACCGAGGAGCCCACGGCCGAGGGGCTGCGGGAGCGGAAGAAGCGGCTGATGCGCCAGCAGTTGTCCGACACCGCGACCGAGATGTTCATGGAGCGGGGTTTCGACGCCGTCCGGGTGTCCGAGATCGCCGAGGCGTGCGGAGTGTCGGAGAAGACGGTCTTCAACTACTTCCCCACCAAGGAGTCGCTCATCCTGGACCTCGGGGAGTCCACTCTGGCATCACTCCGGACCGGCCTGGTCGAGCCCGGCCTCTCCCCGGTCGAGGCGGTGTTGCGGATCCTGTCCGACGAACTGCACGCCATCACGTCCTGGCTGGCCGCACAGGACGACCCGGTTCAGGCCGGCCCTTTGATCCTGCGCTTCGGTGTACTGACCAGGTCCACGCCGTCACTGCGGGCCTACCAACGCGACATGACGGACCGGCTCGTCGCCGCAGCCGCCGAGATCCTGGCCCGGCGAGCCGGGATGGGCCAGGAGGAGCCGGAGCCGCAGATCGCGGCGACCGTTCTGCTCGGACTCTGGCCCATCCAGTTCCGAGCACTGGGGAGATATCTCGACGGCACCCGCACCCCCGCAGAACTGCACGAGGCGGTGAGCACCGAGGTTCGCCGCGCAGCCCGGCTCATCGACGCCGGGCTGGGCTCGTTCGGGGCTTTGGTGCCGGGCTCGGGCGGGCAACCGGCCGCGCCGGACGGCTCGGTGCCATCCGACTCCATGTCCCCACACCACTGACCGCTACGGGGCATCCCAGCCGGCCTGCGTCCTGGCGTGGGCGGTCCACATGTCTCCCGGGGGTCCGGGGTGGACCGCCCACGCCGTGTCAGGCCGGTCGCGGTGCGGTCCGGGTCAGGAGCTCGCGGCCACGGTGTAGCGGGAGCGGTTGTTCTCTCCGACGTGTTCTGCCACGACGCCCTCAGCGACCATGCTCTTGAGGACGTTGCGGAAGTTGGTCGCGTCCGAGGACTTCCACTCGGAGCCCATCACCGTGCGAGACACCTCGGCGGCAGACTGGGGTTCCGGGGAGACCAGGAGCGTTGCCACGATCTTCGTGCGGTCCGCGCGCACCGACTTCTCCACCGGTGCGGATGCGGTCTTCTTGGTCGTGCGCGAGGCAGCGCCGGCGGCCTTTCGCACTCGCGCGGGAGCCGCCACCTCGACAGCCGCAACCTCTGTTTCGGCAGTTGTGGTGCTCTCGGCGACCGGCTCCGCTGTGGCTGCGGGAGTTGCGGTCGCGGCTGCGCGCGCGGATCGGCTCGCGGTCTTCTTGGCCGTGGCCTTCTTGGCAGCGGCCTTCGTGGGAGTGGCCTTCTTCGAGCCGGCCTTTGCTGAACGTGCCCTCGGGGAAGCAGATGTGCGCGTCCTTACCGCGCGTACCGGCTCCTCGGCGTCCACGTCCTGCGGCGACGCCTCCAACTCTTCGGCCACCGTCGAGGAGGCAGAAGTCGCGGAGGCAGAAGTCGCGGAGTAGAACGCGGTGCCCGACTGCGTCGACTTCATCGCCTGGCCCGTCCCGGTGAGCACGGCCAGCGCACGACGAACGGTCTGGACTGCCGCGTTGCCGGCATCCGGACCGTTCACTCCGGTGGCGATCTCCGCGACCTTGTGCACGCCGGGAGTTGCTTCCAGGAAGTCCAGGACGTTGCGCTGGCTCGCGTTCAGCGCCTTTGCCGCCGTGGCCGGTGTCTCTGCCTCCGTTGCGGCCGGTTCCGTTGCCGGGAGTTCGTCCACCACGGCGTCGACCTCCGCGGCCGCCACGGTCTCCTGGGTGGTCGTCTCGTCGGTGTCCTCGCGCGACTGACGCGCCTTGGGCACGGTCGCCGTCTCCGCTACCGCACCGTCAAGCTCGCCGAGCTTGGCGACCAGTAGGTCGCGACCGGCCACCAGGACCTCGACCGAGGCCTGCTTGGATGCGAGTTGCTCGCTGAGTTCGGCGACCTCCTTGCGGGCCGCCTCGAGCTCGTTGTCCAGCTCGCCCAATTGCTCGCTGAGGTAGCTGCGAATGCCCGCGATCACCGACTCGAGCTTGGTGATTGATGCCTGTGCCATGAGCGCCTTACCCATCATCGAAACCATTGTGTTCCCGTGATGGTAGGCACATCTGGCGGAAGTTGCGTTCCCACGTACCGAATTTCATCCGCTCGGGCTGGTGTTGTGATGGGAATCGTGAGCTGGAGTCAGCCGATGTGGTGCCGGTGCGCATAGCCGATGGCGGCAGCTCGGTCCCGTGATCCGGTCTTGGCGAAGATGCGGTTGATGTGGGTTTTCACCGTGTGGTTGCTCAGGAACAGGCGGTCGGCGATCTCCGGGTTGGTCAGTCCGCAGGCGATCAGACCGAGAATCTCGGCCTCGCGCTGCGTCAGTCCGTCGGGCGGCGCAGGCGCCGGCTCAGCGGGTTGGGACGGCTCGGGCAGCGAAGGCGCGGCCGTGGCAGCGAGCAGCGTCGCGTGCACACCGGGATCGAGAACGGACAGCCCGCCGGCGGCGGCGTGCAGGGCACGAGCGATGCCGGTCCGATCGGCGTCCTTGGTGAGGTAACTGCGTGCGCCCGCCCGTAGAGCGTCGAGAACGGACGCGTCGTCGACGTAGGTGGTGAGTACGACGATCGCGACGCCCGGGTGTTCGGCTTTCAGCCGACGGGCATGTGCAGGTCGAGCAGGATCGCGTCGGGTTGGTGCTCGGCGACCAACTCAAGTGCTTCTCGCCCGTCCGCGGCGGCGCCGACCACCTCGATGTCGGGGAGACCGTCGAGCAGCAGCACGAGGCCTTCACGGACGCTGGCCTGGTCGTCGGCGACGACGACGCGCAGTGCTGTGCCGGTGCGGGCGAGGGTCATCGGGCCGCATCCGCTGGTCGGGGCCCGGGAGCGAGCGGGAGTTGAGCGGTGACGGTCCACTGGTTGTCGCGCGGGCCCGCCGAGAGCGTGCCGTTGAGCAGGAGCAGCCGTTCACGCATGCCGGTCAGTCCGTAACCGCCGTTGACGCCGCTGCTGCCCTCCGTCCCGACAACTCGGCTCGGGTTCACGTTGTTGACGACGGTGAGGCGGATGTCGTGTTCGCCGTAGTCGAGGCGGACTCCGACACGCTGCCCCTCCGCGTGCTTGGCAGCGTTGATCAGTGCCTCCTGCGCGGCGCGTAGCAGTGCGATCGTGGCGTCGGGCGGCAGCGGCCTGAGGGTGCCGCCGGTGTCGAAGGTGACGGCGACGCGATAGCGCTCGCCGTAGGTGTCGATCACTCGGGCGAGTTCTTCGTTGAGCGGCAGGGTATCGACCCGCAGGGCATGGACGGCTCGGCGGGTCTCGACCAGGCCGTCGCCGGCCATCCGCTGGGCGGTGGTCAGGATCTCGACCGCTCGATCGATGTCCCGGCGATCGGCCAGCACGGCCCGTGCCGCCTGGATCTGGATCCCCAGCGCGCCCAGGGAGTGAGCGAGCACGTCGTGGATCTCACGGGCGATACGCGTACGCTCGTCGAGGACGTCAGCTCGGCGTTGCTCGGCCTGCAAGTGCTCGTACTGGGCCAGCAGCGCTGCGGACTGTTCGGCTTGGACCCGGTAGGCGCGCCGATTGCGCCCGGGCAGCAGCCCCACGATCAGCAGCAGCGGGAATGGGCTGATCTTCATGGCCGTCGCCATGCTCCTGATGCGCACAGTCGGACTCGCCGTCGGGGCATCCCGCCTGTCCGCGGCTGCTCCCGCCGAGCAGAACACCCTGACCGCGAGCCGACGCTGACGACCGCTCCGGGAACCGCTGGTGCTCAAACCTGGCTGATGAGCAGGGCGTCGAGCTTCTGGTAGCCCTCGATCACTCCCCGGTCCATGCCGCTGGCGAGGATCGCGTCGCGGCTCTCCATGCTGTCGACCACCCCGAGCGCGGTGGTCCGGGTGCGCCCGTTGCCGAGGTCCTCGAAGACCATGGTCTCCAGGGAAACTCCGTCGGGGTAGCCCTCGAAGGTGAAGGTCTGGACCAGGCGCCGGTCGGGTCGCACTTCGTGGAAGGAGCCGTAGAAGGCGGCGATCTCCACGCCGTCGCGCCATGCGGAGTAGCGGTAGCTGCCGCCGGTGCGCGCGTCCCAGTAGTCGATCTTCATGCTGGTGTCCTTGGGGCCGAGCCACTGGACGACCAGGTCGGGGTCGGTCCAGGCCCGGTAGACCCGCGCGGGCGGCGCGTCGAACTCGCGGACGATGCGGATCGTCGGCAGCTTCGGATCGGCCTCGATCCGGGTCTCGTTGGAGGTGGTGGCGGTCATGATGCTGCTCCTGTCTGCTGGTGGGTCGTGTCCTGGTCCATTGCCGCGAGTACGGCGTCTAGGCGCTGGAACCGCTCCTCGGCCTGTCGGCGGTACCGCTCGATCCAGGCGGTCATCAAGTCGAACACCTCCGCTTCCAGATGGCACGGCCGGCGCTGGGCGTCCCGGCTGCGGCTCACGAGACCGGCCTCCTCCAGCACCTTGAGGTGCTTGGAGACGGCCTGCAGCGAGACGCCGTAGGGCTTGGCCAGCTCGCCGACCGTGGCATCGCCCACCGAGAGCCTGGCCACTATGTCGCGCCGGGTCGGATCGGCGAGGGCGGTGAACGCCCGGGAGAGCTGAACTTCAGTCACGGAACACTCCCGCTGATTGTCTACAACCGACTGGTTGAATACGAATACGACGCTACGCCGCGCCCTGTGCGTTGTCAACCAATCGGTTGATAACGCAGGGCGCGGCGTAGCCGCTGGTCAGGCTCCCGGGGACGTCCGAACCGGCGTCCGGTAGGCGGTCAGCTGGAGTGGAGTTGCTCCTCGCTCGCGGCCATCGCCGCAGTCTCCCGGCCCCGGTTCAGAGAGCGCGAGACCAGTACGTAGGCCACAGCGGACACGAACAGGCCGACCACCCAGGCGATGTCCGTCCCGGCGAGCTGCTGCGCACCCGGCCCGGTGTAGTGCCAGCCGCCGAGGTCGGGCAGCACCATGAAGGGGATCTCGGCTGCGAAGCCCACCGCGTAGGCGGTGAGACCACGCCAGGACCAGGCTCCGTAGACACCGGACGGGGTGAAGAGGTCGGCGATCGCGTAGTGGCCGCGGCGGACCACGAAGAAGTCCACGAGGTTGGTCGCGGTCCACGGCACCAGCAGGTACAGCATCAGGGTGAGCGCGGTGAAGACGGTCGACACGGCGTTGGCGGAGATGAGTGAGGCCACCGCGTACCAGAGCACGGCCAGGCCGAGGATGGTGACGACGCGTGCCCTGCGCGTCGGCGTGATCGGGCGGAAGGAGTCGATGCCGGTCAGCACGGTCAGCATGCCGCCGTACGCGTTCATGCCCATGGTGGCGACGAGGCTCAGCGCGGAGAGCACCGCCGCGGCTGCGCCCAGGCCGGGGATGAAGTGGTCGCCGGCGTCGCGCAGGCCGACCAGCCCGTCGCTGGCGCCGAGCCGGATGGCCAGCCACGCGCCGAGCGCGATCAGCCAGACCGCCGAACCGGACGCGCCGAAGAACACCGAGGCGATCAGCGCGCGGGCCGACGTGGTCCGGGGCAGGTAGCGCGAGTAGTCCGAGACGTACGGGGCGTAGGTGATGTTGTACGCGGCTGCGGCAGAGAACTGGGCGAAGAACGCCGCCCAGCTGAAGACGAGGTGGGTGGTCGAGGGCTGGCCACCGGCGTGGCCGGTCAGCACGCCGACGGTGACGAGGATCATCAGTGGCAGCGAGATGTAGAGCAGCCAGCGGAACGCACGGTGCACCCAGTCATGGCCGTAGATCGCGAGCAGGACCGCGAGTACCGCGGTTCCGACCGCCACCCAGCCGGGGCTCCAGCCGAAGACCCCGCCGAGCCCCTGGGAGAGCAGCACCTGGTCGGCGACGTTGAAGCCCAGGTAGGTGAACAGCGTGCCGACCAGGACGAGGACGACGCCCCGGTACCCGAACTGGGCCCGTGACTGGATCATCTGCGGTAGCCCGAGGACCGGGCCCTGCGAGGCGTGGAACGCCATGAACAGCGTGCCCACCGCGACGCCCAGAACGCCGGCGAGGATGGTCGGCCAGAGCGGCAGGCCCAGGGACGGGCCGACGAAGCCCAGCGCGATGGTGAAGTACTGGAAGTTGCCCAGGAACCACAGCGGCGCCTGGTGCCAGACCCGTCCGTGGCGTTCCTGGTCGGGGATCCAGTCGATCGAACGGGTCTCGACTCCCAGAGATCCCGCTCCCACATCGCCGGGTCTGGTCGGGGACGGGGTGAGTGTGCTCGGTGCTTCCGCCATGGCTGGCGCCTCCTCGGGCGTTCACGATGCAGAGTGCATCGGGGTATGCGGTCGTTTCCTGTGGATCGACACCTGGTCGCGCGGGATCGGAGCGGACGTGCGAGTGGTCGGTGGTCGGTGGTCAGGCCGGACGGTCTGCGGAGGGCGGAGCAGCGGGGGAGAGGTGCTCGTGCACGGCCAGCCAGCGATCCGGAGATCGCTGACCGGGCGTCAGCTGGAAGACGATCGTCTCCCGTTCCTTGGCGGTCTCCTGGCCCCCGTGCGTGCTGATCCGGGTCTCGACCTCGTGGCTAAAGACAGCCGTGGCGCCGAAGATCTGGATCAGCGGACGGCTGGACCTGCAGCTCAGCACGCGGAAGCCGTCCTGGTCGACCCAGCTCTGCCACAGCGCGCGGTAGTCGGCCACCGAAGTGAGGCGCTGCTGGGTGCTGTGGAAGAGGAAGGTCGCGTCCGGGGCGAACGCCGCGAAGTAGTCGTCGAGCCGGCCCTCGGCGAAGGCCGCGACCAGGGCGTCCGCGGCGAGTTGGACGTCGTCGGCGGCGGCGGCGTGGACGTGGGCGGCGACGTGGATGTGGGCGGCGGCGTGGACGTCGGTGGTCGACTCCGCGCTGGATTCGGTCGTCACGGCTTCTCCTCGGGGTCCTCGGGCGCCAGCGCCAGCAGGCTGACCAGGTCGTAGGCGACGTGCGACGCCGCCACCGAGGTGATCTCGGCGTGGTCGTACGCAGGGGCGACCTCGACCACGTCCGCGCCGACGAGGTGTGTCCCCGCCAGTCCGCGCAGGATCTCCATGAGCTCGCGGCTGGTCAGGCCGCCTGCCTCCGGGGTGCCCGTGCCGGGCGCGTGCGCCGGGTCGAGCACGTCGATGTCGACGGACACGTAGAGCGGGCGGTCCCCGATCCGCTGCCGCAGCGCGTCCACCGTCTCGTCGACGCCGCGCCGCATCACGTCGGCGGAGGTCACGATGCCGAAGCCGAGGCGTCGGTCCTCCTCCAGATCCCGCTTTCCGTAGAGCGGTCCCCGGGTGCCGACGTGGCTGAGCGCCTCGGTGTCGAGGATGCCCTCTTCCACCGCCCGTCGGAACGGCGTCCCGTGGGTGTACTCGGCGCCGAAGTAGGTGTCCCAGGTGTCCAGGTGCGCGTCGAAGTGCAGCAGCGCCACCGGTCCGTACCTGCGGGCGACGCTGCGCAGCAGCGGCAGCGCGATGGTGTGGTCACCGCCGATGGTGACCAGTCTGCTTCCGGCGTCCATGAGTTCCCCGGCCGCGTGCTCGATCGTCTCGACGGCCTCACCGATGAGGAAGGGGTTGCAGGCGATGTCGCCCGCGTCCGCGACCTGCTGGGTGGCGAACGGTGCGACATCGAGGCCCGGGTGGTACGGCCGCAGCAGCCGGCTTGCCTCGCGGACGGCCGTGGGGCCGAACCGCGCGCCCGGACGGTAGGAGACCCCGCTGTCGAAGGGCACGCCGACCACGGCGACGTCGCACCGCTCCACCTGGTCCAGTCGCGGCAGGCGGGCGAAGGTGGCGGGCCCGGCGAAGCGCGGGACACGCGAGGAGTCGACGGGGCCCCTGGGCTCGGTCATGGTGGTGGTCCTCGTTCACAAGTAGCCGGCGGCTGGTTCCGGGTCGGCGTGCGCATCAGTCTGGGTGGCCGAAAAGGAACCAGCAATTGTCTCAGGCATGAAGCATTAGGGTGTTTCCTGTGGCTGACCACAACCCTGCCGAGCTCACCAGGCTCAGCGTCGAGGACCTGCTCTCCTTCCCCGCGCTCCAGTTGCGCGTGCTGGCGGGCGAGTCCGGACTGCGGCGTTCCGTCTCCTGGGCGCATGTGAGCGAGCTGGAGGATCCGACGCCGTGGCTGCTGGGAGCCGAGGTGATCATGACCACGGGTCTGGCCGTCCCCCGTGCGGCCGCGCGCCAGCGCGCCTACCTCGAACGGCTGGACGACGCGGGGGTGTCCGCGCTGGCTCTCTCCGCCCAGCTGCACACGCCCCCGCTGCACCGCTCGTTCCTGCTGGCGGCCGAGGAACGCGGGATGCCGGTGCTCGAGGTGCCGCTCGCGGTCCCGTTCATCGCCGTCGCTCAGGAGGTCGCGGCGGCCGTCCGCGAGGACGAGGGAGAGCGGCTCGGCGCGCAGTTGCAGGTGTTCGGCGCGCTGCGCTGGCTGGCCGCGGAGAGTCTGGACACCCCCGCGCTGTTCCGCCGCCTGGAGCAGCTGTCCGGCTACGAGGTCTTCCTCTGCACCCCGCAGGGCCGCCCGCTGCTGCCGGGGGTGCCGGTGCCCGACCTCTCCGTGCTCCCGGACTCCGTGGACGCCCCTCCGACCATTCCCGGTGGCTTCGCCCTGCCGGTGCCGGCGCCGGGCGGCCCCGCCGGGTTCCTCGTCGCCTTCGAGCGGGCGGGCGCGCGACCGGCCGGTTTCGCGGTGGTCCAGCACATCGCCACCGTGGCCGCCCTGCAACTCGCCCGGGTCCGCCACGAGCGCGAGACCCTGCGGCGAGAGGGCGCCGAGACCCTCGCCGAGCTGCTCCAGGACGTCCTCGACCCGGCGGCGGCCCGACGCAGGCTGTTGCGCCTGTCGATCCAGGGGGAGACCGTGCTCCTGGTGCTGCGCGGCGTCGGCGACGAGCAACTGCTGCACCATCTGGACGAGTACCCGCACCTGCTGCTCAACCGAGGCGATGACCGGTACCTGCTCGGAGCCCCTGAGCTGGGTGCGGCGGTCGCCGGGATCCACGGCGTCGCGGCCGGAATGAGCCGCCCGTTCCCACCTGGCGAGTCGCTGCGGGTCGCCCAGCGCGAGGCGCTGTGGGCGGTGTCCAAGGCGGCGGAGTCGGGCCGGTCGCTGATCCGCTACGGGAGCGACACCACCGGCCGGTGGCTGCCGGACGACCCGGCGGTGCTCGGGGCACTGGTCGAGCACGTGCTGGGCGAGGTGCTCCGCTATGACGCGGCCCACGACTCCCAGCTCCTGGTCTCGGTGCGGACCTGGATGGAGCGCGACCGGCGGACCGAGGTCGCGGCGGAGGCGCTGCATGTGCACCCCAACACGCTGGCCTACCGGCTGCGCCGTTTCGCCGCCCTCACGGGACGCGACCTGGGCTCGACCGAGGCGTTCGCCGAGGTCTGGCTGGCGCTCCGGGCCGCCGGTCAGCTCGGCCTGACGGACTGACAGTCGTCACCGTGCGACCGCCCGGTAGGATTGCCTCCCAGGCGCGGAAGTGCCTTTTGTTCAACGATCCCGTGAGAGACTGTCTGGCGAGAGAGTCAGCGGATTCCTGCAGACCGGACGAGTGGGGAAGACAGTGAGCACCGACGCTCTCGGGACCTGGGTCTCCGATCTCGGGAAGGACAAGGACCTGCTCGGGCGGAGCAGCACCGCCGAGCGCGTGGCCGGCATCCTGCGGGACCGGGTGACCGAGGGGTTCATCCCGCCCGGCACCCGGCTGTCGGAGGAGGCCATCGGCGAAGCCCTGGGCGTCTCCCGCAACACCCTTCGCGAGGCTTTCCGGCTGCTGACGCACGAACGACTGCTCGTGCACGAGCTGAACCGCGGCGTCTTCGTACGCACGCTCAGCAGGGACGACGTCGTCGGGTTGTACCGGCTCCGCCAGATCGTGGAAGGCGCCGCCGTCCGCGAGTTGGCGAGCGCACCCGACCAGGTGATCGCGGCGATCCGCACTGCCGTCGAGGACGGCGAGCGTGCGGCCTCCGAACACCGCTGGCCCGACGTCGGCACCGCCAACCTGCACTTCCATCAGGGGATAGTGCAGCTGGCCGGATCCCCGCGCCTGGAAGAGTTCATGCTCCGCATCCACGCTGAACTCCGGCTGGTCTTCCACGTCATGGACAACCCGCGCCGCTTCTACGAGCCGTACCTCGCCCGCAACCGCGAGCTCATGGCAGCGCTGGAATCCAGGGACACCAAGCAGGCAGAACTGCTCCTCTCCGTCTACCTCGCGGACGCGGAACGCCAACTGCTGCGCGCCTTCACGCACGCCCAGCCTCCGGCCGCCGAGGCAGCCACGCGCTGACGCCCGATTCGGGACCCGCGCCACGGGTCCCCGCGCCGCCGCAGGGTTTAAGTTTGTTGAACAATACTGCAACAGCCTGGCCGCCTTGGCTAGCCCCCGTCGGGCGTCACGCGGGGCGTCATGCGGGGCGATGTGCGGGCGATGGGCGAGTTAACTCAAACGTTGCAGAGCGCCCTCTTGAAGGATCGTTGAACAATCCCTACCTTGTGGGGAAGACGCAGGGAGTGGGTGAAGGAAATGCCCGTTCCGCCGGTTTTGGTGCATGGTGACTGCACCCGCGCTCTGCCGTCGACTGGCTGTCCATATCACTGGACCCCGCCCCCTTCCCCTGAGGTGCGATATGACCGCAGTCTCCGCAAGACCTCCCGCGACCGCAACCAGCTCCGACGACATGACCGGCCGGTTCGCCTGGTTCCGTTCGCTGCCCGCACAGGGCCGTCGCGCGTTCTTCGGTGCGTTCGGCGGGTACGCACTGGACTCCTACGACTTCCAGGTCCTGCCGTTGGGCATGGTCGCCATCGCCGCCTACTTCCACATCTCCAAGGGTCAGGCCGGGCTGCTGACCACGGTCACCCTGGTCGTGTCGGCGATCGGCGGCGTGTTCGCTGGGATGCTGATCGACCGGGTGGGGCGGGTCCGCACCCTGATGATCACTGTGGCGACCTACGCGGTCTTCACGGTGCTGTGCGGCTTCGCGGTGAACTACCCGATGCTGCTGACGTTCCGGGCGCTGCAGGGGCTGGGCTTCGGCGGCGAGTGGGCGGCCGGCGCGATCCTGGTCGCCGAGTACGCCTCGACGCGCTACCGCGGGCGCACCGTCGCCTTCGTCCAGTCGGCCTGGGCGGTCGGGTGGGGTCTGGCAGTGATCGTCGCCACCGTGGTGCTCGACCATGTCAGCGGCGGCCTGGCCTGGCGCATCCTGTTCTGGACCGGCGCCCTGCCCGGCCTGTTCCTGCTCTATCTGCGGCGCGGCGTCAAGGACGCCCCCGCCGCCGCCGAGCGGCGCGCCACCGAACCCCGCACACCGGTGACCGCGATATTCGGACCGGGCCTGCGGCGCACGACGGCCTTCGCCACGCTGCTGGCAACCGGGGTCCAGGGCGGCTACTACACGATTGCCACCTGGCTGCCGACGTACCTCAAGACCGTGCGGCACCTGACCGTGGTGGGCACCGGGTCCTACCTGTTCCTGCTGATCACCGGGGCCTTCGTCGGCTACCTCACCGGCGGCTATGTCACCGACTGGCTGGGGCGGCGCAAGGCGATCGCGCTGTTCGCCGTGCTCAGCGCCGCGATCATCATCGCCTACACCCACATCCCGGCGGGCCAGAACAATGTGCTGCTCGTCCTGGGCTTCCCCCTCGGGTTCTGCTCCTCGGCCATCTTCAGCGGCTTCGGCTCGTACCTGGCCGAACTGTTCCCCGGCAGCGTCCGCGGCACCGGACAGGGCTTCACCTACAACGTCGGCCGGGCTGTCGGAGCGTTCTTCCCCACCGCGGTCGGATTCCAGGCCGGTACGCACGGACTGGGCAACGCCCTGCTGTACGGGGCGGTCGGCTACGGCATCGCGGTGGCGGCGCTCTTCGGGCTGGCCGAGACCCGCGGCAACGACCTTTCTTGACCCCTCGTCAGTTCCGGGTCCGCCAACACCAGTCACCAGGAGGAACCACATGACGGTGCCCGTCGGCGCTCCGGATCTGAGCGACTGTACGCCCGCCGAGGCCAGAGCCGCGTTCCGCGCCGGCACCGACGTACCGACCTCGGGTGTCGCGCCCGGGCACACCCAGGCCAACCTCATCTCGGTGCCCCGGGACTACGCCTACGACGTGCTGCTCTTCGCCCAGCGCAACCCCAAGCCGTGCCCGGTGCTGGAGGTCACCGAACCCGGTTCGTGGCACTCCCGGCTGGCGCCGGGCGCGGACCTGCGTACCGACCTGCCGAGCTACTCCGTCTGGCGGGACGGTGAACTGACGGGCACTCACCAGGACGTCAACCCGTGGTGGCGCGAGGACCTGGTGACCTTCCTGATCGGATGCAGCTTCAGCTTCGAGACGCTGTTGCGCACGGCAGGGGTGCCGCTGCGCCACGTAGAGCAGGGCACCAACGTGCCGATGTACGTCACCAACCGGTCCTGCGCGCCTGCGGGGCGCCTGCGCGGCCCGCTGGTGGTCTCGATGCGGCCGATCCCCGCGCACCTGGTCGCGCAAGCGGTGCAGATCACCGCGATGATGCCCGCGGTCCACGGGGCCCCGGTCCAGGTCGGCCGGCCCGAGGCTTTGGGCATCCATGACCTGTCCGCCCCGGACTTCGGCGACCCCGTGACCGTTCAGGACGGCGACGTGCCGGTCTTCTGGGCCTGTGGGGTCACCACCCAGGCCGCGGTCATGCACTCCGAGCCTCCGTTCGCCATCACCCACACCCCGGGGCACATGTTCATCACCGACGACCTGGACATCGACTACCGAATCGCCTGACTCCCGCCCGCCCGCCCGACGGGACGGTGCCCGCGTACCAACGACGAGCAAGGACGCAACCACACCATGAAGCCTCCGCAACCGGTCATCGACCTCAACAGCGACCTCGGGGAGGGTTTCGGCAACTGGGCGCTGGGCGACGACGACGCCCTGCTGTCCGTCGTCACGAGCGCGAACATCGCCTGCGGCTTTCACGCCGGGGAACCGAACACCATGCGGCGCACCTGCTGGACCGCTGCCGAGAACGGCGTCGCGATCGGCGCCCACGTCGGCTACCGCGATCTCGCCGGCTTCGGCCGGCGAAGGATCGACATCGATCCGGAGGACCTGATCAACGAGGTGGTCTACCAGATCGCCGCGCTGGACGGTTTCGCCCGCCTGGCCGGCACCCGCGTCGGTTACGTCAAACCGCACGGCGCGCTGTACAACACCGTGGCCACCGACCCGGTGCAGGCAGCCGCCCTCGCCGAGGCCGTCCACCGCTACGACCCCGATCTCGTCCTGCTCGGCCTGGCCGGCTCCGCCGGGCTGTCCCAGGCACGGACCAGAGGACTGCAGACGGTGGAGGAGGCCTTCGCCGACCGCGCGTACGACCGCGACGGGCGACTGGTGCCGCGCACCCTGCCGGGCGCGGTCATCCACGACATCGAAGCTGTGGTGGAACGCTGCCTGGCCATGGCACTCGGCGGCGAGGTCACCGCGCTCGACGGCAGCGTCGTGCCGCTGCGGCCCCGCTCGTTGTGCGTGCACGGCGACACCCCCGGTGCGGTGGAGATCGCCCGGGCGGTGCGGTCCGCCCTGCTGGACGCCGACGTGCTGCTGGCCCCGTTCACCGGTCAGGAAGCGCTGTGCGCTTCCTGACCGCCGGCTCGCGCGCCGTGCTGATCGAGGTCGACGGACTCGACCAGGTCATGGAGCTGCACCAGAGTCTGCACCGCAGCCCGGCACCCGGGACCGTGGAAGTCGTCCCCGCCGCGACCACCGTGCTGGTCACCTTCGACCCCGCCGTCACCACGCGCGAGCGACTGACCGCCGACATCGCCGACATCGCCGACCGCAGGCCAAGTACGGTGCCGCCCTCGGATCAGGGGCTGGTGGAGATCCCCGTCGTCTACGACGGACCCGACCTCGCCCAGGTCGCCCACAGCACCGGGCTCAGTATCCGCGAGGTCGTCCGACGGCACACCGACGCCCGCTACACGGTCGCGTTCGGCGGCTTCGCCCCCGGCTTCGCCTACCTCAGCGGCCTGGACCCCCTCCTGCGGCTTCCACGCCGACCGGTTCCGCGAACCCGGGTCGCACCCGGATCGGTGGCCGTCGCCGACCAGTTCACCAGCGTCTACCCCAGCCGGTCGCCCGGCGGCTGGCATCTCCTGGGCCACACCGAGACCGCCATGTGGGATGTGGAGCGGGACCCGCCCGCTCTGTTGGTCCCAGGCCGCCATGTCCGCTTCGTCCAGGTGCTGGTGTGATCGAGATCCTGCGCCCCGGACTGCTCACCACCATTCAGGACCTCGGCCGCCCCGGCCGCACCGCTCTCGGCGTCGGTGCCAGTGGCGCGGCGGACCGCGGCAGTCTGCGCCTGGCCAACCGCCTTGTCGCCAACAGCGAATCCGCGGCCGCCCTCGAACTCACCTACGGTTCCTTCGCCGCCCGCTTCCACATGCCGGCCACGATCGCACTGACCGGAGCCCCCTGCCCGGTCGCCCTGGACGGGCGCCTGGTCGGGATGAACGGGCCGATCCACCTTCGCGCCGGCCAGCGTCTCGAGATCGGCGTGCCCACCGAGGGACTGCGGACCTACCTGGCCGTGCGCGGCGGCATCGACGTACCGCCCGTCCTGGGATCCCGCGCCACCGACACCCTCTCCGGCATCGGCCCACCTCTGCCGGCTCCCGGGACTCGCCTGCCGATCGGTGCGGACGTGGACGGCTATCCCCTCGTCGACCTCGCGCCCGTGCGCGGCTACGGGGACGAGGTGATCCTGCGCATCGTCCCCGGGCCCCGCGACGACTGGTTCGCTCCCTCAGCGCTGGCTGCCCTGTGCGGCGGTCCCTACCAGGTCACCGCCGACAGCAACCGGATCGGCATCCGCCTGAGCGGCCCACCGCTGGAAAGGGCGATCCACCGCGAACTGCCCTCCGAGGGCATGGTCGCCGGTGCCCTGCAAGTCCCTCCGAACGGACAGCCCGTGCTCTTCCTCGTCGACCACCCGGTCACCGGCGGCTACCCGGTCATCGCCGTGATCACCGATCAGGACATCGACCGGGCGGCACAACTACGACCCGGCCAGAGCGTCAGGTTCGAGCGCAGGGCGCGAGGACGAGGTCTCTAGGAGGGTGCTGAAGATCTAGGCCGGATCAGGGAGCGGCGTCATGCGGCTTCGATTGCAAGGCGGAGGAGGGAGCCAACCGTGGTTGGTAGAGGGCGACCAGGGGGCACCTCCCGCCCGAAGGGTGGGGGAGACAACGCGGCAAGCGGAGTCGCAGGGCGTCGCGAGCCCGGCCTAGATCTTCAGCACCCTCCTAGACTCGGTCGCGACCATTCGAGACGAGCATCGGGGGAGTCAGGTGGAGTTCCGGGCGATCGAGCGTGGGCCTGGTGCGTTCCAGCAGTCGGTGACCGCCGACCAGGTTCGTGTGATGTGCCGACGGGTGTTCGGCGCGCAGGTGCGCGTCGTGTCGGCCGTCGAGCTCGGGGGCGGCTCGTACAACAGCACCTATCGCGTTGATATCGGCGCAGAGCGTGCGGTGATCCTGCGGGTCGCGCCTGAGCCGGCACGCCAGTTCCGCATCGAGCGGGAGTGGATGCGCAACGAGCACGCCGGCGTGCCCTACTTCGCCCCGATCGCGCCGCTGATTCCGCGCACGCTCGCCATCGACTTCACTCACGAGGTCATCGGACGGGACTACCTGTTCCAGAGCTTGCTCGACGGTGTCCCCGCTCCGGAGGGCCTCGCCGCCTATCCCCGTCCGGAGTGGGCGCCGTTCTTCCGGGACATGGGATCGATCGCGCGCGACATCCACGCGGTGCGCGGCACCCGCTTCGGCCCCGTGGCCGGGCCGACCTTCGCCACGTGGAGCGAAGCGGTGATCGCCTCCCTGGACGACACCGCTGCCGACCTTGAAGACGTCGGCCTTGACGCGACCGACGTGCGCGACGTCGCTGCCGCAGCTCTCCAGCAACGGGCACTCTTCGACGAGATCACCCAACCCCGGTTGCTGCACGGCGACCTGTGGACGGGCAATCTGATGCTCGCAAGCGGGACGCCGGTTCCCACGATCACGGGTGTGCTGGACTGCGACCGGACGTCCTGGGGCGACCCGGAGTCCGACTGGACGATCTTTGTGGCCGGGCGGAGACCGGGCACGGAGCGAGACGCGTTCTGGGAGACCTACGGGTCGCCGGCATCCACACCCAGCGCGGAACAGCGGTTGGCGTTCTACCGGGCCCGGCACATCGGAGCCGTTCGGTTGGAGGGACACCGGCTCGGAAGGTCCGAGAGCGTTTCGGCGACCTACGAGGACATGCGCGACGTCCTCGCGCGCATGGACGCCCGCGTCTGATGCCCACGCGGCGTCCATGCTGCCGCGTGGGGCGTGAGGTCAGTTCCTCGGCGCGGCCAGGTGTTCGAGGATGGCGACGGCCTCGGCGGCTCGGTCGTGTGGGACGAAGAGGTGGTCGTGGTGGAATCCGGCGACGACGTTGCAACTGATCCCGGCCTCTGCGAGGGCGACCGAGACGGCTGCGGTCAGACCGACGGCCTCCAGCGCGGAGTGGACCCGAAGGGTGATCCAGCCGGCCAGGTAGTCGTAGCCGAGCCCGGCGGCGTCGGCGTCCGTCCTGGTGAGGACGAGGGTGACGCCTTCCGGCTCGACGACGGTGACCACCGGCGCCACATCACTCGGGACGGCGCCGCCCGGCACGGTGGTGAACACGTAGACGCCTTGGTTCAGCTGCGGGCGCATGGTCGCCAGCAGTTTCGTCAGGTCGCTCTCTCCAGTCATGATCGCCAGCCTACGCGCCCGCCGTCGCCGTCACTGCTCCTCGGGAGCGGAGGCCGCTGACGCCGGCTCCGCGGCGACGATCGCGAGCCTTCTACCGGTGCACACCGGGCAGGGCCACGGCAGCGGCTCGACCTTGTCAGGATCTGGGATCGGCTCGATCGTCACGGTCGGCATCGCGCAGAGTGTCCCTGCTTCGCCCGTCAACGCGGCATGGAGCGTGCGTCGACCGTCGCCGAGGTCGGGTGGTCCAAGGAAGTAGACGAATTCAGCCATGTCCCCACCTTCGACTCCGGGAGCTCACACGGCACGCGCGGGCATCCCGTTCGGGTGATCCGAGCGTGAGACGGCGCGTGGCTCGGGCGGGCGGCCGTGCGGGTCCTGAGCTGATGAGGGGCGTTCCAGGTGGGGGGTGGACGGCGACCGGGCCTGGGTGCTGCGCATCGCCCTGCACCCGGCCTGGCGGAAGCTGGGGCACCTCCGGATTCCGTCCCTCGGGGGGACAGTGCCCTCGAATGCGCCGACCACACCATCCGCCACGGCCGTACCTGAAC
The DNA here is from genome assembly GCF_041262165.1 of Streptacidiphilus sp. MAP12-16. Taxonomy (NCBI): domain Bacteria; kingdom Bacillati; phylum Actinomycetota; class Actinomycetes; order Kitasatosporales; family Streptomycetaceae; genus Streptacidiphilus; species Streptacidiphilus sp. MAP12-16. The sequence continues at coordinate 309,511 of NZ_JBGCBY010000002.1, forward strand.
CCGCGTCAGGTGCGCTCAGCCGTAGAGCTCGCGGTAGCTGGGGAAGCCGGCGGCGCTCTCCGCGGCCAGCATCGCGTGGACGATCGCGCGGGTCAGCGCGTCCGCGCCGGCCGCGAGGACGGCGTTGAGCGCGCCCGCGGCGATGTGCACGCCGAAGGCGGGGTCGCCGAGTGCCGCGCTTTGGTCTGCCGGGACGAGCGGGCGGGTGCCGGTCGAGAGAGCGAACACCGTGTCGCCGTCGGAGAGGAGATGGACCGGTCGTACGGCGCGGGCCAGGCCGTCGTGCGCCGTACCGGCCAGCTTCTGTGCCTGAGCCTTCGTCAGGGCGGCATCGGTGGCCACCACGGCGAGGGTGGTGTTCAGCGTCCGTGACTGCTCCAGGCGGGCACTCGCCGCCCGGTGCCGCTCGGGCGTGGGGACGGGCAGTGCGAACTCTCCCGCCGCACCGAATCGCGCGCCGTAGAGTTCGCCCGTGGCCGGGTCGAGGACGGAACCCGCCGCGTTCACCGCGACCAGCGCGGCGACGGTCACACCCGACTCCAGCACCGTGCTCGCCGTCCCGATGCCGCCCTTCAACCCGCCGGCGACCGCGCCCGTCCCGGCACCCACGCAGCCCTGCGGCACCGGCGCTCCCTGAGCGGTGTCGGCGGCGGCCGCGACCGCCTCCCGGCCCATGGCCGCGTCGGGACGCGCCCGCCAGTCACCGCCCCGCCCGAGGTCGAACAGCGCTGCCGCCGGAACGACCGGGACCACCTGGTCCGGATCAGGACCCACCCGGAAGCCCCGCCCCTGCTCCTCCAGCCAGGCCGCCACCCCGCCCGCGGAGTCCAGGCCGAAGGCACTGCCGCCGGTCAGTACGACGGCGTCGATCCGCTGCACCAGGTTCCGCGGGTCCAACGCGTCGGTCTCCCTCGTCCCGGGCCCGCCGCCGCGCACATCCACCGCGGCGACCATCCCACCGTCAGGTGCGAGCACCACCGTCACTCCGGACAGCCAGCCCTCGCCGACCCGCTGCGCATGGCCGACCCGCAACCCGATCACATCCGTCAACCCGTTCACCGCTCCACCATCGCACCTCGGCGGTCCCCCAACGCAGCCGAGGGTCGGCCCCAGCGCGTGGGCGGCGCGCAGCCATGACATTTGTCATCACTGCTGGTGACGGTCGGCACGCCCCGGGGCGGCCCCGGGGCCGGAGGCTGGGTGCATGGACAACGCGGAGAACGTGATCGAGGCGGCCGGGGTGCGGCGCCGGTACAGGGGCGGCTTCGAGGCCGTACGGGGAGTGTCGTTCGAAGTGGCGCGCGGCGAGCTGTTCGCGCTGCTGGGGACCAACGGGGCCGGGAAGACCTCCACGGTTGAGTTGTTGGAGGGGCTGGCTTGGCCGAGCGACGGCACCGTCCGGGTGCTCGGGTGCGACCCGTTCACCGAGCGGTCCCGGGTTCGGCCGAGGATCGGGGTGATGCTCCAGGAGGGCGGATTCCCGGCGGACCTGACGGTGGCGGAGACGGCGCGGATGTGGGCCGGGTGCGTCAGCGGAGCCCGGCCGGAGCGGGAGTCGCTCGGCCTGGCGGGGCTGGCGGACCGGAGCGGCGTGCGGGTCAAGCAGCTGTCCGGCGGCGAGCGGCGCCGACTGGACCTGGCGCTCGCACTGCTGGGCCGACCGGAGGTGCTGTTCCTGGACGAGCCGACGACCGGGCAGGACGCGGAAGGGCGGCGCGACACCTGGGAACTGGTGCGGGAACTCCGGGGCGAGGGCACGACCGTACTGCTGACCACCCACTACCTGCAGGAGGCGGAGGAACTCGCCGACCGGCTGGCCATCCTGCACGAGGGTCGCATCGTCGCTTCCGGCACGCCGTCGGAGGTGACCGGCGCGCGCCCGGCCCGGATCACCTTCGGCCTGCCGGAGGGCTGGCACCCCGGCGATCTGCCGCCGCTTCCGCAGCTCGGCGTGCTGGGGTACGAGGTGCACGACCGGCGTGTGGTGCTGCACACCGACCGGCTCCAGCACTCCCTCACGGCGCTGCTGCGCTGGGCGGAGGAGCGGAGCGTCCCGCTGGACCGGCTGGACGCGCGGACGGCGTCGCTCGAGGAGGCGTTTCTGGCGATCGCAGGCGACGCGGGGCGCGCGGGGTTCGACACAGGCACGGCATTCGGCACAGGCACGGCTTTTGACGCAGGCACGGCGTTCGATGCCGCCACGACGGACGGGGTGGCACGATGACGGCGGCGAGGACCACCGCGGCAGGCCGGGTGAGGGCGCTCGGGCGGGCCGAGCTGACGCTGCTGCTGCGCAACCGTACAGCGCTGGCCATCGCGCTGCTGCTGCCGGTCGGCACGGTGGCGGCACTGCGTCCGACGATGGCTCAGTTCGGCACCGGAGCAGCGGCGGTGGGCGCCGACCTGCAGTCGATCAGCGGCGGCATCGGCCTCATCCTGCTCTACGTCGTCTACTACAACCTGGTCACCGCCTATGTGGCGCGCCGTGAGGAGCTGGTGCTGAAGCGGCTGCGCACCGGAGAGCCGACGGATCCTGAGATCCTGGCTGGTACGGCCCTCCCGGCGGTCGCCGTGGCGCTGGCACAGTGCGTGGCGCTGATCGTGGCCGGCTCCGCGCGGCTGGGCCTGGACCTCCCGCACCGACCGGAGCTGCTGATCGGGGGGCTGGCGCTGGGCATCGTGCTGTTCGCCGCGCTCGCCGCCGCGTCCACGGTCTTCACCCGCAACGTGGAACTGGCCCAGCTCACGACTGCGCCGGTGCTGCTCGTCTCGGCGATGGGCTCGGGAATCCTGATCCCGCTGCAGTCGATGCCGCACCTGGTGGGCGAGGTGTGCCGGTGGCTCCCGCTGACCCCAGTGGTGGAGCTCATACGGGCCGGCTGGCTGGGCGGCTCCCTGGCCGCGCCCCTGGAGGTGCTGCGGGCGCTGGGCACCGCACTGGCCTGGACGCTGTTCGCGGTGTTTGCTGTACACCGTTGGTTCCGCTGGGAACCGCGCCGCTGACAACCCGGAGTGACTGATGGTGAGCCTGACGGGCTGGTGGCACCGGCGGAGCGATCCCGCACGGATCGAGCTGTACACGCGGTCCTCGTTCTACTTCTTCGCCCTGTCCGAGATGGCCGTACTCGGCGGTTCGCTGGCCAGTGGGGTCACCTCGGCCGGACCGCGGCTCGGGTTGCTCGGCCTGGCGGCTGTGCACGCCGCGCTGTGCGCGGTGCTCCAGGCCAGAGGTCTTGACTGGCTTCTGGGCCGCAGGGAGCGTCCGGTCAGGCTGCTCGCCGCCGTCGCCACGCTCTCCGTGGGCGGAGCCGCGGCCGCGCTGGCGCTGCGCTCGGGCAGCTCCCTCCTCCACGGCGTGGACGTCTCGGTGCTCGTCGTCGGCCTGTTCGCGTACGGCCTGGGGGCGATGGTCCTGGGCATCCGCGGGACCCGTCCGATGCTGTACGGCGTGCTGGGCGCGGCCGTCGGCATGGGCGCTGTCTGCGCGCTGCTGGGGCTGCCCGGCCCCACGGTCGCCGGGTTCGCCGCCGCCGTGCTCGTCGCCAGTGGCGTGATGGTGCTCACCAGCGGCTGCTCGGTGTGGCTGCTGAGCGTGGTGTGGGAGCTGGACGCCGCCCGCGAGCTGCAGTCACAGCTCGCGGTCGCGGAGGAGCGGCTGCGGTTCGGGCGGGATCTGCACGATGTGATGGGGCGGAACCTGGCGGTGATCGCGCTGAAGAGCGAACTGGCGGTGCAACTGGCCCGTCGGGGGAGGCCGGAGGCGGTGGAGCAGATGATCGAGGTGCAGCGGATCGCCCGGGAGTCGCAGCACGAGGTGCGCGAGGTCGTCCGCGGGTACCGCAGAGCCGATCTCGCGGTCGAGCTGGCCGGGGCGCTGTCCGTGCTGCACGCGGCGGGCATCGACGGCACGGCCGAGGGGGACGACGGGAGCGCGCTGCCGCCCGAGATCCAGGCCGCCCTCGGCTGGGTCGTGCGCGAGGCGACCACCAATGTGCTGCGGCACAGCGAGGCGCGGAGCTGCGTCATCCGGCTGAGCACAGGTCCATCGGCGGTGCTGTCGATCGACAACGACGGGGTGCCGGAGCCCGCGGGGAGCGGTATCTCCGGTTCGGGTCTGAACGGGCTGCGCGAACGGCTGGCGACGCTCGGAGGCACCCTGGACGCCGAGTCGCGGGCGGGAGCCTTCCACCTGACGGCCGGGGTGCCGCTGCCCCGGCCGGAGGTTCCCGCCACCGTCGCGCAGCAGTCGGGGCCGGTCGTATGAGCGGACGCATCCGGGTGCTGCTGGCGGACGACGAGCACCTGATCCGCGGCGCGGTCGCCGCGCTGCTGTCGTACGAGGACGACCTGCTGGTCGTGGCCGAGGCCGCCTCCGGGCCCGAGGCGCTGGCGATGGCCAGGGCGCACCGGCCGGACGTCGCCGTGCTGGACCTGCAGATGCCCGGCGGGATGGACGGGGTGGCGGTGGCCGCCGCGCTGCGGTCCGAGCTGCCCGTTTGCCGGACGATGATCGTCACCAGTCACGGGCGGCCCGGCCATCTCAAGCGGGCCCTGGTGGCGGGGGTGCGCGGGTTTGTCCCGAAGACGGTGTCGGCGCAGCGGCTGGCCGAGATCATCCGCAGTGTTCACGCCGGAGGGCGCTATGTGGACCCGGAGCTGGCCGCCGACGCCATCAGTGCCGGGGACTCGCCGCTGACCGCGCGCGAGGCGGAGGTACTGGAGCTGGCGGCGGACGGCGCGCCGATCGCCGAGGTCGCCCGGCGCGCGTCGCTCTCCCCGGGCACCGTGCGCAACTACCTGTCCTCCGCCACGGCGAAGCTCTCCGCGGACAACCGCCACACGGCGGTGCGGATCGCCCGCGAACGGGGCTGGGTCTAGGAGGGTGCTGTCCGTGGACCTCGCTCCGACGCCGGATCAGCGAGCAGGCCTGCGGCGGCAGGCTGCGCCTCCTACGAGGTCGCCGTCCGCATCTGGCTACAGCGGTGAGCCGTGCCCCAGCTCGGACAGGCACACGCGTGGGAGGGGCCGGTCCTCGATGGACCAGCCCCTCCCACGCGTCTCCGCTGTGTCCCCCACCCGGGAACGCGGAGCGCGGTGCCGCAAGAGCTGCCGTTCCCTGCCGACCTGTGGGGGCCGACGGGGCGGGACTACGGCGTGCCTGCGGGCGATGGACACGTGGCCGGGTCAGGGCCGTCCGACGCGTCCCCTTGGGGGCGGACCGGGTCCGGGAGCCGCTCCGAACACCTACTGCCACCAAGCTCGGCTTCTCGCCGTTGACCACCACTCTGCCGAGGGAGTGTTAAGCGCGTGCTGCCGATCCGTGTCGTGGGCGTACGGATTTCACTGCACCTGTTCCATCGCCGGTGCCGCGAGGGACGATCGCACCCGGGCACGGACGCGCGCGGGCGCCGGCGGCGAGTTCGGCCTGGCTGCTCATGACCGGCGTGGTGCGCGGCTTGACTGCTCGTCCAGCCACTGGGCGAAGGTCTGCTTTCCCCTCGGGCCCGGTGTGGTGGGCAGCAGACCGCCTTCGGCCATCTGCCGTGCGCCGGCTCCCGGCAGTCGGACCGGCAGCACCCAGCGGTGTTGGCCGCGCACGCGCAGGAGCTGACGGGCCTGCTCGACGAGCGACTCCTCGCCGGGGCCGGCCAGCTCGGGAGCCAGACCCAGCGGTGGGCCCGAGACCAGTGCGACCAGCGCCTCGGCGACCTCGTGCACCGCGATCGGCTGGCTGAGCATCCGGGGAACCACCGCGATGGGCCCGCGGGTGCGGGCCAGGACCTGGCCGACGAACTCGTGGAACTGGGTGGCACGCAGTACGGTCCACGGCACGGGCCCGGTACGCACCAGTTCCTCCTGGCGGCGCTTGCCCTCGTAGTAGCCGAAGTCGACGCGGTCGCTGCCCACGATCGAGAGCACCACATGGTGGCTCACGCCCGCACGCTCCTCGGCCGTCAGCAGGTTGCGCGTGGCCGCTTCGAAGAACGTCCGTGCGACCGCGGCCCTCGTCGTGGTCACGTTGCTGACGTCGATCACCGCACCGGCCCCGACGAGTGCGGCGTCCAGTCCCGCACCCGAGACCAGGTCCACGCCTCTCGCCCGGGACAGCACCACCGGTTCATGCCCTGCGGCGGTCAACACCCGGACCACCTGTTGCCCGGTCAACCCGGTCCCACCAGCCACTGCGACGCGCATCTGCCCAGTTCCCGTCTGTCACTGCAGGGCCACGCCGATCGCGGCCCATAGGGATGACAGGACAGGCGCAGCAAACGTGACATCCGGCCCTACCTTCCTGATTTTGATCGAGCCCTTCGTAAGGTTGGGTGACCCAGGGGTGCTGGGTGTGGCAGCACCGGCCTCTGGTCCGGCTTCTGAGAAACAGTCATGCTGTTGGGGCCGGAGGACGCCCGTGGCGTGCTGGTCATGGCGTCAGGCGGGCTTGAGGGCCAGCGTGAACCACACGGTCTTGCCGTCAGCGTGGGGCCGCGTGCCCCATCTGTCGGCAAGAGCTGTGACCAGGGCGAGGCCACGTCCGTTCTCGTCTTCCTGGCCCGCGGACCTTTCGCTGGGAACGGTCGGGCTGCGATCGGTCACCTCGACGGACAGTTCGGCCGCGGCGCGGCGAACCTGCAGGCCGAGCGGGCCCTGCGCATGGCGGATGGCATTGGTGAGCAGTTCGGATGCGAGCAGGCAGGCCGTCTGGACGGTGTCCGCGGGGCAGTTCCAGGGGGACAGTGTGGCGGCGACGAAGCGCCGTCCCGCGGACGCGGACCTTGGCCCCGCTGACAGTTCGACCGCGGCGCTGGACTCCGGTGCCGCAGGGACCCGGACGAGCAACAGGGTGACGTCGTCGTCGTGCGCCTCGGCGTCCGGGATCAGCGTCTTCAACAGAAGATCGGCGGTCTGGTCCAGCACCTGGGCGTCGACCACGCGGTCCGCGAGGGCGGCCTCCAGGGTGTCGGCCAGGATCTGGATGCGGCTGTCGATGTCGGAGTCGGGTGTCTCGACCAGACCGTCGGTGTAGAGAGCCAGGGTGGCGCCCGGCGGCAGCGACTGGACGGCCTGCTGATGCGGGAAGCCACCGACGCCCAGCGGCACGCTGATGGGGGAGGGCAGCGGTCGCGTCGGCTGGCGGGGGACCGCGAGCAGGGTCGGCGGATGCCCGGCCGAGCAGACGGTGACCTGGGCTGCGGCGGGATCGACGATCAGGTAGCAGCAGGTGACGAGCTGGTCGGGTAGTTCCGAGACGAAGTCGTCCAGCGCGGTCATGAGCCTGGCAGGGGACATGCCGGTCTGGGCCAGTGCGTGGGCAGCGGCCCGGAGTTGGCCCATCACCGCGGCGGCGTCCACGCCGCGGCCCATCACGTCCCCGATCAGGATGCCGATGCGCCCGGCATCGAGGGGGATCAGGTCGAACCAGTCGCCGCCCACCCCGGCCTCCTGAGCCGACGCCAGATATCGGCTGGAGGTGGGGAGGTGGGAAAGCTGCGGCGGGGTCCCCATCAGGCTGTGCTGCAGGGTCAGCGCGATGTGCCGCTGCTGCTCGTACAGGGCCTGGTGCTCCGCCTCGATCCGCCTGCGCTCGGTGATGTCGCGGATCGCCACGGACACAAGCAGCCCGTCCTCGGTCTCCAGCGGGCTGATGCTGAGCTCGACGGGGAACTCGTGCCCATCGCGGTGCCGCGCGCGCGGATCCGATTCAGCGCCCTCGGGCGGGGTTTCGAGGCGGACGCGGTAGCAGTCGAAGTGGGCGGGGTCCTGCGGGAACGGAGGCTCGGGCAGAAGCAGGGCGAGGGGGCGGCCGATGAGGTCCTCGCGCCGGTGACCGAGGAGGTTCTCCGCCTGTGCGTTGACCATGACCACGGCGCCGGCGCCGTCCGCGATGACCGTCGCGTCGGGGGCCGCCTCCAGAAGGTCGCGGAAGCGGCGCTGCAGTCGCTCGGCCTCGCTCCGGGCGAGGACGCGGTCAGTGACGTCCAGCGCGACCCCGCACACCGCATACGGTTCGCCCGCACCGTCGATGAGCGGGAAGAGCGTGGTCAGGTAGTGGTGCGGGCCGTCCTGCTGGTGGATGACCTCTTCGTGCTGCACGGCAGCCCGGTTCGCCAGTACGACGAGATCGGCGGTCCGCGCCGCCGCCGCGGCTTCGGGCGGTAGCAGGTCCTCGACCCGGGCACCGGCCACGCGGTCCCGGACGGCGCCGACGACGTGCTCGAAGCGGGAGTTGGCGGCCAGGTAGCGGCCGTTCAGGTCTCTGGTGAAGATGACCGCGGGCGTATGGTCCATGAATGCCTGCAACTGCGCATACTCCCCGACCTTCCGCTCGGCCCGGGCACCCGCGTTCTCGACCCTGCGGGCGAGCGCCAGTGCGGCGAATCCGGCCACCAGCAGGGCGCAGGTCCTGGCGTAGGCGAGCAGTGCGACCCCCAGCCGGGCGCCGTACCAGCCCCTGTCCTGGCCGGTCAGCTGGACCCAACCGAGGACGGGGATCAGAACCAGTGTCACGCCGACCATCCAGCGGCCCAGATGCCCGGTTGTGGCGGAGTTGGTCAGCAGGGCCGCCAGACCCTCGTCCGGTCGAAGCAGGAACGTCCCGAGACCGAGCATGACCAGCGCCAGCCCGGTGCTCACGTCCATCGCCGGGGCGTCGCCGATTTGCCCCAACTGCCTTACGTGGTAGGCGAGGCCGTCCAGCCTGGCCTGACCCAGCATCAGTGTGGCCAGGGCCAGGATCTGCCCGAGGAGCAGCGCTCGTGACCCACCGGAGCGGACCGCCAGCAGCGCCGCCCCCGCCAGTAGTAAGCCCAGCGCGGTGTTCGGGGCCATCCGCCCGGCGAGGTGCGTGTCGATCCCGGTGACGTAGGCCCCGGAGCCCAGTAACGCAAGGAGCGACGCCACCGTCACGGCGGGCCAGGCGATCCGCCTGCTCACCCGGTCGGGGCGCTTCAGCACGGTCAGCAGTAACAGGCCCGCCAGCGCCACCAGTGCCAGTGCGGTACGCGGCTGCATCGCCGCGGACTGTCCTGGCACCACGGTCTGCAGCAGGTGCGCGTGCAGCAACCCGTCCAGCAGCGCCGCTCCGGCCAGGACCAGGCTCAGCGCGGCGACCGCTCGGGCGATCACCTGAGCGACGGAAAGCACCCGCGCGTGGAAGGGCAGAGCCCACTCCGCATCGAAGTGTTCCACCTGTTTTCCGCTCTCCCGCGCTGTTCGTCGGGCCGCGTCTCCCGCCCACACCGACCGGTACCTGACGCCGCCAGGCACCCAAACCGTATACGCGTTCTCTGTACGGCCGATGGGATATACCGAAATGCGCAGCCGCAGGCAGCGCGCCGGTCGGCCCGCCGCGGTGCGGTCCGGTCCGGTCCGGTTCGGTCAGGTCAGGTCAGGGTTTGCGGGCGACGCCGCCGTACATCGCCACGTCGGCGTCGTCCAGGCCGGTCGCGGAGCCGTCCGGGCGCCAACGGTGGACCAGGACCACTCCCGGATCGACCGGATCCAAGCCCTCGAAGAACTTCTCGACCTGACCGCGGGTGCGCGCCTGCACGTTGATCCCGCGGGCGTTGTACTCGCGCACCACGTCGGCGATCGCCGGGTTGGAGTCGGTGGTCACCATGGACAGTGCCAGGAAGCTCCCGGAAGGCAGTGGTTCCAGCAGGCGCCGCACGATGCCGACAGGATCCAGGTCGTCCGGGACGAACTGCAGCACCGCGATGACGGACAGGGCCACCGGCCGGCTCAGGTCGAACGTGTTGTGCACCTGCGGGGCGGCGACGATGGAGTGGGGATCACGCATGTCCGCCTGGACGTAGGCGGTGCGCCCCTCGGCCGAGCTGGTGAGCAGCGCACGGGCGTGGACGAGCACCATCGGGTCGTTGTCGACGTACACCACCTGGGAGTCCGGGGCGATGCCCTGGGCCACCTGGTGCAGGTTGGGCTCGGTCGGGATGCCGGTGCCCACATCCAGGAACTGGCGGATCCCCTGTTCGGCGGCCAGGTAGCGGGTCACCCGGTGCATGAACGCCCGGCTCTGCCGCATGGAGGCGCGCAGACTGGGCCAGCCGCGCAGCATCTGCTCGGCCGCCTCGCGGTCCGCCGGGAAGTTGTCCTTTCCTCCGAGCACATAGTCGTAGATCCGGGCCGAGTGGGGAATGTCGCTCCGCAGATCCATCTGCGGTACCGGCGGCTCCTGGAGCCGCGCCTTCATCCACTCCGAAGAGTTCCCCACCGAGCCCACCTGCTCTCTCGCCTGCCGCTCAGCACATCGCCTGCCGTCGCAGACGCAGCATAGCCTGGGACCCGAGCCGCCCCGCAGACAGCCCGATGGAACGTCAGGAGTGCTTCAGGGCAGGGTCATCGGCCCGGCGACGACCCCCGGTAACCGCTGGGCGCGACCTGGTGGCCCGAAGACACCCCCCTCGTCGCAGGCCTGGCCCCGACCGTCAGCGGGGCCGCTCATCCGGCGGTGCGATCACCGTGCGTTGTCGCGCCAGCTGTGGACCGGGGCATAGCCCAGCACCCGCCGGGCCTTGTCGATGGAGAGCAGGGTCTCGTGCGGGCCGACTTCGCGGCGCACCGGGACATCCGGGTAGACGGCCTTGAGCAGTTCGTCGTTGGGCCGGGACATCACCGTGTCGGGACTGGCGATGACGAAGACGTCCGCCCCGGTGCCCTGGTGGTCGAGCGCGCGGCGGACGGCCTGTGCCCCGTCCCGGGCGTCGATGTAGCCCCACAGGTTCCAGCTGCGCAGCGTCGGGTCCGTGTCGTAGGAGGGGAAGTCCGCGTAGTCCGCGACCTCCATCACATTGGAGAAGCGCAGCCCGATCATCTTCAACTCGGGGTCCCAGCGGCAGAACTGGGCGGCCATCTGCTCCTCCAGGTGCTTGCCGAGGGAGTAGGTGCTCTCCGGGCTCGGCGGGTACTCCTCGTCGGCCGGGACGTACGGCGGGGGAGTGTCGAAGGGCAGACCGAGGACCGTCTCGCTGGAGGCCCAGACGACGTTGCGGATGCCCGCGAGGCGTGCGGCGGCGAACACGTTGTACGAGGCGGGGACGTTGTTGGCGAAGGTCGTCGCATTGGGGCGCAGGCCGGGCGCGGGGATCGCGGCCAGGTGCACGACGGCGTCGACGCCGCGGTAGCGGTCGTCGACGGCAGTGAGCACCTCCACGACCTGGCCGTAGTCGGTGAGGTCGGCCTTGACGAAGGGGCAGAGCTGTTCGGCGGGCGCGGCGGCGTCAAGGTTGACGACCTGCCAGTCGTGCTCGACCAGGTCCCTGACCACTGCTCGCCCGAGCTTCCCGCTGCCCCCGGTGACGACGACCCGCCGACTCATGCGCAACCCCTTCGTCCAGTACGCCGACCTGCGCAGCGCGCCCGGGCCAGGGTACTCGCTGCGGCGAGTTCGGCCGGGCGCGCCGCGGCGGGGTCGCACCCGGAGGCACCCCGTCCTGATCGAGCGCGGACCGTCAGGGCCACACGTCGGGGCCGCCCAGCCTCCACTCGATGATCGTGGGATCGAGCTCCACCCACTCGGTCAGGCCGGCCATGTCCAGAAGCCGGTAGACGTCGTCGCGACTCTCAGCGAGGGCGACGACGTGGTGGCCGAGCTGCACGCGGCGGCCGGTACCAGCTGATCCGGTCTCCGGCGGCAACACGACAACGATGGGTTCGGGAGCGGTGGTGTCGGCCATGGGTCCAACCTGGGGCGGGAGTGGGGGTGGTGCGCGTCCTGGGCTCGGCGAGGGCGGATCCTCGGCTGCGTGGCCCTGCTACATCCTGTGACGGATGGTGCGCGCTGCACAACATCATTGGGCCGCACGGGTGGCCTGTTCAGCGGGTGCGAGGGGGCGCATGGTTATGACCGGTCATCTTGAGACGCGTCAACCGCGCGGAGCCGAGTGCTACGACAACAGGGAGACGAGCGTGTCGTGCACGCCCTTGCCGCCCGGTGGGTTGGGCACCAGCTTGGCCCGGTCGTGCGGCTCCCGGCGGAAGAGGTGCAAGCGTCCGTCGTGGCGGGCGAGGATCATGTCGGTACTGGCGCCGGCGATCTCGGCCGATCCCTGCGCGGTGTAGTGGGTGACGGTGACCAGCGCGGAACGCTCTGACGAGGCGAGCACGCCGTCGGCGTCAACCGCCGGATCATGGTCCGCCAACGAGCCCCGGGGCAACCAGTCGACGAGAAAGCTGAGGGCCTCCTCCATCTTGTACAGGCCGATCTCGTGGACGCCGAGAGCGTCGATGCGCACCATCAGGCAGATCCGCTCGGGCTGCGGGAGGAGCAGGATCCGCCACGGCTCGCCGGGACGCGTTCCGGTCGCGCGAGCGTCCAGCACCATCCGGGCCCGCTGCTGGAACGCCACCGCGATGCCCAGATCTCCTCGTACTCGGATCTGCTCGGCAGCGGATCCTGCCAGAATAAGTTGCCGGGCCGCCAGCGAGCGGACCGCCTCGGCGAGTACCTCGTCCGACGGCCGGGCCTCAAGGAAGTCCACGATCGCGTCGACCGCGGTGAGCTCGGCGATGGTGTAGGCACCGAGCAGCACCGGCCCGGTGTTGACCAGACTCACCACGGCCGAGACCAGCCCCTCGGGCACGGACGCCTCACCGGGCCCTGGGGGCACCGATGCGGGACCATTCGTGTCAGCGTCACTCATGGCGATCCTTCCGCCCACAACGTCCACGGCGGCGGTTGTTCGCCGCGCTCGGCCAGAATCGCGGCAGTGCTCTGTGACGGCGTCTCGGAGACCCACACTTCGGAGTTGCCGAACAGACCCCGTCCGGCCAGGCCGGACAGTGCCTGGCCCAGCTCGCTCGCCGGGTCCGTCCGGTCTGGCGGTGGGAATCGTGCCGCCAGATCCTGCGACACCGCGGTGGCATCGTCATCGGCCTCGATCCGGCGAAGCGCCAGGGTGAGCGAGTTCGCAACCGGCGGCGTCAGGGACGTGGGGACGGCCAGGTTGGGCGACAGGTACATCGGGCGCCGCTCGGTCGACCGCGACAGGCCCCACGGGCCGACATTGCTGCGGGTGACCCGGTAGACCAGGTAGTCCATGAGGTGCCGGATGTCGGTGAGGCTGGGCACCTTGCGCTTGCCGAAGGCGGCGGGGGTCTTCTCCAGTTGCACCCACGTGCCCTGCGCCGTCCGCCCGTGCAGCTTCTCTCTGACCACCTGCCCGCGCATCCCGATATCGGGATAGAGCGTCTTGTCGATATTGCGGTGGTGGCTGGATATGCGCGGATGGCTGACCTTGGAGAACCGCCAGTCCTCGTAGAGTTGCGGGTTGTCGACCAGGACATGGCCGCCGCACAGCACGTCGTGCAGTTGTGGCACCTGCAGGCCGTGCCGCTCGAGATCGGAGAGGATGGCCGCTTCCTCCGGGCTGAGGTGCCCGGCTGCTGCCAGTAGTCCCTTGCGGTACGCCCCGGCCCGAGCGGTGATCTCGATCATGAGTCGGACTCTGGTTCGCACCTGTTCGGTCCGCTGGTCGTCCAGAGCATCGGAAGCCACCTCGGTGGGTCGCCCGGTGCGCGTGGTGAACGTGAGTAGGTGCTTACGATCCACGTTTTCAGTAGAGCACAGCGCTCAACTACGTGCTCGACGGCAGCAGCCGCATGGTCGCAACGGTGCCGCTTCGACCGGCCTGGGCGCGCAGTCGGCGCGCCCAGGCCGGCCTTCTTCTCCTATGCAGTGGCCCACTGTTGGTTGCTCTGGCTGTTGCAGGGCCAGAGGTCGATACCGGTGCCGTTGGGGCTGGAGCCGCCACCGATCACATCGAGGCACAGGCCCGACTGCACACCGGTGATCGTGCCGTTTGAGTTGACGTTCCACTGCTGGTTGCTCTGACCGTTGCAGGGCCAGAGGTCGATCTTGGTTCCGGCGCCCGTGCCCTGACCAACGGCGTCCAGGCACAGGCCGAGCGTCTGCAGCTGCTTGCTACTCGTGTAGGTCCATTCCTGGTTGGCACCGTGGTGGCAGTCCCAGATCTCCTGCAATGTACCCGGCGCCGTGTTCGCGCCCGGGTCGTCGAGGCAACGGCTCGATGCGGAGCTGACGTACTCGCTCGCGGTGCCGCCCCCGCTGCTGCCGCCGGTGAATCTCTGGAAGGCGCTGGTGAAGGCATTGGCGTTCTGGCTGATCCCGCTGCAGGTCGAGGACGCGGTGCTCAGGCCCGGGCAGCCCCCGTTGTCACGGCCCTCGGACCAGAAGGAGACCATCGCGATGCCCATGGACGCGGCATGGGATTCCACCGTGGAGGCGTCGGCCAGCGTGAAGACCTCGCCCGCGCTGTCGTTCTGACCGATCATCGGGGTGTTGCCCATCCTCGCGTACGCGGCCGACAGCGAGATCCCGTACGCCGAGGCGACCTGGCTTGCGGCTCCGTCCAGCGCCGAGTTCGAGGCGTTGCCCATCTCCGTGCCTGATGTTCCGTAGTCCATCGACATGATGTTCACGACGTCGGGCGTGAAGCCGTTGGCCCGTCCGTTACTGAGCAGGTTCGTCCCGTCCGAGCTGAGGCCGCTCGGGAAGGAGGGGATGGTGTAGGAGATCGACAGTGAGCGCCCGGTGCTGGAGCCCCATGAGCGGACCTGTGCCAGGGCCTGGTTCGTGCGGGTCACGTCGGTCGTGTTCGTCAGCGCATTGGACTCGATGTCGAAGTCCAGGTGCGTGACGCCGAAGGTGGTCACCACGTTCTCTATCTGGGCTGCGGCAGCGCTCGCCGAGGAACAGGTGTTACCCAGGTCCGTGCCCCCGTTGTCCGTGGTCCAGCCGCCGAAGGACACGATGACATCGCCGCCGGCCGAGCGCAGGGCGCTGATCTGGCTCTGCCAGCTCGCGGTGTTGTACATGCTCCACTGGCAGCCTGCGCCGTCGACAAACGCGAGGGTGAAGAACTTGTTTCCGGTGGCACTCGCGACGCTGGTCAGCGTGGTGTTGCTCAGTCCCGCGTCGACATAGGGCGCGGAGAAATGGGCAGGGAAAGCGGTGGCCGCACTGGCAGTCGTGGCGGAGCCGGCCAGCACCACACCGAGGGCGCCAAGGGCTAGCGCGGTGACCCCTGACAGCAGACGTGCGCATCTCAATCGAACCACTCCTCTTTCACTTCACAACAGCGGGATTCGGGCAGCTTGTTGAGCGAGGCGGCGGCTCGTGGACGCGCCCCGGTGCAGGGGGAGGGGGAGCGACGGTTCGCGTCTGCTCTGCCCCGGTGCCGATGACGGCGGACGGACGATGCCATGTCTGACTTCGCAGCAATTCGTCCGGGTCCAGAACAGCCCTCCGAGAAGTCCGCTGTCAAGACTTTCGCCGATACTGGTCTAGTCCTCTGGGGCGGGAGTTGAGCCCGGGCAGGTAGCCACGTGCCGTCAACTGCCTGGTCGAGGCAGCCGAGTGACATGTACTCCGCAGAATTCTCCAATTGGTCTAGACCTAGCCATGGCGTGGGCCCCATAGTGGTCCACGGCCGACAAAACGGCCAATGGATCGGGCACTTGCGATGAGAAAGAGGTTCATTCGTGCGACTCAAGACCCTGTTGGGCCTGGCAGCCTGCGTCGCGTCAGCTACCGCAGCGCTGGCGGTCGGTCCCGCGCAGGCGGCGCAGTTGCCGTGCAACCTGGGTGGTAGCGGGAACACGGCCAGCGTGACCTGCTACAGCGGTGCGCCGTACACCTGGCGGCTCGTCGTCGACTGTGTCGACACCAGCAACGTCTACTGGCCCAGGATTGTCAGCACGACGTACGGCGCCTACCGCACCGGCGACGGCACCGAGGTTCTGTCGTGTGCTGCTTCGCTGCGCGCGGACGGACGCATCGAGGCGCGGTAGCACCGTGGATGTGACGGCCTCGGCGTGCGGAAGCCTCCGGTTCCCGGCGTTGGCGCGGAGGCCGTCATCCGGCGGGGGCATGAGTGGGCGGCGGCCCAGGGTGCGCGCCGGTCCGCCGAGCAAGTCTGCAGGTTCCTTCAGAAGTTGAAGCCTGTGTAACTTCTTGACGCTCGGTCACATAGGAATGACACTGCCCTACGGATGCAGAAGTCCTGTGTCCGTGGACTGAGAGCGCTTTCAAAACGTCGATTCAAAGGTCAGGTTGTCGGCAGCGCTCTCCCCGTGTCGACTCGGTGTTCAGTTCACGAACCCGGGTGAAAGGACCCTCATGCGCAGAACCGCCCTTCCGCGCCCTTCGCAGCCCCAGCCGCGCAGACGCATCACCGCACTGTTCACCGCCGTCGCCCTCACGCTGGTTGCCCTACTCGGCCTCGTCACCTCGGCCGGGACCGCCGCCGCTGCCTCCGACTACACCCAGAGCGCCACGCAGCTGAGTGCGACGCAGGCGCAGTTCTCGTTCACTCCGACGACGCCGGCGGCGTTCGTGGATGTCCATTACCTGGTCAACGGTTCCGGCCAGCAGAACGTCCGGATGACCAACACGGGCGGTACGTGGACGCAGACCGTGAGTTCACTCACGAGCGGCACGGTGCTGGAGTACTGGTTCACCTATGAGAAGAACGGCCCGCAGTTCGATACGCCGCACTTCACCTATACGCAGGGCGGGGGCGGGGGTGGTGGCACCGTTCTCACTCCGACGTTCACTCCGGCGGGCGGGACGTATCCGGCCGCCCAGTCGGTGACCATCGCCGATGCGACCCCCGGGGCGAGCATCCGTTACACCCTCGACGGTTCGACACCCACCGCAACGTCGACCCTGTACGCCGGCCCGATCACGATCGCCGCGACGACCACGGTCAACGCCGTTGCTCTCGCGTCCGGCCTGACGAACTCCGCAACGGCCAGCGCGACCTACACCATCGGCGCCTCCTCGCCTGACTACACCCAGAGCGCCACGCAGCTCAGTGCGACGCAGGCTCAGTTCTCGTTCACCCCGACCACGCCGGCGGCGTTCGTGGATGTCCACTACCTGGTCAACGGTTCCGGCCAGCAGAACGTCCGGATGACCAACACCGGCGGTACGTGGACGCAGACCGTGAGTTCACTCACGAGCGGCACGGTGCTGGAGTACTGGTTCACCTATGAGAAGAACGGCCCGCAGTTCGATACGCCGCACTTCACCTATACGCAGGGCGGGGGCGGGGGTGGTGGCACGGTCCTCACTCCGACGTTCACTCCGGCGGGCGGGACGTATCCGGCCGCCCAGTCGGTGACGATCGCCGATGCGACCCCCGGGGCGAGCATCCGTTACACCCTCGACGGTTCGACACCCACCGCAACGTCGACCCTGTACACCGGCCCGATCACGATCGCCGCGACGACCACGGTCAACGCCGTTGCTCTCGCGTCCGGCCTGACGAACTCCGCAACGGCCAGCGCGACTTACACCATCGGTACCTCCTCGGTGTGTCCGGTCCAGTCCGACACTCCGAACTTTGGCCCGAACGTGCACATCTTCGACCCGAGCATGTCCAGCGCCACCATCCAGGCGCAACTGGACGCCCAGTTCGCCCAGATGAAGGACACCGTCACCGCGCAGTTCTCCGAGAACCGTGTGGCGGACCTCTACAAGCCGGGCGTGTACAACGTGCAGGACAACGTCGGCTACTACACCTCGGTCGCCGGACTGGGTCAGAACCCGGACGATGTGACCATCAACGGTGACGTGACCGTCGATGCCTTCAACCCCGAGGACCAGGGCCAGGCGTTGCAGAACTTCTGGCGTTCCGCGGAGAACATGGCCATCAATCCGTCCAGCGGGTCCGACCGTTGGGCTGTGGCGCAGGCTGCCCCGTTCCGCCGGATCGATGTGCACGGTGGCCTGCAGCTCTACCCGGCCAGCTTCGGCTACGCGAGCGGCGGTTACGTCGCCGACACCAAGGTCTCCGGACAGGCGTCGTCCGTTTCGCAGCAGCAGTGGTACACCCGGGACAGCAGCCTGGGCAGCTGGGCCGGCGGCGTGTGGAACATGGTCTTCTCGGGCACCACAGGAGCACCGGCGAACACCTTCCCCAGCCCGCCGGAGACCACCCTGGCGACCACCCCGGTCTCGCGCGACGTGCCGTACCTGTACGTCGACGGCACCGGCAAGTACCGGGTGTTCCTGCCCTCGCTCCGCACCAACGCCTCCGGACCGAGCTGGGCCAACGGCAGCACCCCGGGCACGTCACTCCCGATGAGCCAGTTCTACGTCGTGAAGGCGGGCGATACCGCCGCGACCATCAACACCGCGCTGTCCCAGGGGTGCAATCTCTTCGTCACCCCGGGCGTCTACCACCTCAACCAGACCCTCAACGTCACCAGGCCCAACACGGTCGTGCTCGGTATCGGCTATCCGACCTTCGTCCCGGACAACGGGGTCAACGCGATGCAGGTCGCCGACGTCGACGGCGTCCGACTCAAGGGCCTGCTGTTCGACGCGGGTACGGCCAACTCGCAGGCGCTGCTGACAGTTGGCCCGTCCGGGTCGAGCGCCGGCCACGCGGCAAACCCCACCACGGTGCAGGACGTGTTCTTCCGGATCGGTGGCGAGATCGCGGGAAAGGCGACCACGAGCCTCGTCGTCAACAGCAACGACGCCGTCATCGACCACATCTGGGCCTGGCGTGCTGACCACGGCAACGCAGGCACGGTCGGCTGGACGACCAACACCGCGGACAACGGCCTGATCGTCAACGGGAACAACGTCGAGGCGACCGGCCTGTTCGTCGAGCACTACCAGAAGTACCAGGTCACCTGGAACGGCCAGAACGGCAAGACGATCTTTTTCCAGAACGAGATGCCGTACGACGTTCCGAACCAGGCAGCCTGGATGAGCCCGACCGGGGTGAACGGATACGCCGCCTACAAGGTGGGCGCCAACGTCACCACGCACGAGGCCTGGGGGTTGGGCAGTTACTGCTACTTCAACATCAACCCGTCCGTGAACGCGTACCACGCGTTCGAGGTGCCCAACACCCCGGGCGTGAAGTTCCACGACGTACTCACCGTCTCGCTCGGCAACGTCGGCACCATCACCCATGTCATCAACGACACGGGTGCGCTCACACCGCCCAACACCGTCCCGAGCAACGTGGTCAGTTATCCGTGACCTAGAGCCCGGGGCCTGAGCGGTTCCGACAGTGCTGGCCGGCCCGATCACCTCGGGCCGGCCAGCGCGTCGCCTGCCCGGGTTCAGCCTCCAGCCGCCTCGTACGCGCGTCCCGCTTCCGTGGCCACCGGGCCGCTCCGGAACAAGCCGGTGCTGGGTGCGGTGTCGGAAGCGGGGAGGGCGAACCAGGCGTATCGCTGGAGGTAGGGCAGTTGGGACAGCATCCGGGTGGAGGCGGTGACGAACGCGGCCTGCTGCGGTCCGGTGGGGAAGCGGGTTCCGTGGGAGAAGTCGATCAAGGCGTACTCGGTGAGCCAGATCGGCAGGTGGTAGCGGTCGTGGACGGCCTGGACATAGCTGCGCAACTGGTTCACCGCGTCCGTCGTGACGAAGTCGCCGCCGTACCAGTGCAGCGCGATGAAGTCGACCCGGTAGCCCTTCGCCCTGGCGCCGCTGATGAAGCGGTCCAGCCATCCGCCGGGCGTGTCTCCGCCGTAGGCGACTGCGGGACTCCCGAGGGTAGCCCCGGTTGCCTGCAACTTCGGCCAGAGTTGCAGCGCCTGATCGACCGTCATATTCGACTGCGCGGCCATGTCCGGCTCGTTGAACCCGAGCAGGTATGGCCCGGCGCTCCTGGCCTGCGCCAGGGCCGTGGGGGTCACCGAGTTGGATCCCCAGATCATCGGGACGAAGCCGACGTTCGCCGGGCCGCTGATGCCCGAGTGCGTGGTGGTCCAGGTGTAGTACCAGCTCGCCCCCGACTGTTCGAGTGCGGCGTTGACGCCGGGGAAGCTCCAGGCGCTGACGCCCTTCCTGGACGATGAGGCCGGCATGACCGGCGCCTTCGCCGCGGACGGTGTCGCGCTGGGGTGCGCGGTCGTGGCCTTGCCACGGGGCTGGGCGCTCGCGGACGTGGCGGTGGATACCGTCGGCGAAGCGGACGGCAGCGCCACCACCGCCGGTCGACCGGCCACGTTCGGCTGGGGCTTCGCCGGACTCCCCCCGAGGCCGGACAACAGCACCGCCCCGGTCGCGACCGAGGCGACGGTTCCAGCCACGGCGGACACCGGGAGCAGCCTGCCGTGCAGTGCGGCGCGTACGCCGCGAGCTGGGCGTATGCCGGGGCCCCGATGCTGTGCCCGCAGGTTCACGCCGATCCGGGTGATCCCGGAACCGGCGAGCTGATGCGCCGCCACCATGCACGAGGGCGGAGGCACCAGCAGCGGCAGCCCGCCGAGCAGTTGATCCATGGGGTAGAGCGCGCCACCGCGTTCCCCGCACACGTCGCAGTCGCGCAGGTGCCGGGCCAGCCGCTTGCGCCACAGCGGGCTCGGCGCGCCGTCCCAGCCGCGCGTGAGCTCGCCGAGCTCCGCGCACGTCCGCTCGATCCGCAGCGCATGGACGATGGCGCGCGCCGTCTCCAACTGCTCCTTCATCCGTTGCACCCGGACGGCGGCATGGCGGCCGGACAGGCCGAGCGCCTGAGCCAGTTCCGCCCGCTGCAGTTCCCCGCTCTCCTCCAGCCACCACAGCGCCAGCAATGAGCGGTCGCCCTCGTCCAGCCAGCGGGTGGCCTCGGCGAGTTCCCGGCGCTGGTCGGTCAGGCCGAGCCGGAGGATGGTGAGCGCGGCGAAGTCGGAGGCGGGGTCGGGTATCTGCTCGGCCGTGTCCAGGTCGGCGCGGTGCGTGCGGGAACTGTGCTGCTCGCGCTCGCGGTCGTGGACCTGGCGGATCGCGATGGCGACCATCCATGACCGGAACGACTCGGGCTGCCGCAGGTCGCCCAGCCCACGGACGACTCTGAGCAGCGTCTCCTGGACCACGTCGTCCACGTCGGGGTGCCCGTTGAGGGCGCGTCCGACGATGTTGTAGACCAGCGGCAGAGAGGCTGCCACCAGGGCCTCCAGTGCCTGGGCGTCGCCGGCCCTGGCCGCGAGCACCGTCCTGGCGCTCGCTCCGCCGACCGAGCCTCTGGCCGCAGTACCCCGACCGGTTGCGCGCATCTCGCCCTGGTTCCTTTCGCTTGCCGTGCTACTCGCCGTTCAGGAGACGGAACGGCAGGCACCGGACAACGGAAATCGCCGCTCGGATTTCCGTTGTCGGCCCGGCGCCGCCTCGTCTCCTGAACGGCGGGGATCGGATCGGCGCACATGCGTCGAAGGCATACAGAGGTGCTCATGGCGCGTGGCGGTAGAAGGCGCAGTCCCGGATGGGTGCGGCAGTGGCTGGCGGTGACCCTGGCGGCCGTCGTGGTGGCGGTGCTGTCCATCGTGCTGTACTCCCCCTCCGGGCGTCAGGGCTCCACGGTGGCGGCCGAGGGAGCGACCACCGGCGTGTCGGCTCCGGTCGGTTCGGGGACCGGTGCGACGACCGCGTCCGGCGTCCCGAGCACGCGGAGCAGCGCGAGCACGAGTGCGCGTGCGAGTGCGACGGCTTCGGCGCGCGCCAACGGTACCGCGGCCGCCTCGTCCGTACGTCCTGTCCCCCCTGCGGGCGTTCCGCCGGTGGCCGCCCCGGGACACCGGACGGTGACCTTCGTGAACGCCCTGCAGCAGACGGTCTGGGTCGGGTCAGGGCAGCAGACGGCGAAGCCCGCGCTGACCACCACCGGCTGGGTGCTGAAGCCGGGGCAGGTGCTCTCAATCAGTGTTCCGGACCACTGGAACGGCCGGTTCTGGGGGCGCACCGGGTGCAGCTTCGACGCCTCCGGTAGCGGGCACTGCCAGACCGGCGACTGCGGCGGGAGGTTCCAGTGTCCCGGCTACGGCACGATTCCGGCCACGCTCGCCGAGTTCAACCTCAACGCCTGGAGTGGTCTGGACTTCTACGACGTCTCGATGGTGGACGGTTCCAACCTCCCCATGTGGATCAACCTGGTCGGCGGCGCCTCCAAGGACAAGATCAGCGCCAGTGGTTGCTCGGCCGCCGGCTGCACCCGCCCGGTGGTGTGCCCGGCCGCGCTGCAGATCCACGCGGGCGGGGCGGTCGTCGGCTGCGAGTCGCCGTGCGGGGTGTTCGGTACGGACCAGTACTGCTGCCGGGGTCAGTGGTCGGCGCGCACGGCCTGCGACCCGACGAAGTGGCCGATCAGGTACGCCGCGGTGTTCAAGACCGCCGAGCCGTTCGCCTACTCCTACTGTGACGACGACGCCACCAGTACCTTCACCTCCACGGGCGAGGCCGGATACCGGATCACCTTCGGCCTGTCGCCCTGACCGGGAATCCGGCGATCAGTTGCGGGGATCGGGGATCTCGAGGTCGACCAGAGGGGCGTACTGCTGCCCGCCGTAGCTGTCGGAGTCGTGGATGTCGCCCTGGCGGACCGGGCGGGGCAGGGAGACCTTGACGGCCTGGGCGCGGTCGTGGTGGACCACGAGCACCTGCTCCGGGTCGGCGCCGTACAGGTCGGCGAAGAGTTGCCGGGTGAGCAGTCCGGAGCTGCGCAGGTGGTCGTAGCTGGCCTGGTCGCGGCACATGAGGTCAAAGGTGAGGACGAAAGGGCCGGCGTTCTTGGACCGGATCAGGGAGCACAGGTCGAGCAGGGTGGTCACGGCTTCACCTCTTCGTGGACGGTGCGGAACATCTCGTAGGGCGTGCTGGGTACCACGACGTGGTTCAGTGTGAACTGGTACACCGGCCCGCGGTCGGTCTCGGGCGGTGAGAAGGGGAAGGCGACGGTGCTGGCCAGGCCCTCGTACTGGGGGATGGGCAGGTGGGAGCTGGAGTGTGCGACGAATGTCGCGACGGCGTGGGCGACGGCCTGGGTGGGGGCGGTGATCGTGATCAGGACGCCGAGTTCGTGCGCGGGCTGTTCGCGGTCGCGATCGAGTGGGCCGAGGACGGCGTCCTGGCCGTAGAGGCGGTAGTCGATGTCGATGTCGTCGGGGTTGACGCGGCCGTCGAAGACGTCGCTGATCTTCGCGCGGAAGTAGGACTGGGCCATCGGCAGGAGCGCGGGCAGTTGTTCGATGACGACGCGGTCGCGGATGCCGCCCACGGCGATGGTCTGGTAACCGACCAGGCGCGAGCCCTCCAGCTTGATGGTGTAGGTGTCGCTGGGACGGTACTTCGCCCCGGTGACCCGTACCCGCCGCTCGTCCAGGGCGGTGTAGTCGGCGTCGGTGGTGTCCAGGACGCCCGAGGGTTCGGTGATCAGGTAGGGGTTGGCGTTCTCGTACAGGGTGTGGGCGGCCACCGAGTGCGGGGTGAGCCGGGAGTTCGGGTCCAGGGGTTCGACGTCGAAGTGGTCGTCCCGCAGGTGGACGAACAGCCCGTCGGCGCTGGGCGGGATCGCGCACGCCGCGCCGCACTCGACGGTCTTGGCCATGTGCCAGGTCAGTCCGGGGTCGGCGCCCAGCGCGTTGGGCAGGGCCGCGAACAGCGCGGTGTCACTGGCCCGGCCCGCCAGGACCACGTCCGCGCCCTCGCGCAGCGCCTGCTGGATCGGTTCGACGCCCATCATGCCCACCACATGACTGTCCGTCAGGGTGTCGCGGTCGATCGACGGCGCGGGGTCCAGGGGACGGATGCGGCCCTGCTCGTAGCGCTTGGTGAGGTAGGCGGGGTCCTGGTCGGCGTAGATGAGGGCGAGCTTGAAGGACAGGCCCTCCTCGGCGGCGATCTCTCGGGCTATGCCGGCGACGAGGTCGACTCCCGCGTCGCGTCCGCTGGTGCCGCAGGATCCGATGATCAGCGGCACTCCCAGCCTGTCCCTGGCCCTCAGCAGCAGCCGCAGGTCACGGCCGACGGCCTCGCGGGACAGCTTGGGCTGCCCGCTGCCCAGGTAGTACGGTCCGCTGTCGGTGGAGCCCGCGTCGCAGGCGATGACGTGCGGGAGCAGGGCGACTCCGCGCTCCAGCGACTCGGCGCGGAAGCCTGCGCCGAGGGCGCCGGTGGGCGCCAGGATCCTGATCTCCATGGTGTGAATCACTCTCCGTTGCAGGAATGTCGATCTTTTAGCTATTTGCTATAGCAGGTGCATCAGAGGACGGACGGCTTGACTCTCGGGCGAGGCGGGCGCCCTGGCTCAGGCGTCCCAGCCGGCGAGGTCCCCTGCAGCCGAGGCCGCGTGGGTCCGGGCGAGCTGTTCGGCGAGGTCGCCATCGCGAGCGCGCAGGGCGGCGAGGATCTCGTGATGCTGCCCATAGCGCTGGATCTGGCCTGGGGAGCCGGCGTTGAGCTGAGCGGAGGCGACCTTCAGCCGTTCGGAGCGGCTGAAGGCCCGGACCTGGTCCAGTGTGCGGGTCAGCTGCGCGTTGTCGGCTGCCAGCTCCACCTGGTCGTGGAAGTCGCGGACCGCGTTGAAAATGCGCTCCACCTGGTCGGGGCTGAGCTCCCGGCCGGCGTCGCGGTCGGCCCGCAGCGCCTCGCCCGCCGCGTCGGCGGAGTCCAGCAGGCGCTGCATGCGGTCGAGCTGCTCCGGTGTGGCCTTGTCGGCGGCGAAGCGCGCGGCGACGCCTTCCAGGGCGGCCTCGATCGCACTGCTCTCGATGCGGGCCTGCGGCGAGACGGTGACCACGCGCAGGGAGCGCGGTCCGGTGCGCTCGACCAGTTGCTCCTGCTCCAGTCGGCGCAGGGCCTCGCGGACAGGGGTAGGGCTGACGCCCAGGCTCGCTGCCAGGCCGCGTTCGGTGATCTTGTCACCCCAGGGCAGGTCGCCGCGCACGATCGCAGCTCTCAGTGCCCGGTATGCCTGGTCGGCCAGCGACTGGGAGCTGAGTTCCGGGAGATTCATGGCCTTATTTGATGTCTGCTACAGCAAGCTGTCAAATGGCCCGGGCGGCGGCGGGCGACTCTGATTGCTCGGGCTCGGCGGGCGCGGGGCGGGAAGGCGCGGGGTCGTCGGTGACGACGGTGGCGGCGTCGGCGTCGAGGTCGACCTGGACCGTGCCGACGCCGACGTGGCGGGTACTGAGGGCCTGCAGGACATGGGGTCCCATCTGGAGCGTGTAGAGGAAGTGGTCACCGAGGAACGTCGTGTGGGTGACCTGGGCGTGGCGCCCGGAGCCACCGCCGCCGGGCGGCGGCTCGCTGATGGTGAGCGCCTCGGGGCGGACGGCCACGGTCACGGCTCCGGGCGGCGGCGCGGTGTCGGCGTGGAACGGGACGCCGCCGGGAAGCCCGGGTGCTTCCAGGAGATAGGTGCCGTCGCCGATGCGGCGGGCGGTGCCGGTCAGGAAGTTGCAGCGACCCAGGAACTCGGCGACGAACCGGCTGCCGGGGCGGCGGTAGACGTCCTGGGGGCTGCCTGCGCGCACGATGCGGCCATGGTTCATGACCAGGATCTGGTCGCTCATGGCCAGGGCCTCGGTCTGGTCGTGGGTGACGAACACGGTGGTGATGCCCAGGTCGCGCTGCAGGTCCCCGAGCCATTCGCGGGCGCGCTCCCGGAGTTTGGCGTCCAGATTGGAGAACGGTTCGTCCAGCAGGAGCGCGCTGGGGCCGTGGGCCAGTGCCCGGGCCAGGGCGACGCGCTGCTGCTGTCCGCCTGAGAGCTCGTGGGGGTGGGCTTGGGCGCGGTGGCCGAGCTCGACCAGTTCCAGGACCTCGCCGACCCGCCTGGTGATCTCGGCCCGGGGGTTCCGGCGGATTTTGAGCGGGAAGGCGACGTTCTCGGCGACAGTCAGATGCGGCCACAGCGCGTAGGACTGGAAGACCACGCCCAGTTCCCGGCGCTCGGCCGGGACGTTGCGGCGGGCGTCGGCGTCGAACAGCAGGCGGTCGCCGTGGCTGATGGTGCCGGCCCGTGGGGTGTGGAACCCGGCGATCGACATCAAGGTGGTCGTCTTGCCGCAGCCGGACGGGCCGAGCAGGGTGACGAACTGCATGTCGGGGACGGTGAAGCTGACCTGGTCGAGGACGCGGGTGGTTCCGAAGGTCTGGGTCAGCCGGTGTACGGAGATCTCAGGCATGGCGGCCTCTCTTGCTGATGGTGCCCGTCTTGCGCAGCGTCCAGCCGAGGCCGACTGCGAGGGCGGCGGCGACCAGGAGGACTTGGATCAGGGCCAGGGCGGCGACCGGGCCCGGCAGCCCCTTGGACCAGGTCTGCAGCATGGTGGTGCCGAGCAGTTCGGTGCCGGGCTTGGTCAGGAACACCACAGGGTCGTAGTCGCTGACCAGGGTGACGAACATCAGCACGACGGCGCTGAGGATCGCCGGGCGGAGCAGGGGCAGGGTGATGCGGCGGGTGGTGGCCCACCAGCCGGCGCCCGAGGTGGCCGCGGCCTTGGCCAGCTCGGGGCTGATCCGGGCGAGGGCGGGGGCGATGATGATGTAGGACAGGGTCATGTTGCGCACGCTCAGGGCCAGCAGCTCGCCCCACAGGCTGTTGCGCAGCATGGCGCCGGGCCAGTCGACGATCAGGAACAGCCAGAAGAAGCCGACGCCGAACACGATGCCGGGGGTGGCGCGGGGGTAGACGAGCAGGGCGGGCAGGGTGCGGCGCAGCCGGAACCCCGAGCGGCCGG
This sequence comes from Streptacidiphilus sp. MAP12-16, assembly GCF_041262165.1. NCBI lineage: Bacteria > Bacillati > Actinomycetota > Actinomycetes > Kitasatosporales > Streptomycetaceae > Streptacidiphilus > Streptacidiphilus sp. MAP12-16. Next base: position 336,013 of record NZ_JBGCBY010000002.1, read on the forward strand.
CGATGACGGTGGCCACAGCGACCAGGGCGACGGTGGCCAGGCTGCCGACGGTGGCGACGATGAGGCTGTCGGTGATCGCGCGGTGCAGGGTCGGATCGTCCCAGACCTGTCGCCAGTTGCTCGCGGTCCACAGGTGCCAGGGCGCGACCAGCGTGGTCAGGTCGGTGACCGAGGACATCAGGGCGAGGCCGAGCAGCGGGACGACGCAGGTGACGGCCACGAACCCGGCCACGGCCGCCGCTGCGGGGCGGCGCAAGCGGCCCAGCTCCAGCAGCCGTGCGGGCGGAGTGGCCCGGGTACCGGCGGTGTAGCGGGTGGAGTGGCGCAGCAGCCAGCTGCGCACGATCAGCAGGGTCGAGGCGACGACCAGCAGCAGGATCGCCCCGGCGGAGACGATCGGCGGGTCGGGGACAGTGCTGTTGGACCAGGTGTCGTACAGGTAGCTGGCGATGAAGCTGATGTTCGCCGGTCGTCCCAGGAACAGCGGGATGCCCAGGACCTCCAGGCACAGGGTGAAGATGAGCATGCCGCTGTCGAGCAGGGCGGTGCGCGGCATCGGCACGGTGACGGTGCGCAGGACCCGCAGCGTGCCGCCGCCGGAGGCGCGGACGGCGTCCTCCAGGGTTCCGTCCCCGCCTTCCAGGACGGCTTTGCAGGTCAGGTAGGCGATGGGGAGGGTGACGACGGCACCGAGTACGGACATGCCGGGCAGCGAGGTGAGGTTCCAGGCGGGCAGGTGCAGGTTCTTGTGCCAGAGCTGGGTCAGGTAGCCGGCCGGTCCGTACAGCGACTCCCAGCCGACGATCAGCCCGAGCGGCGGGATCAGCAGCGGGGCGAGCAGGGCCGGGCCGAGCCAGCGTTTGCCGGGCAGGTCGGTGCGGGTGACCAGGACGGCGAAGGTGGCACCGAGCAGCAGCGCCAGCGCGGTGGCGGTGAGCGCGAAGACGCCGGTGTTCAGGGCGGCCTGACGGAACGCCGGATCGGTGAACAGTTGCCGGTAGGCGTCGACGCTGAACACGCCTCCCGGCAGGTAGTAGGGCTTGGACAGCAGCGAGGTGACGACCAGTGGGACGAGCGGGGCCAGGGTCAGCACGGCGACCGCGGCCCAGATCAGGTACTGGCCGGGACTCGTGGGCGTGTGGCGGCGGCGTCGGCCGCGCGGGGCGGCCGGGGCGACCGGGGTGACCGGGGAGGGGGCGAGAGTGTGCGGAGTCATGGCGCTCAGCGGCCCAGGGCCTTGTTCCAGCGGTCGGTGATGGCCTTCTGCTGGTCGACCACGTCCTGGGTGACCGGGACGAGGTACATGGTGCCGGCGGGGACGTGCTTGGCCAGGTCGGTGAGGTCGGCGGTACAGCCGGACGCGGACTGGAAGTTGTTCATGGACGCCTCCATCCCGACCGCGCACATGACCTGCTGGCCTGCGGCGCTGTAGACGTAGTCGAGGAACAGCTGGGCCGAGTTCGGGGAGGCGGCGCCTGCGGTCTGGGCGATCAGGCGCGGCGTCAGCGGGGTTGCGTCGCTCATGTAGCCGTAGGCGGCCAGGCCCTTGTACTGGGGGATGACGGCCTGGGCCAGGCCGCTGGACAGCCAGCCGACCGAAGCGCCGCCCCCGACCAGGTGGTTCAGGCCGTCGAGGCCCTCGTCGAAGGTCTTGGTGCGCGGCCCGACCGCGTCCAGGTACGAGTAGGTCTTGTCGGGGCCGAGGACGTGGACCAGACCGTAGACGGCGTTGTAGCCCAGCGGGTTGGCGGGGGAGTAGCTGACCAGCGGGTACTTGGCCGGATCGGCCTTGGCGTCGGCGGCGAGCTGGGCGTAGCTGGTGGGGATCTGGGAGCCGGACAGCAGCTTGGGGTTCCAGGTCGTCAGCACCGGGTCGGGCGACATCACGTACATGCCGTGGCCCTGGTTGATGTAGGACGGGAAGTCCGAGAGGCCCTGCGGGGTGACGTTGGCGATCAGGCCGCTGTTCTCGGCCTGCACAGCCTGCGGGATGGCGTCGGAGATCAGCAGGTCGGCGGTGTGGGCGCTTTGGGCGTGCTCGGACTCGAACTTGGTGAACACCTGATTGTCCGACAGCTGGGAGTACTGGGGTTTGATCCACGGGTACGCCTTGCTGAAGGTGTCCAGCAGCGGCTTGATCACGGCGGTCGGCGCGTTGCCGTACATGATCAGCCCGGACTCGCTGTGCGACTTGGTGACCAGGTCGGCGACGGCCGCAGGGGTGGCGGGGGTGGCGGGGGCGGCGGACGTGGCGGTCGGCGCCGGGGTGGAGCTCGTCGAGCAGCCGGCCACTGCGGTGCCCACGGCGAGGGCGGTGACCGCCAGGGCGACGGTGGAGCGGGAACGGCGGGTGAACATGGCGGACCTCTTCCTGGGAAGACTATTTGCTATAGCAGACGTGATGACAATGAAGTTCTTGCTGTGACTTGCCAGTAGGTATTTGCTATGGCACATGAGAGCACCGGCTCTTCCGGGGTGTCAAGGGTCCCGAAACCCTCCCGTCACCTCTCACCAACCTGCCCGAAACGCAGGTGCCGCGCGAGGGCGGACGGTTAAGCGAATCGAAAGGTGGGTCCGCCTAGCGTCGGCAGCGTTGCTGGTCCTGTCCTGTGGACCGGCCCGTTCGAGGAGGTGGATTTCGTGGAACGCTTCGCCGCGTTCGTCATGCGGCATCGCGTGTGGGTGGCCCTTGCCTGGGTCGCCCTCACCGTTGTCGGAGTGCTGATGGCGCCACATGTGGCCGGCCGCCTCAAGAGCGGTACCACCGTCAACACGGCCAGCTATCACGCCAACGTCGCACTGCAGAAGGAGTACGGCGGCGCGGGCGCCAACCCCAGCGTGCTGGTGGTCGACCTGCCCCACGGCAGTACGGCCGACAGCCCCTCGGTGAAGGCTGGCCTCGCCGCCGCCGACCAGGTCGCCGCAGCCACCCACGGGGTGCGCGACCTGTCCTACGCCAACACCGGCGACCGCGCCCTGGTCGGCACCGGCGGGACCTCCACCCTGGTGATGGTCTACCCGCCCCAGCAAGGCACCGCGGTGGCCCCGCCGGTGATGGACGCGATGAGCACCGCGATCACCCACGCGGTTCCCGGAACCACCGTGCACCAGACCGGTATCGAGCAGCTCAGCGCTGGAGGCACCAGCGGCGGCTCCAGCGTGCTGACCGAGATGCTGGTCGGCGTCGGCCTCGCGCTGCTCGTACTGGCATGGGTGTTCGGCTCCGCGCTCGCCCTGCTGCCGCTGCTGTCCGCCATCGTCTCCGTGCTGACCATGCAGCTGGCCATCTGGGGCCTGACCTACGCCAGCAACATCGCCATCAACCCCTCGGTGCAGTTCATCGTCGCCCTGCTCGGCCTGGGTCTGTCGGTCGACTACTCACTGCTGCTGGTCAACCGCTGGCGCGAGGAACGCGACCAAGGCGCAGACAACAGGCAGGCGGTGCTGCGCGCCGTGCACCGCGCCGGGCACTCGGTGGCGTTCAGCGCCCTCATCGCCTCCCTGGGCCTGTTCGCGCTGATGGTGGTACCCGTCTCCTTCCTCCAGGGTGTCGGGCTGTCCGGCCTGTTCATCCCCTCCATCGCGGCACTGGTGGCGCTCACCACCATCCCGCTGCTGCTCTCCACGGTCGGGCCGCGGCTGGACAAGATCCGGCTGCGCCGCCGCAGGTCCACCGGGCCCGGAACGATGTGGACCCGCATCGCGCGCACCATCGTGGCGCGGCCCAAGACAGCCGCCCTGCTCGGCGCAACGATCCTGGGCACCCTGTGCGCCTTCGGACTCACCATCAACATCGCGGCCCCCGCCTCCACATCGCTGGCAGCCAGCGGCCCCGCCCAACAGGGTCTGGTGGCCATGCAGCACGACGGTTTCCCCACCGGCATGCTGACCTCGGTGCCGATCGAGCTCCCGGCGGGAACCGACCCGTCGGCCACGGCGGCGACCCTGCGCGCTCTGCCGGACATGCACGGGGTCCTGGTCGCGGACACCCCGGCCTGGCACCACGCCGGCAGCTCGGTGATCATGGGGCTGCCCAAGGCTGAGATCGGCACCGCCCACGCCGGAACCGCCCTGGCCGACCTGCGTGCCGCGGCCCCGCACAACGCCATGATCGGCGGCAACCAGGTCCAGTCCAGCGACGTCGCCCACATCATGTCCAGCTGGTTCCCGCTCCTGCTGGGCGTGGTCGCCCTGCTGACCTTCGTGCTGCTGGCCCGGGGCATGCGCTCGCTGCTGCTGCCGGCCAAGGCCGTCGCGCTCAACCTGCTGTCGGTCGGCGCCGCCTACGGTGTGCTGGTGCTCATCTGGCAGCTCGGCTGGGGCTCGCAGGCAATCTGGGGCATTCCCGCCACCGGGTCGATCAGTCCGTTCGTGCCGATGCTGCTGTTCGGGTTCCTCTTCGGGGTCTCCATGGACTACGAGGTGTTCATCCTGGCCCGGGTCCGTGAGGCCTTCGACCGGACCGGGCGCACCAACGACGCCGTGGTCGAAGGCATCTCCCGCACCGGACGGCTGGTCACCAGCGCAGCCCTGATCCTCTTCCTGGCGCTGGTGTCGCTGTCCTCCTCCCCGGACGTGACGATCAAGATGATGGCCACCGGCATGGCCGCAGGAGTGCTCATCGACGCCCTGGTCGTGCGCACCCTGCTGACCCCGGCGCTGGTGGTGCTGTTCGGCCGCGCCAACTGGTACCTGCCCACCTGGGCAGCCCGGCTGCTGCGGATCAAGCCGGTCGTCCTGGACCGGGGGCCGGAACCGGACGGCGAGCACACCGACGGCGAGGACGCGGAGGGCGGCCCACTGGGCGCGCCGGCCCTCCATGGCTCTGTGCATGCTTGAGCCATGCGCATCCTCCTGATCGAGGACGACGAGGCCCTCGGCGCGACCCCGATCCGGGGTCGCAGGCCGAGGGCCACGCGGACCACGTCGCGCGCCGGCCAGGACGTCGTCTCCAAGCCCCAGAGCCATCGACCGACCGGCTGTCTTTCGCCGGCACCGGCCTCATCGACCTCCGCCTGACCCAAGCCTTCGGCAACCTGACAGCCTTCGGCAACCTGACCCGGATCGGAACCGCTGCCTCGTGAGAATCCGCCGCATACCCCTGGTCATCACCCTCAGTCTGGCCGCGACCGGCGTCGTCGCCGCAGGCGTCACCGACGTCGCGGTCGGGCACACCGCCCAGCAGCGCATCGTCCAGGCCGCCACCTGCCGCCTCCATCCCACCGGACCGGTCACCGCACAACTCACCGATACCCTCGCGGGCCTGCAGGTGCTCACCGGGAAGCTCGGTACGGTCCACATCACCGCCGACGGCGTCCACCGCGGCGGCACCGACATGAACGTGAACGCCGTCCTTTACAACGTCACCACCCACGGCGCCACCGACGGCGGGACGGTCACCGCCACCATCCCCTACAACGCACTCCAGCAGCGCCTCGGCTCCGCAGCCGCCTTCATGACCGTCGGCACCGACGGAACCGGCCTCACCCTGACCGGCACGGTCGGAAACCTGGGCCTGCCGGTCACGGTCGATACCAGCATCAGCACCACCGCGAACAGTCTCACCATCACCCCGACCAGCGTGGTCCTCCTCGGCCAGGCCATTCCGGTCAGCGCCCTGTCGTCCATACCCGGGGGCTCCAGCATGGCCGGGAGCCTCAAGCCCCACACGGTCACCCTCCCCGGGCTGCCCGCCGGGGCCCGGCTGACCAGCGCCCGACCCGACAGCACCGGCCTCAGCATCCAACTCTCCATCCCGCACACGAACAGCCTGTCCAAGGCCACCGGTGCCGGATCGGCAGGCGCCGGGTGCTCCAGCGCCAAGACGTGACCCCGTGCGCATCCTCGTGATCGAAGACGACGAGTCCCTCGGCGCGTCCCTGACCTGGGGACTGCAGGCCGAGGGCCACGCCGTCCAGCTGGCCGCCGACGGGAACGAGGGCCTGTGGCAGGCCACCGAGCACGCATTCGACCTGATCATCCTCGACGTCATGCTCCCCGGCCTGGACGGCTACCAGGTCTGCACGCACCTGCGCGAGGCCGGGAACTGGACGCCGATCCTCATGCTCACCGCCATGGACGCCGACCTGGACCAGGCCGAAGGCCTGGACCTGGGCGCCGACGACTACCTCACCAAACCGTTCGCCTACCCCGTCCTGCTCGCCCGGATGCGCGCCCTGCTGCGGCGCGGCGGCCGACCGCGCCCCGCGCTGCTGCAGGCCGGCGACCTGACCCTGGATCCCGCTACCCGGGCTGTCCAGCGCGCCGGCCAGGACATCGCGCTGACGCCCGGTGAGTCCGCCGTCCTGGAATACCTGCTGCGCGCCAACGGCCGCGCCGTGTCCAAAGCCGAACTGCTGGAGCACTGCTGGGACGTCGCCTCCCAGGTCGACCCGGCTGCGGTCGAGGTCCGAGTCCACCACCTGCGCCGCAAGATCGACACGCCGTTCGCCACCGGCCTGGTCGAGACGGTCCGAGGATCGGGGTACCGCATTGACCCGCATCACGCCTAGCCGCTCGTTGCGCCTGCGGCTCACCGCGCTGGCCGCGCTAGCCGTAACCGTGACCGTCGCGCTGGCCACGGCCGTCCTGGTCGCCACGCTGGTCAGCGCTGTACGGGCGAACGTGACCACCACCTTGAACGCCTACGCGGAGTCCGTCGCCCACTCGGGCACCGACGGCAGGTGGCCCCAGCCACTGCCTGCGGCTCCCGGCGATCCGGCCATGTGGGCCCAGGTCGTCGACTCCTCCGGCACCGTGCTCGCCGCCACCGCGAACATCGCAGGCCAGCCGGCCCTGTACACGCTGCCCGCGGGCAGCACCACACCCCAACCCGCGCCGACCTCGGCGGGAGGCCGCGGGGACGAGCGGGTCATCGCTCAGCGCTACGTCTCCGGAACCACCCCGGTCGTCGTCTACGCGGGCGGTTCCACCCATCTGCTGGGGATCTTGACCAGCGACATCCAAGGGCATCTGCTGTTTGTCCTGCCCCTGGTACTCCTCGGTGCCGTCGCCATCTCCTGGCTGCTGATCGGGCGTACGCTGCGGCCGGTCGAACGGATCCGCGCCGAGGCCGCCGAGATCACCGGAAGCGGCCTGCACCGGCGCATCCCCGAGCCCGACAGCAATGACGAGATCGGCCGCCTGGCGCGCACGCTGAACACCATGCTCGACCGCCTGCAGGACTCCGCAGTGCGCCAGCGGCGTTTCGTCGCCGACGCCTCCCACGAACTGCGCACGCCGGTGACCGCCATCCGCACCTCCCTGGAAGTCGGTCTCGCCCACCCCGACCGTGCCCCCTGGCCGGAACTCGCGACCCGCGCCGTCAACGAGGCGGCGCGACTGCAGCGCCTGGTCGACGCTCTGCTGCTGCTGGCCCGCGCCGACGACGACACCCTCCTGCAGCATCGCGAACAGCTCGACCTCGGCGCCCTGGCCGAACGGGTGGCCGGTACGGCACAGACCCGCATCCCGATCGAGATCCACGCCGCCGAGGACGTGCGCGTCCTCGGCGACCCCGACCAGCTCACCCGGCTGATCCGCAACCTGCTCGACAACGCCGACCGCCACGCCGGCACTCAGGTCCGCCTCACCGTGACCATGGACGGCCCCGACGCCGCGCTGCTCCAGGTCGCCGACGACGGCCCCGGCATACCGGTCGCCGACCGCGAGAGGGTCTTCGATCGCTTCGTCCGCCTCCAGAGCGCCCGCACCCGTCACGCCGGCGAAGCCACCGGAACCGGCCTGGGCCTCTCCATCGCCCACGACATCGCCACCGCCCACGGCGGCACCATCACCATCACCGACACCGACACCGACACCGCTACCGACGACGGCAGCGCCACCGCCACCGACGACGGCAGCGCGCAACGCGGAGCGACATTCACCGTACGGCTGCCCTCCGCCAGCTCGGCATCGGATGTCGCCGGCCGGCCGTCAGCTGTGTGAGGCCGCGCCGATGCCGTGCAGCAGGCTGTCGACGAGAACATCGGCGGCCTGGGCTGCGTCGAGTCCGGGTAGGTCGTGCGAGGCCAGGTGCATGAGCTGTCGGAGCAGTGCACTTGCCCATCCGGCCGGCAGTTCGGCGCGGAGAAGGCCCTCGTCGACAGCGCGTTGCAGGAAGACGTCGACGCGCTCGATCAGGCGGCCGCGGCGCTCGCGGATGGTCTCGTCGGCGCGCATGCGCCCCAGTTCGACGGGCCATTTCCGGTTGACGGCGATGATGCCCTCGGCGTAGCGGTGCAGGGCCACCGCGACCGGGGCCTCAGCCAGCCGGGCCGCGTCGACGGCCTCCTCGACCGCGTCGAGGCGGGCCTGATAGATGGCGGCCAGCAGATCCTCGCGTGCGGCGAAGCGCCGGTACACGGTGCGGCGGTCCACGCCGGCAGCGGCGGCGATGGCGGCAATGCTCGTGCTGGGGTCCTCGGCGAGCAGGCGGGCGCCCGTGGTCAGGACGGTTTCGAGGTTGCGCGCGGCATCTGCTCTCACCGCCGCAGTCTATCCGTCCATGCGGCACATGTCCTCGTAATGTCAGCGCCACAGTGGTATTACTGCTATTAAGTGCTACGTTGATGAGACAGTTAATCCCGAACGGAGGGCGAAGAATGATCACCTACGACAAGCTCTACATCGGCGGCTCCTGGACCGCTCCGAGTAACCCCGAGCTCCGCGACATCGACTCACCGCACGACCGGTCGGTGATCGGACGGGCTGCGCAGGCTGCCCCCAGGGATGTGGACCGGGCTGTGGCCGCCGCCCGTACCGCCTTCGACGAAGGGCCCTGGCCGCACACCTCCCCGGCCGAGCGGATCGCGGTCATCCGGCGCCTCGACGCGCTTCGGGAGGAGCGGGCCGCCGAGATCGCGGCGCTGATCTCGGCGGAGAACGGCTCGGCCGGCTGGTTCACCAGGGCGGGACAGCCGGGCCTGAGTCGGCAGGCCGCCGCCTTCCTCAAGGCGGCCGAAGGCTTCGGGTGGGAGGAGACCCTGGAGGCATCCGATCCGCAGGCTCCCTTCCGCAGCGTCGTGCGGCGCGAGCCGGTCGGCGTGATCGCCGCGGTCATTCCCTGGAACTCCCCGTTCTCCGCCGCTCTGGCAAAGCTGATCCCGGCGCTGCTCGCGGGCAACGCCGTCGTGCTCAAGACCTCCCCGGAGAACTCGCTCAGCATGGGTCTGCTCGCCGAACTCCTGGACGCGCCCGGTCTGCCCCAGGGCGTGGTCAGCGTGCTGCCCGCAGACCGGGAGACCAGCGAGTACCTGGTGTCGCACCCGGACGTGGACAAGATCGCCTTCACCGGCTCGACCCGGGCCGGCCGCCGGATCGGTTCCATCGCCGGCGAACAGCTCAAGCGGGTCAGTCTGGAGCTCGGCGGCAAGTCGGCCGCCGTCATCCTGGAGGACGCCGACCTCGCCACGGTCATCCAAGGCCTGACGTACGCCTCGCTGCTCAACAACGGCGAGTCGTGCATCGCGCAGACCCGCGTTCTCGCGCCGCGCGCCCGCTATGAGGAGGTCGTCACCGCGCTCAAGGAGATGATCGAGTCGCTGAAGGTCGGCGATCCCAGCGAGGAGGACACCTTCATCGGACCGATGATCCGCCCCGACCAGCAGCAGCGGGTCCGCGACTACATCGAGCTCGGCATCAAGGAGGGCGCCCGCCTGGTCACCGGAGGTCCACAGATCCCCCCGGGACTGGAGGGAGGCAACTACGTCACGCCGACCCTGTTCGCGGACGTCGACAACTCGATGAGGATCGCCCAGGAGGAGATCTTCGGGCCGGTGCTCGTGGTCATCGCCTACGACGACGAGGACGATGCGGTGCGGATCGCCAACGACTCCGAGTACGGGCTTTCCGGGGGAGTCTGGTCGGCCGACCAGGAGCACGCCCTGGCCGTCGCCCGCCGGGTGCGGACCGGCACGGTCACCGTCAACGGCGCTCCGATCGGCTTCGACGGCCCCTTCGGCGGATTCAAAGCCAGCGGCATCGGCCGCGAATACGGCGCGGTGGGCCTGTCGCAGTACGTGGAGCACAAGACCATCACCCTCTGAGCTTGATCTTTAAGGCGGGAGACGTGTGTGCTACGGGGTCCGGCGTTCCGGTCGGGGCCAGTGAGCGCGGCGCAGGCGCCCGGCGTGGAGTGTGTCAGCGCGGTTGCCGCCCGCGGTGATGCACCAGGAGGTACGACCGCAGGTGGGGCAGGTGTGGTGCAGAGCGGCTTGCGTGCGCTGATCGTCGGTCATGTCATCGGAGGGGGCGACGTCGGGGCTGATGGGCATGGCGGCCTCGCGGGCAGGGGTGGCTCGGGGGGTGGCTGATGCTCCTATGGTTACCCGTGTTGCGCGACGTTGTCACCAATTGATGTGAACATCACTGGTAAGAGCAGAAATTGGCATGTGCCAGCGATGTGTGCGCTCGGTGCCCTGTCCGTCGCCGTTGCCTGCATCCCGGCCACGTAGTGCGCGGCTGGTTCCGGCGGACCGGATGGTTCGCTCGCGGCACGTGCCGGTGGACTGACGCATTGACAGTTGCCGTTTCAACAGGTGGCCATAACCAACGATGCCGTTCTGCGGTTGGAGGTGCATGGATAGCGAAGACGTCGCTGATGACCTGGTCTCGGCCGACGAAGTGGTGTGGGCGTGGCTGACCGGCTGCCCTGTGCGCGGTGGCACGGTCAAGGAACAGCTGTTCGCCCTCAATCGGATGTTCGAGATCGGGCTGCTCACCGTGGGCGAGTTTGTACAGGCCCAGGGACGGTTGACGGGGGAGCCGTCGCCCCCACGGCCCACCCGGCGCGCCCCGGCCGCCGGCGGTGCCTGACGCCGGAGTGCGCCAGGGCGCCGCCCCCCGAGTGCCGACCGGTCTTACGACCTGGGGAGCGATAGGCGCGGCACGCGGCGGCCGACTTCGAGGGGTCGCGGACATTCGTGGGGCCGGTTTCTGTTATGCCGACCCACGCGTTCCCGTCTTCCATGAAAAGCCGCATGCGGGCGGTGTCGGTTCGAGGGTGTGGAAGAGGTCCGGGATGCGGGTGGGTCATGCGACTTGGCGGGTGCGGGCGGTGGTCCTGGCTGTGATCGCGCTGACGATGCTGCCGACGCCGCTGCCGTCGTTCGCGGCGGCCGGAGTGGGCGGGGTGGGTGATATCACCGCTGCGGTCCGCGCCGACGCGAACGTGACGCTGACCGGGGACGCGGTGGTGAACCTTCCGGCCGGTGCCACTCTCACCTACACCGGTGTGATCAGCGGGACCGGCACACTGACCGTGAACGCACCGGCAGGCTCGGGGACCCTCATCCTGACCAGGGACAGCGACTTCACCCTGCCCCCGTCCAGTCGGCGCCAGAGCGTCACCCGACACGGCGACCCGTGGCCGTACTGGGCCGTGAGCAACCCTGACCGGCCAGCCGTGATCGTGAACACCGGAGCGACCCTGCAGTACGGGACCGGCGGCGGCACAGGCCTGATCGGCCACTTCCCCTACCCCACCCAGGGCTACCAGCTCAACCAGGACAACATCGAGGTCAACGGCACCTTGCGGCTCTCCCTGACCCGCGAGTTCAGCATCGGCACGATCACCGGGTCCGGCCTCGTGGTCCAGCCACGCAACATGTGGGGCACCCTCGACGTCTCGGACGCCCTTCCGTTCTCCGGAGTGATCTCCAACGGCACCGGCATGGCCTTCGGCAAGCAGACCTACCCCCTGTCGATGCCGGACGTGAAGGCCCTCATCAACGGCGGATCCTCGATCTTCGACACCCCGCTCAACTACACGCTCCTGGTAAGGCAGGACTTCTACGAGAGCAACTACGGCAACGACGTCGACCTGCACTCCCGGCGCGGCAGCAAGGTCGTGCTCGCCGGCGTCTACAGCTACTCCGACCAGAACACCGACACGGATCCCTCACTCAGCGACCCCTCCCTCAACCTGCGCCGGATCGCGCACGATCTGAACTTCCGTGCCGTCAACATCGAGGGAGCGAACGTCCAGTGGGGCGACGGCACGACCCACCGGTTCTTCCTGCCCGCGATTCCGGCGAACTCCTACATCAACATCCACCACAACGGCACGCTGACCTTTGACTACAACGGCCCGGTGACCCTGGGCACAGGGATCTCCGGCGGCATCTACCACGACTCCCTCAGCACACCGGCGTACGCCACCGTGGCGCTGAGCCCCACCCCGGGCAATGCCGTCACTTTTGCCACCCCGCAGAACTACCACGGCCTGACGTCGATCGGTCAGGGGGCGGCCCTGCAGCTCGGATCCGGTGTCGCAGGCGGTGACAGCAGCCTGCTGAGCGGGGCCGCCGTGGACCGGATCACCGACGACGGCGATCTCACCGTTCGCAACACCAGCGCCGCGATCGCTCTCGGGAACATCAGCGGATCCGGCTCGCTCACCCAGTCCGGCACGGCCACGACCACCCTGACCGGCACCACCGCCTACGCCGGACCCACCGTCGTCTCGGCCGGAACGCTCGCGCTGGCAGCCGGGACCCTGCAGCACAGCGCCGGCGTCGACCTGACCGGATCCGGAGCCACGCTGGACCTGCGCAGGGCGGGAAACCAAACGCTTCAGCGGCTGGCGGGCGTCGCCCGCTCCACCGTGCAGCTCGCAGGCAACACCCTGACTGTGGACGCTCGTTCGCCGGCCGTCTTCGCGGGCAGCGTGCAGGGCGGGAACCTCGCCAAGACCGGCGCCGGCACGCTGACCCTCACCGGGGCGAACGCCGGTACGGGTGCGGCCTGGCAGGTGGGAGCGGGAACCCTACAGGTCGGTGACGTGGCGTCAGCCGCGAGCGCCGAGGTGTCGGCGCCCGTCAGCGTGGCGAGTGGCGCGACCCTTCAGGGCACGGGAAGTGTCAACGGCTCGGTGGACAACGGCGGCACCGTCGCGACCAGCCCCGCCGGCGGCGCGCTGACCATCGGCGGAGACTACCGACAGCATGCGGGCGCAAGCTTCGCTGTCGCCGTCGGTACCACGGCCTACCGGCCGTTGAAGGTCACCGGCCAGGTCGCCCTCGGCGGCGCACTGGTACTCACCGCTCCACCTGGAGCCGCCCTCACGACCGGCCACCAGATCACCCTGATCGACGACACCGGCAAGCGGCCGGTCACCGGGACGTTCACCGGTCTGCCCGAGGGCGCGAGTGTCACCGCAGCAGGCAGCCAGTACCGGATCAGCTACACCGGCGGCGACGGCAATGACGTCGTCCTCAAGGTCACCAGAGCGGCGGCGGCAGCGGCCGACGGCAGCAACGCAGCTGACGGCGGGCCGATCCGCACCGCCGCCGGATCCACGTCAGGCTCGACCTTGCCCGTGCTGCTCTGGCTCGCGACCGCCGTCGCCCTGGCGACGGCGGCGCTGGCATTCGTCGCGGCCCGCCGCCGACGTCCCGGCGGCAGGCGCCGCGCCCGCGCCCGTGGCGCGGACCGACCCTGATCGACCCGGCGGGTGATCGCAGTGAGCGCGGAGCCGTCCTCGCGTCCCTTGCGGACGGCTCCGCACACCCGGACAGGACCAGGGTCCCGCTACGGAGCGATGTTCCACTGCTGGCAGGTGTTGCCGAGTCCGATCCACTGGCGTACGACCGTGCCGTTCGCCGTACCGCAGTTCGTCGCGTCGAGCGACAGCGAGTTGCCACGGTTGACGAGCACGTAGTGCCCGCTGCTGATCGGAACGACGCTCCACTGCTGGCAGGTGTTTCCGAGCGAGGCCCACAGGTCCACGGCCGTGCCGTTCGCCGTTCCGCAGTTCACGGAGTCGAGGACCGTCCCGCTGTTGACGTCGGTGATGGTGTAGTAGCCGCTGCCGACGCCGGCGAACTTCCATTGCTGGCAGGTGTTTCCGAGCGACGACCAGAGGTCGGTCCTGGTTCCGTTGGCCGTCCCGCAGTTCACCGCGTCGAGGACCTTGCCGCTGTTCTGGTTGGTCAGCCGGTATGCGGTTCCGGCGACCGGGAAACTGGCGCCTGCGTTCCCGTAGTTGACGGACACGACGTTGGCCTGAACGGCGTTGTCGGCGGCATCCGTCGGATATCCGGAGGTCATGACCCCCTCGAAGAACGATCCGATGGATCCGTTGCTGTTGTCACCGCCGGTCCCCAGGACGATGGCCCCTTCCTTGTGCATCGGGGCATATCCGCCCAGGTTGGGAAGCGCTCCGTTGTACCAGGTGGTCAGGCCACCCGACTGTGCGTTGCCGCCCTTGATCGCGTATGTCGTCTGCCCGTTGTTCTTGAGCAGGGCCGTGACGAACGCGCTGGAGTTGCCCTTGTTGTTCGTGTCGGAGCCGTTTGCTCCGGCGAAGAGCCCGTTCTCGAGATCCGCCTGAACCCAGGGGCCGGATCCCGAGCAGGGGGAGAACCAGCACTCCGTGCCAAAGTTGATCGCGTCCATGTGACCGTTGCCGGTGTCGTTGCCGGACGTCTCGGCGTTCCCGTAGTCAAAGCAGCATGCGCCGTTCACATGGCTGCCGCTGGCCACCATGTACTCACCCTCCGGTGCGGCGCCGGTTGCGACGCCCTTGGTGGAGTTGTTCCGATAGCCGACGACACCTGTCACGTCGAGCCCGTAGACCTGGTGTCCGCCGGCCATCACCGGCAGCGCGGTCGCGTTCGCGCCGGCATCCTGACCGCCGTTCCCGCCGGGGCCCTCGATGGTGAGGTTGTTGTGCTCCGAGGACTGGTCGTAGATCTCGGTGATGGTGCACGAGGTGCCGGCGCAGAACGCGATCTGCGCCGCGGCGTTGGCATAGCCACCCGCGGTCAGCACTCCGATGTCGGTGGTGGTGGAGTCCGACGCCCGCTTGACCTGGTAGAGGGGGCCGTTGTAAGCCGCGAAGAGCGCCCGCGTGGTGCTGTGCGCGGCGACGCAGGGCGTGCCGGCAGCGGCATAGATGTCGCACGGGAGCGACCCTGCGGCCTGCGACGTGCCCATGCCGGCCACCATGCCGGCGATGAGCGCGACTACCGCTGCTGCGGACAGTAGTGCCGTTCTCAGACGCCGGAGTCCCAGCCGATCGATCATCGTGCACCTCTTCCGTTCCTGTGGGCATGGCGCGAATGCCTGAGAGGCCAGAACTCGGATCGAGAATCACCAGCGCGAACACCTGGCGCAGGCAGTCGGGAACACGCCGCCCGCACGTCAGCGAGCCAGGCCGTTGTCCGATGACGGCGCAGAGATGTTAGCGCTAACAATTTCGATGCTCAAGCAGGACGTGCAGGCTTCGGGGTGGTGGTGGCGCTTGAACAGCGCGACGGCCATCACTATGACTTTGGCACGAAGTTACGTCAAGGTTTCGCACGTGTTTACTTGTGAACGCACACATAGGCCGCCGGCCAACCGACGCCGAACGGCTGCAAACGTTTCAGCGACGCAACCAGTCGGTAATTCTCTGTGTCATGGGAGTCCTACCCTCGGATTAGCAGGACAGAGGAGGTGGGCCGATGTTGATCACCCCCAGGGGTCGTTCCCCTCGCGCGGGACGGCTCCGTACTGTCGACGACGGCGATACGGTGCTGCGCTTTCACGTGGTGCACGGTTACCGCCGGGCCTACCGGATCGCCGGATCGGGGCCTGCGGTGCTGTTGATCCACGGGATCGGCGACTCGTCCGCGACCTGGGCCGAGTTGATCCCCGGCCTGGCCAGGAACCACACCGTGATCGCTCCCGACCTGCTCGGCCACGGGGCGTCCGACAAGCCGCGCGCGGACTACTCGGTGGCCGCCTACGCCAACGGCATGAGGGATCTGCTCGGCGTGCTGAACATCGAGCGGGCCACGCTGATCGGTCACTCGTTCGGCGGCGGTGTCGCCATGCAGTTCGCGTACCAGTTCCCCGAGCGCACCGAGCGGTTGGTGCTGGCCAGTACCGGAGGGGTGGGCCGCGAGGTCAATCCGGTGCTGCGGGCGGTGTCTCTGCCGGGGGCGGACCTGATGCTCTCGGCGTTGAAACTGCCCACGATGCGGCTGCAGACACGCCTCTTCGTCGAGTTGATGAGAATGCTGGACACCGACCTGGGCCAGGATGCGCCCGACCTGCTCAATCTCGTGGACGCGCTGCCGGACGCGACGGCCCGCAGTGCGTTCATCCGCACCCTTCGCGCGGTGGTGGACGGACGTGGGCAGGTGGTGACCATGCTGGACCGCTGCTACCTGGTCCGTGGCATGCCGACCATGCTGCTCTGGGGATCGCGGGACAGCGTCGTGCCGGTGCAGCACGCCCACAACGCCCACGCCGCGATGCCGGGCAGCCGGCTCGAGATCTTCGAAGGCGCGGGCCACTTCCCGTTCCACAGCGATCCGCGACGGTTCCTGGAACTGGTCGAGGACTTCATCGCGACCACCCACCCGGGCAACTGGAGCATCGAACAGTGGCGTGACCTGTTGCGCCGCGGACACCATCCGGAGGTGGGGCAACCGAGTACCGAGCATGAGGTGCGCGAGGCGAGCGAGCGCAGCGCGACCTGACGACGAGTCTGTCGCCTTCGCCGCGGCTCAGCTGGGGGATGGCGTGCTGGGGACGGGCTTGCTGGGGACGGGCTTGCCGAGCATGGTGCAGACTGCCGCGTTCACCAGGGCCTGGTCGGCGGCCCCGACCTTGGGCTCGGCCAGGCCGAAGATGGTCGTGGTGAAGACCGAGACCGTGCGGTGGCCGGTGCTGTCGGTGTAGTTCTCGCTGGAATATCCGGGGACCTGACCGACGTGACCCCACACCGTGCCGCAGGGCGTGACCACCTTCTCCAGACCCAGCCCGTACCGGTTCGGCGTGGAGGCATCCTCCGCGACGGTGGTGCGCATCTCCTTCAGCTGAGCCGGTGGCAGCAACCCGCCGGACATCAGCGCGGTTTGGAATCGACCCCAGTCCTCGGCGGTGGAGACCACGCCCCCGGCTGCCCACTCCGAGCTGTTGTTGATCCAGGTGGTGTCGACATGGTCACCGCGACTGGGCCCGGCGAACGCGGTCCCCGCGGGCGTGCCCGGAGGAAGCAGGGAGGCGAGATGGGCGGCGTCGGGTTCGTAGCCGTGTGCGAGCTTGCTGCCGTCCGACCGGGGAGTGCTGGTGGCCAGGTAGGTCTGCTTCAGGTTCAGCGGCCGGGCGATTCGCTCCTCGATCAGGTCGGCCAGGCGGTGTCCTGTGGCCTTCTCGAGTACCAGGCCCAGCGCGATGTAGTTGGTGTTGCTGTAGGAGTACTCCTTGCCGGGGGCGAACAGCGCCGGGTGCCGGACAGCCGCGGCCAGCAGCTCCTTCGGGGTCCACTGCCGCGTGTCCTGGCCGGTGAACGCGGCCAGGACGGCAGGGTCGTTGACATGGTTGAACAGCCCGCTGGTGTGGTTGAGCAGCATCCGCAGGGTGATCGCGTGACCGTTCGGGACGAGGCCGGGCAGCCATTTCTCCACCGGGTCGGTCAGCTTGAGCCGGTGTTCGGCGACCAGTTGCAGGACCAGGGTGGCGACCATCGTCTTGGTGCTGGAGCCCATCCGGAACTGGTCGCCCACCGCGAGCGTGTGGTCGGCCCTGGTCCACGGGGCCTGCCGGGAGATCTCGACCGCGGGTCCGTTGCCGTCGTCGACCCGTACGATCACCCCGGGGGCACCGGCGTCGACATCCTGCTGGGCCAGTGCGGTGAGCTGATCCGTCCGCGCCGCCGGCGCTCCGGTGTGCGCCGCCCTGGCCTGCGCCATCCCGGTCTCCGCGATCGAGGCCGGTGTGGGGGAGGCCGGTGTGGGGGAGGCCGCGCAGGCCGCGACCGTACCGGTCAGGATCGTGGCCAGGGCCAGGGTCAACGCCGCCCGCGGGCCGCGACGCGACGACAGTGTGGATCCAGTCATGGGATGGTCTCCAGAGTGTGAGCACGAATTCCGTCGGACGACGCTTCGTCCGACGAATCCAGCGTGCTGGGACCGGGGGCGAAGAACACGGGTGCTGAGACCCCTGAGAGGGTGGAGAAAACCCTACTGCGCCGGCCTGGCCGGTCGGCCACGATCGTTGCGTGACCCGCGATCAAGTCCCCTCTTCGATCCGCGCGTCGATACGAAACGGCAGCGATGCACGAGGAAGTGGACGTCATGACTGGTTCCGGCGAGCGACCAACGTCCGGCGTCGCCCTGCGCTTCGGCCTGCTGGGCTGGTCGTTCCTGCTGCTGCTGGCCTCGGTCCTCGGCGCCGCCCTGCTCACGCTCTGGATCACCGCGGTCTCCGTCGTCGCGGTCGGGGTCGGGATCCCGCTGACCCTGCTCGCGACGGTGTTGGTGCGCTGGTTCGCGGACCTGCACCGCCAGTGGGCCGCGGACCGGCTCGGCGAACCGGTTGCCCGGCCGTACCTGCCGACGCCGCAAGGCGGGTGGGCGGTGCGGCTGTGGGCGATCATGCGCGACCCGGCGAGCTGGCGGGACTGGGCCTGGCTGGTGGCCAACGCGGTGACCGGGTGGTTCAGCTACGGGCTGTCGTTCGGGTTCTTCCTCTGCGGAGTCTTCTACCTGATCTACCCGTTCCTCTACGAGGTGACCCCGCCGGAGGTGTTCCGCACGCCGTTCGGCTTCTTCCGGCTGCACAGCGTCCAGGAGTCGTTCGCGCTGGTCCCGCTCGGCCCGGTGTTCTTCGCGATCTGGTACACCACCGCCGTACGGCTGGCGAACCTGAACGCCCGGGTGATCCGCTCGCTGCTGGGGCCGACCGAGCAGGTGCGACTGCGGGACCGGGTGCGGCAACTGGCGGCCTCGCGGGCCGAGTCCGTGGACAGCCAGGCCAACGAGCTGCGCCGGATCGAGCGGGATCTGCACGACGGTGCACAGGCCCGGCTGGTGTCGCTGGGCATGAGCCTGGGCCTGGCCGAACAACTGCTGGCCGACGATCCGCAGGCGGTCCGGCGACTGCTGGTCGAGGCGCGCGAGTCGACGTCCAGCGCCCTGGGTGAACTGCGTGACCTGGTGCGCGGCATCCACCCGCCGGTGCTGGCTGACCGCGGTCTGGACGGCGCCCTCCAGGCGCTGGCGCTGGCCAACCCGGTGCCGACCACGGTGGTGGTCCAGCTACCGGGGCGGCTTCCCGCGCCCGTCGAGTCCGCGGCCTACTTCGCTGTCGCCGAGGTATTGTCCAACGCGATCAAGCATGCCGAGGCCCGGCGGATTCTGATCACCGTCGAGTTCGCGCACCACCCGGACGTTGCCGGCGGACTGCTGTCGATGCGGGTGTCGGACGACGGCCAGGGAGGTGCCAGGATCGACGGGGGGACCGGGCTGCGGGGCATCGAGCGCCGTCTGGCGGCCTTCGACGGCACGCTGGTCGTCGACAGTCCGGTCGGCGGACCCACCGAAGTGAGGATGTCGTTGCCGTGCGGATTGTCATAGCCGAGGACCTGGCGCTGCTGCGCGACGGCCTGATCCGGATCTTCCGGGCCTACGGCTTCGAGGTCGTGGACGCCGTCGACAACGGTCCCTCCCTGGTACGGGCGCTGACGACGCATCGGCCGGATGTCGCGGTGGTCGATGTGCGGCTGCCGCCGACGTTCACCGATGAGGGCCTGCGTGCCGCGATCGAGGTTCGCAGGCAGATCCCCGGGCTGCCGGTGCTGATGCTGTCCCAGTACGTGGAGCAGCTCTACGCGCGGGAGTTGATGTCCGATCGGGGCGGGGCGGTCGGCTATCTGCTGAAGGACCGCGTGCTGGACGTGGGCCAGTTCGTGGCCACCGTCCGCCAGGTCGCGGCCGGGGGGACCGTGATGGATCCGGAGGTGGTGGCCGCCCTGCTCACCCACCGTTCGGCCGACCCTCCCCTGCGGGCGCTGACCCCGCGTGAGCGCGAGGTGCTCTCGCTGATGGCGGAGGGCCGGTCCAACGCTGCCATCGCCGGCCGGATGTTCGTCAGCGAGAAGGCGGTCAGCAAGCACAGCAACAACATCTTCGCCAAGCTCGGACTCGAACAGTCCGAGGAGGACAACCGCCGGGTGCTGGCGGTTCTGGCCTATCTGGAGGGCTGAGCGGCCACTGGGCCAGCGGCCGCTAGGCCCGGCCACAGAGGGTGGCCGGGCCCAGGGGTCGGTTATGGAGGGTGGGTTGGGTCAGGAGACGGTGACGTCGTCGTAGTAGGTGTAGGTGGGGTCGCCGGCGTAGTTGTCGTCCTTGTTGGTCAGGGTGAGGGTGTAGGAGTGGCCTGCGGTGACGGTGGCGGTCTTGGTGGTCCAGCCGGAGGAGGAGACGCAGGTCTTGGCCAGGACGGTGGTGGTGGTGCCGGTGGTGTTGTCCTTGAGGGTGGCGGTGGCCCAGTCGTAGGTGACGGTGTCCGGGCAGGTCACGTTGTAGGCAAAGGACAACTTGCTGCTGCCGCTCGGAGCGGTGAAGGTCTGGGCGATGGAGGAGGTGGTGCTGGGGTTGGTGGAGCCGAGCATGGCGCCGTAGCTGCCGTTGTTGGCGGCGGAGGTGCTGGCGGCGGTGATGCCGGTGGTGGTCCAGCCGGAGAGGGTGCCGGTCTCGAAGCCGCCGTTGGTGATGCCGCCGGTGACGGTGGTGGAGACGGTCCAGCTGAAGGTGGTGCTGCCGGAGGCTCCGGTGGTGTCCTTGGCGGTGACGTTGACGGAGGCGGTGCCGGCGGTGGTCGGGGTGCCGGTGATCAGGCCGGTGGAGGCGTTGATCGACAGGCCCGCTGGCAGGCCGGTGGCCGAGTAGGTCAGCGTGGAGCTGGCCGAGTCGGAGGCGCTGACCTGCAGCGAGACCGCGGTGCCGACGGTGCTGCTCTGGCTGCCCGGGTTGGTCACGGTGACCGTGTTACCGGTGCTGCCGCCGACGATGGGGTGCGTGATGGCGCAGGCGTTGGTGTCGTTGGACCAGCTGGCCTGCTCGGCGAAGGTGCCGGTGCCCATGGTGACGTTGGCGGCTCCGCCCGTGGTGCCGGGCGACAGCCAGGCGCACTCGTCGGAGTTCTCCTGGCCGTTGTAGGAGCTGCCGGAGACGTGGTTGGTCCAGCCGCCGGCCGGGTTCTGGTCGGACATCATCTCGTGCCACTCGTGGCCGAGCGTCATGGTCCAGCCGTCGAGGGTTCCGGGGGAGTTGACGAAGCCGACGCCGCAGCCCGAGCCCTGGTCGATGTTGTACGGCTGGTTGCTGAAGGCGACGTCGCCGTAGGGCGAGGAAGCCGCACCACCGGTCAGTGTGGTGTCGCCGTTCCAGTCGTGCCAGGCGCAGTACCCGGTGTTGGGGTCCTGGTAGTTGTCCGGGTCGGTGCCGTGCGGCGACAGGACGACGTAGTAGGCGTCGCGGTTCGACGCGGCCGTGGTGTTGCCGAAATGGCCGGCCGCGGTGATGGCCTCCTGGGCCAGCTGGTTGCCGGTCGCGGCACTCGGCGAGGCGGCGGAGTTGTCGTACCACACGCCGGAGAGCACGCCGCCGCTCTGGTACGGAACGAAGTTGGCGTTCGAGGGGCAGCTGGTCGCGCCGGACGCGACGTTCGGGCCATCACACCACTGGGTCAGGTCCGCGGACCACAACTCGTTGCCGGTGCCGATGCCCTTGAACATCTGCTGCGCGGCACCGGCGGCGCCGTTCGCGTCGCCCGAGAACTTCGCGTTCCCGTTGCCATCGGTGCTCTGCGAACCCCACTGGTTCCCATAGAAGACCAGGTAGACCTTGGAGTGGCCGCTCTGGACGCCGATGCCGTCGACGCCGCCGCCGTAGGACAGCGTCTCCGGTCCGGTCGCGACGTTCGGTGTCCGCTGGGCGGCCGCCCACGACTTCATCTTCGCGTCGCCCTGGAGGGTGGGCACCACGCCGTGCCGGTAGGCGTGCTGCTTCGCGGGGCTGTAGGGGTTCGCGACAGAGCTGCTCTGTGTACGCAGTGCGGTCGGCGCGGCCGCCGCCTGAGGTGCGGCGGAGGCGATCAGCGCGCCGGTGGCTATCGACAGCGAGACGATGCCGGTCAGGGCCACTCGTCTCTTGGGGCCGTGGGCGTGGGGGGTACCCATGGTTGAGGGTTCCTCTCTCGTACCGGTCCCTGCGCGCCGGTCGGCGGCGAGGGACCACGTGCCTGGACAGGGGAGCGACAACGCACCTCTGCCGCCCGAGACCTGGGCCCATTGCCGCACGCCGCGATATCCGCACACCGGAGCGCGACGCTGCGAAGAGCAGCACCTGGAGCTCGCGGAGCAACGAGTTGCGAGCAGGGCGAAGCTGTCCGCGCAGTGGGTCGCTCTCCGCGCTGACGTGGAGCTGAGGAGCAGGTCATGAAGCAGGCAGAGGTAACTGAAAGAGTGTCACCACTTTGCGGGGTGCATCTTCGGCTGCGCTGAAGCAAACCAGTCTTGGTGAACAGCGGTCAACAGCTGGATCACAGGTTCTCGGCGCCCGGGTGTTTCGTCCCCGTAAAGGCCGCAGGTGAAGAACGGTCATCGCGCGTAGCCCCCCATCCGGTGGGAATTCTCACCCCCATCAGGGGGGTGTGGGGGAGCCCGGTGTTATGGCTCTTGACTACTGGTCATGCACACACCAATTCTGGAGGGCATCCCCCACGAGAGGAAGACCCGTGAAGAAGTCCCTCCGACGCGGTCTGGGCGCCGTCGTCCTCGGCGCGGTCATGACCCTGACCGGAACATCCCCCGCCACCGCGGCAGCCCCCGCGCCGCACACCGTGAACGTCACCTTCGCCGGCACCGTCGCTCTCGACGACTGCTCCGGTTCCCTGGTCCGGCTGCCGACATCCAAGGACCAGGACCCCGCCCTCATCCTCACCAACGGCCACTGCCTGGAGACCGGCATGCCCGCCGCCGGCCAGGTCATTCTCAACCAGCCCTCCCGCCGCAGCTTCGACCTCCTCGACAGCTCAGGCAACTCGCTGGCCACGCTGCGGGCCAGCAAGGTCGTGTACGCGACCATGACCGACACCGACATCACGCTGTACCAACTCGGCACCAGCTACGCCTCGATCCGGCAGCGCTACGGGATCAGTCCGCTGACCGTCTCCCCGGACCACCCGGCCCAGGGCGCCGGCATCGAGGTGGTCTCGGGCTACTGGCAGACCACGTACAGCTGCCAGGTGGACGGCTTCGTCTACCGACTGGAGGAAGGAGCCTGGACCTGGAAGGACGCGGTCCGCTACACCCCTGAGTGCCAGACCATCGGCGGCACCTCGGGTTCACCGGTCATCGACACCTCGACCGGGTTGCTGGTCGCGGTCAACAACACCGGCAACGAGAACGGCGAGTACTGCACCGAGAACAACCCCTGCGAGGTCGACCCGAGCGGAAACGTGACCATCCACCAGGGAACCAACTACGCCGAGGAGACCTACGGCATCCCCGCCTGCTTCGCGCCGGGGAACCGGCTCGATCTCACCCTTCCCGGTTGCACTCTGCCGCGCCAGTGAAGCTCGGGCTGGACGGTTCGACGTCAGCTCGTCGTGGGGATGTACGGGTAGCACGGTGTCGCGTCGGAGCCGTAGCCGATGCTACTCCCCGATGATCGACGCCAGCAGTGCCAGGACCACGCTGCAGGTCTGCGGCAAGCAACCAGCCGGACGGGCCTGCACGCTGACGATCAGTGATGTCGCCGACCAGCCCTGGGTCACTGCCACACCGTCCGCTCCGACCGCGCCCCCCGCGACGGCGCGAGCAGCGACTCCGCCCACGCCGACAGCTCCGGCGCACACCCCGTGAGACCTGCCGAAACCTAGTGTCCTGAGTCCTTGAACCGCAGGTCGGTCACCGCCAGTGGTGCGCTCGGGGGCAGGTGGGGGCGGGGGAGGGCGGTGGGAGGGTCGGCGCCCACGCGCTCGCAGGTGAGCGCGGAGACCAGGATCGCGTCGTCGAGGGCGGCAGCCAGGTCCTCGAGGGACGAACGGGCGAGGAGGTCGGGGGTGTACAGGTCGCGGCGGACCAGGGCGCCGAGCAGTCCCGCGGTGAAGGCGTCGCCGGCGCCCACGGTGTCGACCAGTGCCGCCTTGCGGCCGGGCCGGGACACCGGGGTGGTGCCGGAGCCAAACAGGTGTGCGCCGTCGGCGCCGTCCGTGATGACGACCAGCAGGGCGCCCAGAGCGATCCAGCGGGCACTGGCGTGTTCGATGCCGGCGGGGTAGAGCCACTCCACGTCCTCTCGGCTCGCCTTGACGATGTGCGCGTCGGCGACCGCGCGTTCGATCAAGGGCCGGGCACTCTCGGGGTCGCCGAGGAGCGCGGGCCGCACGTTGGGGTCGTAGCTGATGAGCACCCGGCCGCTTCGGCGCAGCCGGGCCGCGGCGGCGAGGACGGCTTGGTCTCCCGGCGCGGTCCAGGAGGCGGCCGAGCCGATGTGGAGCACGGCGGTATCCGCGGGGACATGAGCGGTTTCGGCCTCGGTCCACTGCCAGTCGGCGGTGCCCTGGTGGTAGAAGTCGTAGCTCGCCTGCGCGTCGGCATCCATCGAGACGACGGCCAGGGTGGTCTGTTCGGTCGCGTGCGGGGCGCAGGTGAGGTCGATGCCCTCGGCGGTGGCGTGCCGGCGCAGGATCCGGCCGAACGCGTTGTCGGCGAGACGTGCCATCAGCGCGGTGCGGTGGCCCAGGCGTGCCAGACCGATGGCGACGTTGAAGGGACTGCCTCCGGGCCGGGCGCGGAAGCCGTCGGGGCCGCCGTGCGGGACCAGGTCGATGAGGGCTTCGCCGATCACCGTGACGACGGGTGGGCGGGGGGCGCGGGCGGGTTCAGCCACGGCGGGCTCCGACTCGGATCTCGCCCGAGCCACGGGTGATCAGACGGGTCGGCACGACGGATGTGGCGGTCGGCGACTCGTCGCCGTCGATCCTGCGGAAGAGCGTCTCTGCGGCGAGTTTGCCGATCGCCTCGATGTCCTGGGCGATGACCGAGATTCCCGGCCGGAGCATGTCGGCCAGGGGGAAGTCGTCGAAGCCGACCATGGCGACCTGCTCCTGCAGGCCGAGGTCGCGAAGGGCCCGGCTGGCGCCGATGGTGACCAGGTTCTGGCTGGTGAACAGTGCGGTCGGCGGATCGGCCAGTGCCAGCAGACGTCCGGTGGCTTCGATGGCCGCCTCCTCGGTGCCCACCTCGTGCCGGATGATCGCTTCGTCGACGTCCAGATGCGCGAGCTCCAGGGCGTGCAGGTAGCCGTCGAAGCGCTGGGCGGCGGTGGGGATCGACGCCCGGTCCCCCAGGTAGCCGATACGCCGGTGGCCGGCCTTGATCAGGTGTCTGACCGCGGTGACCGCGCCGTGCCGGTTGTCCGAGACGACCGCGTCGGCGTCCAGCAGCTTCGGCTCGCGGTCGACGAAGACCAGGCAGGTACCCGCGCGCTGCTCACTGATCAGGTAGCTCTGGTCCCGGCCGGCCGGCACGACCACCAGGCCGTCGACCCGGCGGTCGATCAGCGCCCCGGTCAACTCCCGCTCCCGGGCCGGGTCCTCGTCGAGGCTGCCGATCAGCACCAGCACGCCCCGCTCCCGCGCGATGTTCTCGACCGTGCGGGTGAGCGCCGCGGAATAGGGGTTGGCCGCGTCCTCGACGAGCATGCCGATGGTGGCTGTACGGCCGTCACCCCGGCGCAGGTTGCTCGCGGTCAGATTGGGCCGGTAGCCGAGTCTGTCGGCGGCTTCACGCACCCGGGCGGCCATCGCGGGGTCGACGGTACTGACCCCGTTGACCACCCGCGAGACGGTCTTGGGGGCGACGCCGGCGAGCACGGCCACCTCGCGCATGGTGGGCCGTCCTCGTCGTTTCGACTGCCCTGATTCGCCCTGAGGCATCGTTGTCTCCCACGGATGCTGCGTTACCGACTCGTTGCGTAGGTACTTCTAGCTGTGTCTTGACTCACTTTCGCACGAGGTGGACTCTTACGTCGAGACCACGTTGTCTCAGTGTCGGGTCGCGAAGGTTCCAGAAGGGTTTCGAAATGGACATCTCAGCACGCAGCGCCTCGGCGGCGTCCCGCGGCCGGACGCGACGCACCCAGATCGCCGCGGGGAGCATCGCTATCTGCCTCACGGCGGCGCTCGCGGCCTGCAGCTCGTCGGGCGGCAGCACCGCCTCCGCGAGCGGATCGGGGTCCAGCGGCGCCGGATCGGCAGTCGGGGTATCCCTGATCCTCAAGACGCTGTCCAACCCGTACTTCGTGTCCATGGAGAAGGACGCCAAGACCGCGGCGGCCAAGGACAACGTCACCCTCACGGTGGCGGCCGGCACCAAGGACGGCGACACCCAGACCCAGATCTCCGCGATCGACAACGCGATCTCCCGCGGCGACAAGGGCATCCTGATCACCACCAACGGCGACGCGGTCAACACCGCGCTCAACCAGGCCAAGCAGGCCGGCCTGTTCGTGATCGCCCTGGACACCGCACCGAACCCGCCCAGCGTCGCCGACATCACCTATGCCACCGACAACGAGGCGGCGGGCAAGCTCGACGGTCAGTACGCCGCCGCTGCGCTCGGCGGCAAGCCCGCGGTCATCGCCATGCTCGACCTGTTCAACAACCAGGTCGTGTCCGTCGACATCCAGCGCGACCACGGCTTCCTCGAGGGGCTGGGCATCAACCCCGGCAGCACCACCCAGAACGGCCAGGAGGCCAAGACCGGGCGCTACTCCGGCGGCAGCTACACCATCGCCTGCCACCAGCCCACCCAGGGCGCCATCGACGGCGGGCGCACCGCGATGGAGAACTGCCTGTCGGCCAACCCGGGCATCAACGTGGTGTACGGCATCAACGAGCCTGCTGCCGAAGGCGCTTACGCCGCGCTCAAGACCGCTGGCAAGACCGGTGTGCAGATCTACGCGATCGACGGCAGCTGCGCCGGCCTCAAGCTCGTCACCAGCGGCGAATTCCAGGCCGACGCCGCGCAGTACCCCGGCAAGATGGCCGGCCTGGGCGTGGACTCGATCGCCAAGCTCGCCCGCGGCGGCTCCAAGCCCAGCGTGACCAACGGCAAGTCCTTCTACGACACCGGCAGCGCGCTGGTCGCAACGAAGGCCTACTCCGGCCTGACCATCCAGTCGCCGGACCAGGCCGCGCCGGCCTGCTGGGGCAACTAGGCACGGCAGGCCCCCAGACCAGGTGCGCCGGCGGGCGCCAATCGACCCGACCCCCGCCGGCGCACCTGCCACCGCAGACGCCCACCACACCAGAACGCCACAGGCCGACAGGTCGGCGGCGAAGGGACCACCATGACCACCCACGTGGACAGCGACGCCACCCCGACCTCGGCGGAGGAGTTCCTCAACCGCCCCGCCACCGCGAGCCAACGCATCCACTCCGTGCTGCACCGCCAGCCGGCCCTGAGCCCGGCGATCGTCCTGGTCCTCGCGGGCGTGGTGTTCGCTCTGCTCAACAGCCGCTTCTACCGGCT
This sequence comes from Streptacidiphilus sp. MAP12-16, assembly GCF_041262165.1. Taxonomy (NCBI): domain Bacteria; kingdom Bacillati; phylum Actinomycetota; class Actinomycetes; order Kitasatosporales; family Streptomycetaceae; genus Streptacidiphilus; species Streptacidiphilus sp. MAP12-16. The sequence goes on from NZ_JBGCBY010000002.1 coordinate 363,329, forward strand.
GGAGAACCTCTCCCTGGTGGCCCAGCAGGTCGCCGTCGTGGGATCGCTGGCCGTCGGCCAGACCCTGGTCATCCTGACCGCGGGCATCGATCTGTCCATCGGCGCGGTGATGGTGCTCTCCTCTCTGGTGATGTCGAAGCTGGCTTTCGACCAGGGCGTGCCGGGCTTGCTCGCCCTCCTGGCCGGGGCCGTTCTCGCCGTCGCGGCACAGACCGTCAACGGACTGCTGGTCACCCGGATCAAGCTGCCTCCGTTCATCGTGACCCTGGGCACCCTGAGCATCTTCACCGCCGCCGCCCTGATCTACGCCAAGGGCCAGACCATCGCGCTGCCACCGGGCTCGTTCCTGCTCTGGACCGCGGACCCGGTCTCCCTGGGTTCGCTTCACCTGACCAACGGCGTTCTGCTGATGATCGCCCTGTACGCGGTGATCGGCTTCGCGCTGCGCTACACCGCATGGGGCCGACACCTGTACGCCGTGGGCGACGACATCGAGGCCTCCCGACTGGCCGGGATCTCGGTCAACCGGGTACTTCTGAGCGCCTACATGGTCGCCGGCCTGGCGATCGCGGTGGCCGCCTGGATCCTGGTGGGACGCGTCGGGGGCGGCGACCCCAACAGCGGTCTGAACGCCAACCTCGAGTCCATCACCGCGGTCGTCATCGGCGGCACCAGCCTGTTCGGTGGACGCGGCGTCGTCCTCGGCTCCCTGATCGGAGCGTTCATCGTCCAGGTCTTCGACAACGGCCTGGCCCTGGCCGGGTTCGACCCGAACTACCAAGTCCTCGCAGTAGGCGTGCTGGTGATCGCCGCTGTGTCCGTCGACCAGTGGATCCGGAGCGTGAAGTCATGACCGCACCCGTGCTCGAGGCCAAGGGCCTCGTCAAACTGTTCGGCAGGGTCGTCGGCCTCAGCAACGTCGACCTCACGCTGTACCCGGGCGAGGTGCTCGCCGTCATCGGCGACAACGGCGCCGGCAAGTCCACTCTCATCAAATGCCTGTCCGGGGCCATGGTCCCGGACGAGGGGGGCATCTTCGTCGACGGCGTCGAGGTCCACTTCAAGCGCCCGCAGGACGCCCGGGACGCAGGGATCGAAACGGTCTACCAGACCCTCGCCGTCGCCCCGGCCCTGGACGTGGCAAGCAACCTGTTCCTCGCCAGGGAGATCCGCCGCAAAGGCCCTCTGGGTTCGGTGCTGCGCATGCTCGACACCGGTGAGATGAAGAGGCAGGCCGCCGAGCACATCAAACGGCTCGGCATCAGCACGCTCCAGAACATCAACCAAGCGGTCGAGACCCTCTCCGGAGGCCAGCGCCAAGCCGTCGCGGTGGCCCGGGCGGGCGCCTTCGGCGGCCGCGTCGTCATCCTCGACGAGCCGACCGCCGCCCTCGGGGTCCGCGAGACCGCGCAGGTGCTCAAACTCGTCCGGGACCTGCGCGACCAGGGGCTGGGCGTCATCCTGATCAGCCACAACATGCCCAACGTCTTCGAGGTCGCGGACCGGATCCACATCCAACGCCTCGGCAGCTGCGTCGGAGTCGTCACCCCCGAGTCCCACTCGATGGAGGACGCCGTGGCCATCATGACCGGAGCCAAGACCCTCACCCCCGCACCCGAGTCGTGAGGGCGTCCACCGCCCATCGGGCAGCGTGAAGTCGGGGGAGCCTGACCGTGGCTGAGTTCCGCATCGCCCACGACCAGGTCGGACGCGAGGCCGTGGTGGTCGTCTCCGCACCGGACGAATCGACGCGCCTCGTCGTGGCGCAACGCGGCGCCACGCTGCTCAGCTGGCAGGCAAGCGGGCTGGGCAGACCGGTGGAACTGACCGACGGCTACCACGACGAGGCGGAACTACTGGCCCAGGACGGAGTACGCAACGGCCTCCTGGCGCCCTTCCCCAACCGGATCGCCGACGGCCGCTACCGGTTCGACGGCCGGGAGCACGACCTGCTGCCCGGCCGACGGCCGCCCCGCGCGGAGGTCTACCACGGGTTCGCCCGCAGCGCGCTGTTCGAGCTCGCCTCCGCGGAGGCGTCGCCGCGCGGCGCCCGACTGGTGTTCCGCAGCGCCGAGATCCGGCCCGGCAGGTACCCCGGGTACCCGTTCTCGATCGATCTGGAGGTCGTCTACCTCTTCAGCGGCAACGAAATCGACATCGAGGTCCGGGCGACCAACACCGGCGAGCACCCCGCTCCCTACGCGGCGGGCTGGCATCCCTACTTCCGGCTGGCAGGCGTCATCGACGACCTGACCCTGCAGATCCCGGCCGACACGCTCATCCGCACGGACCGGGCGCTGATCCCACTCCCGGCGCGGGACGCGTTCGTCGCTCTGGACGACCACCCCTCGATGGACTTCCGCCAACCGCGTCAGCTGGGTGCGGCGGTCATCGACGCGTGCTTCGGCGACCTGCGGCCCGGTCCCACCGGGCGGGCCGAGACCGTACTGCGCGACAGCGCGGCGGGCAGCGAACTGCGGGTGTGGCAACTGGCCGGCTACATGCACGTGTTCACCGGGGACACGCTCGCCAGGGACCGGCGCCACTCCATCGCCCTCGAACCGGTCGAGACGATCACCAACGCGTTCAACCGAGCGGAGTTCGCCTCCGCGCTCCGCATCCACCCCGGCCGGCGGCGCCGGTTCCGGTTCGGCGTGAGCTACCGCCCCACCACCTCCGGTGAGCTGCCGGACTGGGACCACGCCGGCCGCCGGGTCAGGAGATCGGGGCGGTGACCTGGAACGAGGCGTCGGAGCGGAACCACGTGGTGCCGTCGTCCGGGTCCAGCCACAGTTCGTCACCGCGGTGGCGCAGGTAGCGGCCGGGATAGTTGTACGACTCGAACGAGACGGAGCCGCTGACAACTCCCGGGTACGGGCAGAAGGTCGCATCCTCGCGGAACAGTTCCGTACCGTCGTCGGCGGCCTGTTTGATCCGGAAGTTCTGGTGCCGCACGTAGTCGCCATCGGCCGCGCGGAAGGAGTAGCAGCTCGAATCGGCCAGTCCGGGGACCAGGGTGAACGCGGCCTGCTGCGCGCCGTTCGCCCCGTCGATGGTGCCGGTCTGCTCCAGATACCCCAAGAAGTGCTCGACGTACCAGTACGCGCCGGGGGAGTCCGCCGATTCGAACGAGGACGTCGCACCGATCGCCAGACCTGTTCCGCCGGCTGCGATGGTCGGTGCGGCAGCCGGGGTGGCGGACGGGCCGCTGCTCCAGGCGACGGGCTCGCCGGAGGCGCCGCCTGTGGGTTGCGGCACTGTGCTCGTCGTCGGGCCGGCCGCCTGCCGGCTGGTGGAGCTGCTCGGGCCGGCACTCGGCCCGGCACTGGCGGAGGGCGCCTCGGCCGAGGCGAGCGGTGACGCGGCCGTCGTCGCCGAACTGGCTGAGGCGGGCACCGGGAGCGCGCTGCCCGATGCCACCGGGCCGCGGGTGGCCCGGGCCGCCTCGACCACGACAAGGGCAGCCGCGGCCAGCGAGACCGCGGCGGCCGTGGTGACGACGAGGGTCGCCAGAGCGCGGGAGCGACTCCAGCGGTTGCGGTTCAGCCGAGACGTCCGAGGTCCACTGGACCGGCGGTCCGGTCCCGAGCTGGGTTCCGTGTCGGTACCGGAGAGGTACGCGTGCGGCAGCGTGCCGGCGAGGACGTTCTCCTCCTCCGCTCCGGGCGTCCGCGCCGGCGCCGGAACGTCCGGAGCGGGTTCGGCAGCGCCGGGGAGGGGACTCGATGCGGCGCCGAACGTGCCCCTTGCGATGTAGGGGGGTATCCGAATGGACCGGGAGAAGCGCGGCACCGTGGAGTCGGATTCCGGCTCGTCAGCTGTCATCGACTGGACCCTTCGGCACGGCCTGCGGAGTTGGCGTGGCATCGACCGCTTGTCCCGGTGGGGGGACCACTGCAGGCCGAGGTCGTCCGCCGCCCGGGACACCGGGTTTCGGCCGGGCGGCAGGCGCCTACGATATCCGTCGTTCAGTCAGATATGGCTCGAATCTGACGAATTCCCGTTCCCGCCTCTCAGTCGCGAGGGCTGACCGGCCGGCCGGGGCTTGCATGAGGGGCGGCTGCGGGGGGCTCGGTCCTGGCTGCCTCCGGCGGTCCCGGTGCTCCCGGCTCTTCCGCGAGGCGGACGCGTAGTACCCCGGTACCACAGCCGTACCGCAGGTCAGCCCCTGGGTACCACGGATTCCGGCGGCGCGGCCCCTACCGTTCAGGGTGAGGCAGGCTCCACGGCAGGCCCGCGTGTCCTGGTACCCGAGCGAGGGATGATTTCGATGATCGAGGCGCATCAGCTGACGAAGCGGTACGGGGAGAAGACGGCGGTGGATCGGCTGGACTTCACGGTCAAGCCGGGTACGGTGACCGGTTTCCTGGGGCCGAACGGTGCGGGTAAGTCGACCACGATGCGGATGATCGTGGGGTTGGATGCGCCGTCGGGTGGGTCGGTGCGGGTCAACGGGCGTCGGTATGCCGAGCATGGTGCGCCGTTGCAGGAGGTGGGTGCGCTGCTGGAGGCGAAGTCGATCCATCCGGGTCGCTCTGCGTTCAACCATCTCAACACCCTGGCGCTCACGCATGGGATTCCGCGTCGTCGGGTGGAGGAGGTCATCGAGTTGACGGGCCTTCAGACGGTGGCGAGGAAGCGGGCGGGGGCCTTCTCGCTGGGGATGGGTCAGCGTTTGGGGATCGCGGCGGCGTTGCTGGGGGATCCGGCGACGGTGATGCTGGACGAGCCGGTCAACGGTCTGGATCCGGAGGGTGTGCTGTGGATCCGCAACCTGCTGACCGGGCTGGCCGCCGAGGGCCGTACGGTGTTTGTGTCCTCGCACCTGATGAGTGAGATGGCGCTGGTGGCGGATCATCTGATCGTGGTGGGGCGCGGTCGGCTGCTGGCTGATACGACCGTGCACGACCTGGTCAACCAGGCCGGTGGTGACACGGTGAAGGTGGCCAGCGAGGATCCGGCGCGGTTGCGTGAGGTGCTGGCGGGTCCGGGTGTGGAGATCACCGGCCGGGCGGGCTCGGAGGAGCTTGAGGTGGCCGGGATGGCGGCTCGGTCGATCGGGATGAAGGCGGCCGCGGCGGGGATCGCGTTGTTCGAGCTGACCCCGCGGACCGTCTCGCTGGAGGAGGCGTTCATGGAGCTGACCCGCGACGCCGTGGAGTACCACGGCGCCACCACGCTCGCCGGGGCCGCGCCGGCACCGGAGACCCTTGAGACCGCCGGGAGCGCAGCATGAGCACCGTGACCACCCAAGCCCCCACGACCACGCCCGCACAGGCGGCACGTCCCCCCTACAAAGTGACCGGGCCCCGCGTCCTGCGCGCCGAGTGGGCCAAACTCTGGTCGCTGCGCTCCACCTGGATCACCCTGGGCCTGGCGCTGCTGTTCGTCCTCGGCTTCGGCCTGATCGCCACGGCCCGCTACAAGTCCATGGTCACCTCCGGCGGCCACATGGATCCGGACTTCGCCAGCGCCACCGCGGTCAGCCTCTCGCTGTTCGGGATCAGCTTCGGCCAGCTGGCGCTGGGCGTCCTCGGTGTGCTGGTCACTGCGGGTGAGTACTCCACCGGGATGATCCGCTCGACGCTCGCCGCCGTCCCGCGCCGCCTGCCGGTGCTGTGGTCCAAGGCCGGCGTCTACGGCGTGGTCGCCCTGATCGTCGGGACCCTCGGCGCGTTCGCTGCCTTCCTGTTCGGCAGCGGCATCGTCTCCGGGACGCACGCCGCGCTCTCGTTCTCCGACGCGGGCGTGCTGCGCAGCCTGCTCGGCGCGGGACTCTACCTCGGACTCATCGGCGTGATCGGCGTCGCCCTGGGCGCGCTGCTGCGCTCGGTCGCGGGCGGCATCTCGGTCCTGGTCGGCGCGCTGATGCTGGTCCCCGGCCTGGTATCGCTGCTGCCGAGCTCCTGGAAGAACGACATCAGCCAGTACCTGCCCAGCAACGCGGGCGAGTCCATGTTCGCCCTGCACCACGCCGCGAACACGCTCACCCCCGGAGCCGGCCTAGCCGTCTTCGCCGGCTGGACCGTGCTCGCACTGGCCGGCGCCGCCTACCGTCTGGTGCGTACCGACGCCTGAGGCCGTGAACCGGCGACACCCCGGGAGAGAAACCCACCCCGGGGTGTCGCCGGGCGGGCATTCGCCCGCGATGGACCACGATGGACAGGTGGAACGCGTGACGACGGTGGATCCGATCTGGGGGCACCCCCAGGTCGCCCGGCTGACCCGCGCCGGACGGCGGCTGCGGCAGGTCGACCAGCACCGGCCGTGGCTGCTGGACGCCGCGCTGGTGCTCGTGGTGTTCCTGGTCACCGGCCTCCCCGACCTGCTGCACGACGGTCCCCGGCAGGAGTCCCTGCGGAACGCCGGGCTGCCCGTGGCGAGCATGCTCGCCCTGCAGGCCGCGCTGGTCCTGCCGCTGCTGTGGCGGCGCAGGGCGCCGTTCACAGTCTTCGCGGTGATCGCGGCGGTGTTCCTGCTGCAGTGGTCCGTGAACGTGTGGCTGCGCACGGACGTCGCCCTGTTCCTCGCCCTGTACACGCTGGCCAGGCACGGCAGCCTCCGGTTGCTGCCCTGGGCCTGCGGCATCACCGTCGGCGCGCTGGTGCTGGTGGCCGTACGCGTGTCCACCCTGGTGGACGTGGCCGCGGCACTGTTCTTCCTGTGCAACGCGGCCATCGCGGCCGTGGCGCTGGGGCTGGGGCTTCGGACCGGGCAGGCCTACCTGGCCGCGCTGCGCGACCGCGCCGCTCGGCTGGAGGTCGAACGCGACCAGCGCGCCGAACTGGCCGCCGCTGCCGAGCGCACCCGGGTGGCCCGCGAGATGCACGACATCATCGGCCACAACCTCTCCGTCATCATCGGCCTCGCCGACGGCGGCGCCTACGCGGCGGACCTGGCTCCCGAGCGCAGCAAGGAAGCGCTCCAGCTGATCGCCGGCACCGGGCGCCAGGCGCTCGGCGAGCTCCGCAGGATGCTCGGCGTCCTTCGCGAACGCACCCCGACCGGCGAACCGGGCCCACAGCTCAGCCCGCAGCCCGGCATCGCCGACCTCGACGCATTGTGCGAGCGCGTCCGCTCCGCCGGTCCCCAGGTCGTCTACCGCACCGTCGGGAACGTCGAAGCGCTGGACCGCGGCGTGCAACTGACGGTCTATCGCATTGTCCAGGAGTCGCTCACCAACACGCTCAAGCACGCGGGCACCGACACCCGAGCCCAACTCACGCTGGCCGCCGTGGGCCAGGAGGTCCGCATCCGGGTCGAGGACACCGGCCCGCCGGCCGGGGCCCCGAGCCCGGCCGGGCCCGCCGGGGAGGGACACGGACTCGCCGGAATGCGCGAGCGCGCCGCACTCTACGGCGGCACCGTCGCCGCCGGACCACGCCCCGGCGGCGGCTGGACCGTCGAGGCTCTGCTCGACCTCACCCCGCAGGACGGAGGGTCATGACCACCGTGCTCATCGTGGACGACCAGCCGCTCCAGCGCTTCGGCTTCCGGATGCTGCTGGAGAGCACCCCCGACACCCAGGTCGTCGGCGAGGCGGCACACGGCGCCGAGGCCGTGCGCAAGGTCGCCGAACTGCGCCCGGACGTGGTCCTCATGGACGTGCGGATGCCCGGGATGGACGGCATCGAGGCGACCCGCCGCATCGTCGCCGGCGGCGGACGCTCACGGGTCCTGGTGCTCACCACCTTTGACCTCGACGAGTACGCCCACGCCGCGCTGCGCGCCGGAGCCAGCGGCTTCCTGCTCAAGGACGCCCTTCCGGAGGAGCTCCTGGCCGGCGTCCGCGCCGTCGCCTCCGGGGATGCCGTCATCGCCCCCGGGCTCACCCGTCGCCTCCTCGACGCCTATGCCCAGCACCTGCCCGGCCACCCCGAGGACGGGAAGACCGCCGACGACCCACGGCTGCGCGCACTGACCGAACGCGAACGCGAGATCCTCCTTGCCGTCGGCCGAGGTTGGACCAACGGCGAGATCGCCGAACGCCTCGTGCTGTCCGAGTCCACGGTGAAGACCCATGTCGGACGGGTCCTCGCGAAGATCGGGGCCCGGGACCGGATCCAGGCCGTGATCCTGGCCTACGACCTCGGCCTGACCCGCCCCAACGAGCCGAGCTGAGCCAGCCACCATGTGCCGGTCGGTCTGAGCCGGCCGGCCAGGGTTCGGTGCCCGTTCGGGGGTACCGGGGAATAGGGGCGCGGTGGGGCGGGTTCCGATGCCTGCGGCCGGAGTAGGAGTGTGCTCACGGTCCGTCACCCAATGAACGGAAGGGCTCGCTCATGAAGATCGGCATCATCGGGGCCGGACATATCGGCGGCAACCTCACCCGTCGACTCACCGCGCTGGGGCACGAGGTCTCCGTCGCCAATCGCCGCGGCCCGGACACGCTGGCCGAGTTGGCCGCGGAGACCGGCGCGACGCCGGTCACTGTCCAGGAGGCAGCGCACGGAGCGGCGGTCGTCGTGGTGACGATCCCGCTGAAGAACATCCCGGACCTGCCGAGCGGGCTGTTCGCCGGCGCTGCCGACGGTTTCGCGGTGATCGACACCGGCAACTACTACCCGCAGCAGCGCGACGGGCGGATCGCTGACATCGAGGAGGGCGTGACCGAGAGCAGGTGGACCGCGCGGCACCTCGACCACACCGTGGTCAAGGCGTTCAACGGGACCTACGCCTTCGACATCATTGACAAGCCGCAGCCCAAGGGCACGCCAGGCCGAGTCGCCCTGCCGGTGGCCGGGGACGACGAGGCCGCCAAGCAGGTGGTCCGCGCGCTCATCGACGAGATCGGCTTCGACACCGTCGACGCCGGCAGCCTGGACGAGTCCTGGCGGCAGCAGCCGGGCACCCCCGTGTACGGTCTCGTCGCCGGCGTGGAGGCGATCACCAAGGCGCTCGCCGAGGCCAGTCCCGAACGGCTCCCGCAATTCCGCGGCTGATCCTCCGGATCGGTGGGCAGCCGGTGCGCGGAATTTCCAGCCGTATGCGAAATGCAATCGGCGGCACGGCTGTTCACGAGTGTTCCCCGAGGACGGCCGGCAACTGCATGATGCGGTTGTATGGCATAACCGTGCGCTGATGCCGCCATACAACCTCCAGTGCCGGGCCGGAAGGTGTCACTGAATGCCGAAAGCTGCCCGCTTGCCAACATTCGTGCCAGCATTCGGTGGCAGCTTCCGGGAAACTCACGTCACCTCGCCGTGGGACAGCTCAGAACAATTCCCTGCGGCCGCGCATCATTTCCAGGAAGCGGCGCAGCGCCGCCTCGCAGTATCCGCCGCCTGCTGCGAACATGTCAACGCTGCAGCGGAACTCGATCGTCCGCCTCTTGTCGCCGAAGCCCGCCCTCGCCCTCCGGCCGGCGCCGTCAGCTGACCGTCCACCAGGGAGGATCGGCTGACGGCGGGTCGGCGGGGCACGGGTCGGGGCGGCCGCGTCGCAGGTCTCGCCGACCGCTCGGAGCTCGTCGGTGGCAGCGGCCGCACTGGGTCGACGAAACGCAGCTGACTGTTAATCAGATCGTGAATCCTTCTCGCAAAGGCCGGGTATTCCACTCCGGTCAGCCGTCGGCTCCGCGTCGACCGTTGACATTTCACCCAATGGAGTGAATTACTGACCGGTACTGGACAACTCGGAATCGTGTGGCGATGCTGACCAGCACTCTACGCGGGAGGACATACGTGACCACTGGGATGGCGCCCCGGAGTTCGTCGCAGCCGACGGGTCTCGTCGGCCAGGATGGCGAACGGATATCCCAGCGGGAGGCCGGGACTTCGCATCTGTTGCGCGACCAGGACGGGACGTTGGCGGTCGTGCACTGCCTCGATGACGGGCTCGTCTCGGATCCGGGCTTTCAGTCGGCGTATCCGGGCGAAGCGGTGGCGCTCGCGGGTCTGACGGAGCGTCGGATCGCGCCGCCGGAGCGCTATGTCGTCGACGCGACGGGGCGGATCGTCGCGGTCATCCGCCGGTTCTTCGACAGCGCCCCGCTGTCGGCGCTGTTGGACCGGCGCCCCCGGGGCCTGGACACGCAGACCGCCGCAACGGTTGTCACCGATGTGCTGACCGCATTGTGCGCACTGCACCAGCAGGGGGTGCCGCACCGAAGCGTACGCGCGGACCAGGTGCTGGTCGGTGCGGACGGGGTGTGCGTGCTGGTCGACGTCGGGCTGGTGACCCGACCGGGATCACCTGACGCCGCCTCATCCGCACAGGTCGCTGCGGAAGGCGCGGCAGCCCCTGCCGGCGAACGCAGCGCCGCGATGGCCGAGGACCTCGCCGCTGCAGCCGACTTGTTCGCGGCGTGCCTCGCCCCCGGCCGACTGCTCGCCGCGTTGCTCCCGCCGCGAAGGGACGTGCCGGTGCCGGACGCCGCGCCGGGCAGCGCGCCGGATGCCGTGCCGGACAGCGTGCCGGACCGGCTGAACGCGGTACTGGCCAGAGCGAAGGGACCTCAACCGCGCGGACGTTGCACGGCCGCCGAACTCCTTGTCGCCTTTGCGACGGCGACCAGCGCCTTCGACACCGGGTGGGACGAACGCGGTCGCGAGCGGCTGGCGGCCCTGGTCCAGGACAACCGGGAGGCGCCTGCCCGTTTGACGGAAATGCTTCGAGTCCGCTGGAGCCGGCAGCAGCTTCTCAACCGCCGCGGCCGCAGGAGTAGTCGGGCCACCGGCCAGCCCACCGGCCAGCCCACCGGCCAGCCCACCGGCCAGCCCGCCGCCCGGCCCGCCAGCCGGCACCGGCTGACCGGCTCGGCCGACGTCATCCGGCAGGTGCGCCTGCGCGCGCGGGCCACCGGCCTGCGGCCGACGCACCGCAGTGAGCAGCACGGTCCGCGACACCCGGGCGTCGCGGACCGCACATGGATCCGCGCCGCGGTCCTCTATGCGGCTCTGCTGACAGTGGTGATCGCGGGGCTGAGCGCGATCGTGATGTCCGGCGATCACTCCACGTCCGCCCAGAACGCGTCGCGCCCTGCTCAGCGCCCACCCGCGAGCCCCAGCCTGCAGCAGTCCGCCGGGTCGGTCGTCGGCACCGCGCCGCCGCTGGTGTCGGCATCAGCAATCGCCACCGCGACGGCCGTGGCGACACCCACGCCGTCCGCTTCGCCCGGGCCCACCGTGTCGGCGACGCCGAGCCCGACCTGGGTCACCTGGGTGCAGCAGGGCTTCCTCTGGTCGGACGCCTCGATCGACAGCCACAGCAACGACAGTTGGGGGCAGAGCGACCTCATCCTGAGGAACGACCTGGCCGTCACTGCCCTGGACGTCCGACTCCGAGTGGCACTCACCCCGGGGCTGGTGTGCACCGGTGCCTGGTCCACGGTCCCCGGCGACGACCTGGTCACCACCGCGACCCGCCAGGACGGCGCGCTCGTCTATGAGTTCATCCTGAAACCAGGCCTCACCCTGGCTGCGGGCGGCTACGAGTTCGCCGCCCAGTACAGCCACGCCCAGGGCTACCGGGACGTCGGCAATGACACCTACGACGTTACGGCGACGGCGGCCGGCAACCAGGTCGAGGTATCCGGGAGTTTCTACGGCACCCGCTGACCACCGCACCACCGCCTGACCGACAAACACCTGGATGGGGTGCCTTCGCGGTACGTCATTGGTTGGATCTTTCAAGCAAAAGCACAGATTCATCAGAGATGTGTCTGGATATTGCGCGGCAGTGTCAAAGAGGTTACGGTCCCCTTGCGCCCGTCACCCGGTCCCCTCTGTCCACACTCGCCCGCGACCCACCTCGCCACCCGCCGCTCACGCATGTCGCGAGGCGCCTCGTCGTGCCCTGATGCTCTGTCACCCCTTGCGTCATCGCTCCTCCACCCCCACCTGACTGCGGTGCCGACGGTGTACATCCGGCATTCCGTGTCGAAAGGAGCAATAAGTGTTCCGATCCATCCGAGATCTCAGGCGAACGCTCGTCCTGGCAGTCGCCCCCGCGGTGCTGGCTGCCGTCGGCGTCTCCGCTCTGGCGGTCCAACCTGCCTGGGCCGCCGCCACTGGCGGCAGCGGCGCGAGCCTGCCGTACGTCGAAGTGCAGGCAGAGAACTCCCCCACCAACGGGACGTTGATCGGCCCGAGTTACACCCAGGGCCAGCTGGCTGACGAGGCGTCAAACCGCAAGGCGGTCACGCTGCAGGGCAGCGGCAAGTACGTCACGTTCACCACGCCGGTGGCGACCAACTCGATCGACTTCCGGTACAGCATCCCGGACACCTCGAGCGGGTCGGTCTACACCGCCCCGCTGTCGCTGTACATCAACGGCACAAAGCAGAGCAACTTCACCCTGACCAACGCGTACAGCTGGTACTACGGCGGATACCCCTTCACCAACACGCCGGGCAGCAACCCGCACCACTTCTACGACGAGGTCCACCGCCTCTTCCCGACCTCCTATCCGGCCGGCACGACCTTCACGCTGCAGGTCGACGCGGAGGACACCGCGTCCTCCTACACGATCGACTTCGCCGATTTCGAGCAGGTCGGCGCGGCCCTGACGCAGCCCTCGGGCTCGGTGTCGGTGACCAGCAAGGGTGCTGACGCGAGCGGTGTCAGCGACTCGACCAGCGCGTTCAACGCCGCGATCAGTGCGGCGGGTGCCGGCGGCACGGTCTGGATCCCGCCGGGCACGTTCAACATCCCGGGCCACATCAGCGTCAACAACGTGACGATCGCCGGTGCCGGAATGTGGTACTCGACCGTCGCCGGTGCGGCGCCCGGCTTCTACGGCAACTCCGCGCCGTCGCCGAGCACCGGCGTGCACCTGCAGAACTTCGCGATCTCCGGTGACGTGCAGGAGCGCAACGACAGCGCGCAGGTCAACGGCATCGGCGGCGCGCTGAGCAACTCGACGGTGTCGAGCATCTGGATCGAGCACATGAAGGTCGGCGCATGGATGGACGGGCCGATGGACGGCCTGACCTTCAGCGGCATGCGCATCCGTGACACCAGCGCGGACGGCATCAACTTTCACGGTGGCGTCACCAACTCCAAGGTGACCAACAGCGAGCTCCGCAACACCGGTGACGACGGCATCGCGACCTGGGCGGACTCCAGCCTCGGCGCCGACGCCTTCGACACCATCTCCAACAACACCGTGGAACTGCAGATCCTGGCCAACGGCATCGCGATCTACGGCGGCCACGACAACACCGTCAGCGGCAACCTGGTGCAGGACACCGGCATCGCCCAGGGCGGCGGCATCCACGTGGGGCAGCGCTTCACGTCGACTCCCGTGGGCACGACCACGATTTCCAACAACACCATGATCCGGGACGGCGGCCTCGACCCGAACTGGCAGTTCGGCGTCGGCGCGCTGTGGTTCGACGGCAGCCAGGGCGCGATCACCGGCCCGATCAACGTGTCCAACGCGCTGATCGAGCAGAGTCCGTACGAGGCCGTCCAATGGGTCGAGGGCACCGTCAGCGGGGTCTCGCTCAACAACGTGACCATCGCGGGCACCGGCACGTTCGCCCTGCAGGAGCAGACCGGCGGCGCGGCGACGTTCACCAATGTCACGGCGACCGGCGTCAACGGGCCGACCCCGGTGTACAGCTGCGAAGGCGGGAACTTCGTGGTGACCGACGGCGGCGGCAACTCCGGTATCAGCGGCACGCCGACCTGCGGCCCGTGGCCGGCCCCGGTCTACCCGCCCTACCCCCCCACCGGGGTGACCGCGAACCCGAGCGCGCTGGACTTCGGTTCGGTCGCGACCGGCGCGACGAGCACGGCGCAGACCGTGACGGTCTCCAACCCGACCGGCACGGCCGCGTCCGTCTCGTCGATCGCAACGACCGGCGACTTCGCCCAGACCAACACCTGCGGCTCGTCGATCGCGGCGAACGGCTCGTGCACGGTCAATGTGACGTTCAGTCCGACGACGACCGGCACCCGCACCGGAAATCTGACGGTCAACGCCGGCGGGACCACCAACACGGTCAGCCTCTCCGGCAGCGGCACCGCGCCGGGCCCGGTGCTGAACGCGACGCCGGCGAACCTGTCCTTCGCCGCTACCGTGGTCGGCTCGTCCGCCGCCGCGCAGACGGTGACGGTCAGCAACTCCGGCACCACCTCGGCGACCGTCTCGGGCGTCGCGGTGACCGGTGACTTCAGCCAGACCAACAACTGCTCCACCGTCGCGGTCGGTGCGTCCTGCACGGTCAGTGTCGGATTCAAGCCCACCACGGGCGGGTCCCGCACCGGCACCCTGACGGTCAGCAGCAACGCCAACAACACCCCCACCACCGTTGCCCTGGCCGGCAGCGGCATCGACAGCACCACCAACATCGCGGCCGGCCGGCCGGCGTCGGCGAGTTCGAGCAACGGCACCTACGTGCCCGCGAACCTGACCGACCCGGATCCGTCGACGTACTGGGAGAGCGCCAACGGCGCGTTCCCGCAGTGGGCGCAGGTGGACCTCGGCCAGAACTACAGCGTCGGCAAGGTCGTGCTCAAGCTCCCGCCTTCGACGGCGTGGGGAGCTCGCACGCAGACCCTTTCGGTGCTGGGATCCACGGACGGCTCGAACTTCTCGACGATCGTGGGTTCGGCCGGATACACCTTCGACCCGAACTCCAACAGCAACACGGTGACCATTCCCTTCAACGCCAGCACGGCGAGGTACGTGCGGGTCAACATCACGGCCAACACCGGCTGGAGCGCCGGGCAGCTGTCGGACTTCGAGGTGTTCCCCAGCGGTGGCGGCGGCACCTCGTCGGCGACGCTGTCGGCCAACCCGACCTCGCTGACGTACGCCAGCCAGGCGCTCAACACCAGCAGTAGCGCGCAGACGGTCACGGTGACCAACACCGGAACGGCAGCCGCGACTGTCTCCAGCATCGCCACCACGGGCGACTTCGCGCAGACCAACACCTGCGGGACGATCGCGGCGGGCGCATCCTGCACGGTCGGCGTCACCTTCGTCCCGACCGCGTCCGGGACCCGCACCGGCAACCTCACCATCACCAGCAACGCGTCGAACAGCCCGACCACGGTCGCGCTGACCGGCACCGGAGCCGGCACGGTGAGCACCAACCTGGCAGCCGGCAAGGCCACCGGCGAGTCCAGCCACACCGACGTGTACCCGTCGTCGAACGTGACGGACGGCAACCAGGGCACCTACTGGGAGAGCGCCAACAACGCCTTCCCCCAGTGGGTGCAGGTGGACCTCGGCTCCGCGCAGAGCGCCAGCCGCGTCGTCCTCCAACTGCCGGCCGGCTGGGGCGCACGCAACCAGACGCTGTCCCTGCTGGGCAGCACCGACGGCACCACCTTCAGTACCGTCAAGTCCTCCGCCACCTACACCTTCGACCCGACCAGCAACAACACGGTCACCATCACCTTCGCCGCGACCACCCAGCGGTACTTCCGGGTGAACATCACGGCGAACACCGGATGGCCGGCTGGCCAGATCTCGGAGTTCCAGATCTGGAACACCTGATCTGGAGCAGCTGACCTGAGCTGACCCACTGGTGCCGCCGAGCGCACGCGCGCTCGGCGGCACCGTCGTTGGGTGGGACGTAGAGCCCGGGCGACGTCAGTCGATGATCAGTCAGTCGATGATCAGGTCGAACTCCTCCCAGGGGCCGATGGCGGTGCGGTTGGCGATCAGCGGGGAGGCGCCGGCGTTGTCGGCGGTGACGATCTGGTTGTTGGCCATGGAGCGGAGGCTGATGCTCCCGTCGGGGTTGTGGATGAGGGTGAACGTCTCCCAGGGCCCGACGGCGGTGCGGTTGGCGATCAGTGGGGAGGCACCGGCACTGTCGGCGCACACGTACTCGTTGTTGATGTGGGCCCGGAGCGCGATGTTGCCGTTGCCGACGTCGATCTCGTCGAACTGCTCCCAGGTGCCGATGGCGGTGTTCTTGGCGATGAGCGGGGAGGCGCCGGCGTTGTCGGCGGTGACGATCTTGCCGTTGGCGTGCGCACGGAGGCTGATCACCGGGGTGCTGGTGCCGGCCGGGTCGAGCCCGATGCTGACGTTGCCCAGGTGCTTGGCGGCCGTTGCCGGACTGCCGCTGACGGCGGCGAACGGAAGCGACGTCGTCGGCGACGAGGTCAGCTCGACCAGGTAGGACTTGCCGGTCTGGGCCTGGACGGTGAACGTCGCATTGCTCTGCGATGCCAGCACGGTCGCTCCGGTGGTGCCGTCCACCACGGTGACGGCCTGGCCCGGCCACGGGCTGCGCATCGTGATCGGCGAGTTCGCGCCGGAGACGATGGCGACCGTGCTCGGCGTTCCGTTGCTCACCTGGAGGTCGACCTTGGTGTTGTGCTGGATGTAGACGGTGCCTTCGCCGGTCCAGTCCGAGGGCCAGGCCGGGGCGATGCGCAGCAGTCCGTCGTAGTCCTGCACGAAGGCCTCGCTGACCGCACCGGCCAGGACCCCGGACTGCTCGATGTAGGGCTCTGACGCGGCACTGCCGGTGAAGCTCGCCAGGCCGGAGGGGTAGGCCTGGTAGGACTTCGTCGCGGCGAGCAGGTCGTTCTTGACCTCGCTCGCGAGACCGAGACGTGCGGCGTCCAACGGGTCGTTGGTCCAGTCGTTTCCGTTGACATAACTGCGCGAGGTGTAGGTCCGCTTGGCCAGGGCGGTGAGCGTTCCGCTGTCGCCGATCAGGTTGTAGGGCCACACGGCTTCCAGACCCAGGTTCTCGCTGTTGTGCCGGCTCGCGGTGGGCTGCGTCGACAGGCCGATCATGTCGTTGCCGGCCGAGTCGGCGGATGCGCCGAGCAGTTGGGTCTGGGTGGCGGTGTCCGTGCGCGGCAGCGGCGGGATCTTGCCGATCGCCGCGTTGAGCTGGGTGACCAGGGCGGAGTCGACGCCGAGGGTCTGCGCCGCCTTCACCGCCACCGGGAACAGCGCCTGCATGGCGACGATGTCAGTGGTGGGATCGGTGACGTTCCACTGGGTCTCGTGGGCGTTGGCCTGGGTGTGCAGGAGACCGTCCGAGCCGGTGGTCGCGGCCGAGAGCAGGAATCGGGCGGCGCCGCTGATCAGCGGGTAGTCGGTGTTGAGCAGCGACAGGTTGTCAGTTGCCAGGTATTCCTGCCACACCCACAGGGCGATCTCGGCGCCGCTGGTGAAGGTGAGCGAGTTGTAGGTCGGCGAGATCGTCGAGTCGCAGGACGCGTTGCCCTCGCCGCCGTTGTAGTAGCCGTTGCCGTTGAACCGTATGGTCTCGGGGACGCAGAGCCCTTGCTTGCCGGGCACCTTGGACGACGTCCAGGAGGTGATGTTGCCGACGTTGCTCTGGTAGAGGTTCAGCACCGGATCGTTGAGGCTCGACTCGCCGGCCGAGAGGTTCGCCTGGACCTGCATCCGCAGGTTCCAGAACCAGTAGCCGGCCGGGAACCAGTCCTGGTGGTCCTGGGAGAAGTTGAAGAGGTCAGCCACGCCGGCCTGGGATCCGGGAACCGATCCGCCCCGCTCGGCCGCGGCGTCGTAGAGGTAGAGGGTGCGCAGGTTCTCGACGTACTCGCCGGAGCCGTCCGGCGACGAGATTTTGATCAGTCCGGCGGTGCTCCAGTAGGTGTGCCACCACGTCAGGTGGGCCGAGGTCAGGGAGGAACTCGGCTTGGTGGTGTCGCCGTTGATCACCGAGTTGGCGGTGCCGAGGGCGTCGCCTCCGGTCCAGGTGGGGGCGGCGACGATCACCCGGAAGCTGCCGTCGGTGTTGGGGTTGAAGGAGACCTGCGCGGTCAACGAGTCGGGGTTTGACGCTGCGACGTTGCGCCCGCCCGCGCTCACACCGGCCAGCGAGCCGAAGGTCTGTCCGGAGGCGCCCTGGCCGCTGTTGTCGACCCAGGTCTCCGCGAGTGCGGCGGTGGCGCCGGAGGCCTGGGCCGAGGGGGAGCGGCCGCTCCACAGCTTGACCTGCGCGGTCTGCGCGCTGTTCGGGTCGGCACCGGTGACGTCGACGACAAGTTGCGCCGTGTCGGACCGGACGTAGGCGGTCAGCGTCATGCCGCCACCGGACTCGTGCAGCATTCCGTCGTAGGGGTCGAGGTATCCGGCGAAGTCCGATGCGCTGGTCAGCCTGGACAGGCCGGGGATGACGAGTTGGCCGGGAGACTTGCGGTCGGGGAAGGTGTCGGACCGGTTCAGCTGCGCGGTGAATCCGTTGGCCGCCCACACCGCCGCTCCCAGCGTGCCGTTGCCCAGCGGCACGAACTGGGCAGGACTGGTGTTCGCCTTGCCGAGCACGATGTCCGAGCGGCGTACGACATTGGCGGTGTCGACGGAGAAGCTGCCGTTGTGCCACGCCGTCGTGGTCGTGGCCGCGGTGGCATCCGAGGCGGAGAGCAAGGGCCCGAAGCCCGGCAGGGCCAGAGCGAGGAGAAGCGCCGGCACCGTGCGGGCGCGTCGACGGCGCGGTGATCGCGTTCGGAACATGTGGTCCTCCTTCGGTGCGTCGACGTGACGCACCCACAACATCCCTGAAACATCGGATGACAAGTCCCGAGAGTCAGGCTCCATGTGCTCCATGTCAAGGCATCTGCAGGGATCCCGAGTTGCGGAACAAGGCTGATGAGGTGCAGGAGATATGACCGAGGGTCACCGTACGTGCGTGGAGGCGGCCTCGGTGGAGTCAGGGGTGATGGACCGGGTGAGTCATCCGATGACTTGGCGACCGTTTGGCGATATCCTCGCTGTCGGAGTCCGCTTCGAGCGTGCGTCCCGGTCAGCGTGCGAGGTGAAGCCTGCGCAGGATGTGCGGCGGCGTGACCAGGGTCTGGTCGGCGATGGCCTCGACGAACGCGGCCGTGATGGGGTCGGGGCGGACCCGTGTGTAGACGGAGAGTTGGCGGCGTACTGGCGGGTCGGGGCGCAGCAGGGTGCCCTCGAATCGTGGCGGGACGATGTTGCCGGGGACCAGGGCGAGGCCGAGGCCGGCGAGTGCGAGGTTGATCGCGGAGGGACCCTGCTCGGTGCGTACCGAGACCCGGGGTTCAAATCCGGCCGAGTTGCAGGCGCGGTCCAGGATCTCGGACAGTCCGCTCTGCGGGGTGAAGTGGACCCACTCGTGTTCGGCGAGGTCGGCCATGGGGATCTGGTGCGACTCGGTAGGCAGATCGGCGTCGCTCGACGCCACGATCACGAACTCCTCGGTGCCGATCTCGCGGGTGGGCCCGTCCCAGTTCGGGGGCGTGGGACCGACCGCGAGGTCGGCGTTCCCCGCCTCCATGGCCGCGACGAGGTCGTCGCTGTGGCGGAACTCGACGAGCTGGACCCGGAGTTCGGGGTAGTTCCGGCGCCAGTCGCCCAGGGCGCGGGGCAGGATGCCGGTGCTGATCGAGAAGAGGGTGCCGACGTGCAGTTCGCCCGTCGCGATCCCGGAGGCCCGCCGGCCGGCGCTGCTGGCCCGCTCGGCGTGGGCGAGGCTCGCTCGCGCGTGGGGGAGAACCGTACGCCCTGCCGGGGTCAGCCGGACCTTTCGCGGCAGGCGCTCCAGTAGCGGACCGCCGAGTTCGCGCTCCAGGGCCTGGATCTGGTGGGACAGGCCGGGCTGGGTGACATGGAGCAGTTGGGCCGCGGCGGTGAAGGACCCCTCGTCGACCACCGCGACGAAGTACTCGAGCTGACGCAGAGAGACTGCCATGCACGCAGCTTATCAGTACGAGAACATCTATTTGTTGGACGCATGCGTGGAAAAGGCGCAGGATTGTGTCCGGTTCACCGGTCCGTCAAAGCAGGTGCATGAGGAGTTGATATGAGCAGCATCCGGGTGCTCTGCCTCCACGGATATCACGGGAGCGGTCGCATACTGCGCGAGCAGATGAAACCCCTCACCGACGACTTGGAGGCGGCCGTCGAATTCGTCTACGTGGATGCCCCTTCGCTGTCCACGGGCGATTTCGGATGGTGGCACCACCAATTTCGGGGCTGGGAGCGGACCAGGGACTGGATGGTCGACCTGTTCGACCAGCAGCCGCACTTCGACGGGGTCTTCGGATTCAGTCAGGGCGCGGCCCTTGCGTCGCTGCTCGTGGGGATGCGCGGCCCGGACGGGCAGGTCGGCGAGCGGAAGCCGCTCGACTTCGCGTTCGCGGTGATGGTCGGCGGATTCCGCAGCGACTCACCCCGGCATGCCGATCTGTACGCCTCGCGAGAGAGCTACACCCTGCCGTCGCTCCACCTCATGGGACGCTCCGATGCGATCGTGCCGATCGCGGACTCGCGCGTTCTCGCCGGTCAATTCACCTCTCCCGTCGTCCTCGAACATCCCGGCGGCCACGTCATCGCGGCCACGCCGTCCATCCGCGACGAGGTGGCGCACTTTTTCAACCGCATGGCCGAGTGAATACCCGTCGAAGCCGAACCAGAAGGACTTCAGAAAATGATCCGCAACACGTTCAGGTATGCCGTTACCGCGACCGCTCTCGCTGCGGCCGTGTGCACGCTGGCCGGTTTCACCGCAGGCCGGCCGGCGCAGAGCAGTGAACCCTCCGCTGCGGTCGCGTCCGCGTCCGTGTTTGCCGCAGACGCCAACGCCCCCCTGGCCGAGTGGCAGCGGCGGGACCACCCGAACCCCTACGCGTACCTGCCGAAGGTGCCCTCGTTCCGGCTTTCGAGCGCGACCGTGCGGAACGGACGGCCGCTTCCGACACCTCAACTGTCGGGAATCTTCGGCGTGCCCGGCGGCAAGGACGTCTCACCGCAACTGTCGTGGTCCGGCTTCCCCGCGCGATCGCGGAGCTTCGTGGTCTCCATGTACGACCCCGAGGCGCCCACCGGGAGCGGTTTCTGGCACTGGGTGGTCGCTGACATCCCTGCCTCCACCACGTCCCTGCCGGAGAACGCCGGCACGCTCAACAGCACCAGCCTCCCTGCCGGGGCCTTCCAACTCGACGGAGACGCCGGTATGCCCCGCTACATCGGCGGTGCCCCGCCGGCCCACTCAGGGGTGCACGACTACTACATCACCGTGACCGCCCTCGACATCCCCAAGACCGGCCTCAACGCCACCACCAGCGGCGCGTTGCTCGGCTTCTCCATCGACAGCCACACCGTCGCACGGGCCACACTGGTCCTTCCGACCGCGGCGCACTGACACAGCCCCGACTGCCTGGCACTGGGGGGAACCATCCCAGGCAGTCGGGGCGTCAGGGCGGCAGGTGGTAGGCCGCCAGGGCGACGGCCGCGGCTCCGATCAGGCCCGCGTCCGTGCCCAGGCAGGCGGGGACGGCGGTGACTCCGCCGGCGAAAGGGAGGGCCGCGTAGGCGGTGAGGTGGCGCCGCAGCGGCTCGAAGAGCACCTCGCCCGCCTGCGCCACGCCGTCGCCGACGACGGCAACGTCGATCTCCACGAGGGTCGCCGTGGCGGCGATGCCCGCTGCCGGCGCCCTGTGGATCACCCTGCCTGTGCCGGCGACGGCCGCCCACGGCACGGTCACAGCTCACCCTCGGTAGCGAGTGGGCGTAGCCTGACGGGTGGGGGATCGGCACGGGAGGCTGCGATGTCCCACCATCAACATTTCCATATCGACCACGCCGGACACTCGATCACCGTGAACGTCGCCGGTGGTCATACGCCCGAGGTCGAACTCCTCGTCGACGGCAAGGAGGTCGGCTACCGCCACGAGCGCGGCAGCCGCATCATCGAACTGTCCAGCGAACTGCCCGAGGATCCGCCGCATCCCTTCTCGGTCTGCGTCTACCACCCCCGGCACGGTCAGCGCACGCTCGCCTGTGCGCTGCGACTGGACGGGCACGAGGCCTACATGCCCGAGCGGGCTGCGGCCTGAGCCCGACCGAGTCGACCTCCCTCTGAGGATGACGGAGCGTCAGTTCAGGCTTGGAGGCGATGCGTTCGCCTCGTCCAGCTCGAACCAGATGCACTTGCCCTCGCCGCGCGGCTGCACGCCCCAGTGATTGGACAGGATCGACAGCAGGACCAGCCCGCGTCCGGAGGAGGCCATCTCGCCGGGCGAGCGACGGTGTGGAAGCTCGTCGCTGCGGTCGGTGACCTCGACCCGGAGCCGGCGCTCCCCGGGCGGCCCGGACAGGTCCGCGACCAGCGCCGCCTCCTGCTCCGTGTGCACCAGGACGTTCGCCAGCAGCTCGGAGACCAGCAGCACCGCCGCGTCCACGTGGTCCGCGACGGCCCAGTCGTGCAGGATGTCGCGCAGCTCCGCGCGAGCCCCCGAGATCCGCTCCGGCTGGTCCTGCGCGACGGTCAGGACCAGCCGGCGGCCGGGGGGCTCGGGACGGCTGCCGACCGGGTCGCGTCGGAGCAGTAGCAGGGCGATGTCGTCCTCGCGCCGGTCCGACAGATGGCCCGGCACGCGGTGCGACGCCGGCCCGTGCACCGCCCGGATCAGCCCGTCGGCCAGCGCCTCCAGATCGTCGACCGGGCCCGGCGCCATCACGTCGCGCACCCGGATCCAGCCGCTGAACATGTCGTGCCCGCCGGTCTCGATCAGCCCGTCGGTGCAGAGCATCATCACCTCGCCGACCTGGAGCTCCATCCGGGTGACCGGGTAGTCCTCCGCCTCGGGCATCAGGCCCAGCGGCAGTCCGCCGTCCACATGGCGGATCACGCAGGTGCCGTCCGGCATCCGGATCACCGGGTGCGGATGCCCGGCTCGGGCGATGCGCAGGGTGCCGCGCACCGGATCGGCCTCGATGTAGATGCAGGTCGCGAAGCGGTCCCCGTCCAGACCGGCCAGGAAGCGGGACGCCCGGGCGAGTACCGCGTCCGGATGATGCCCCTCGGCCGCGTACGCGTGCACGGCCGTGCGCAGCTGTGCCATCAGGCCCGCGGCGTGCACGTCGTGGCCTTCGACGTCGCCGATCACCACGGCGAGGCGCTCACCGGGCAGGTGCACCACGTCGTACCAGTCACCGCCGACCTGGAGCCCGCCGCCGGTGGGCACGTAGCGGGTGGCCACGGTCATGCCGGGAAGCGCGGGGGCGCCGTTACCCATGCTGCGCCGCAGCCCCCGGGACAGGGCCTGCTCGGACTCGTTGGTGTGTGCGCGTTCCAGGGCGTGCGCCAGCATCCGGGCGACCGTGGACAGCACGGCGCGCTCGTCGGCGCTGAACCGCACCGGGGTGCGGAAGGCCGCCAGCCAGGCGCCGACCGTACGCCCGGCCGTGACCAGCGGCAGGAAGGCCCAGGATCGGCGGTCGAAGTCGGCGGCGAGCGGCCAGGTCGCTGGAAACCGGTCCCGGTACTCCTCGGGCGAGGAGAGGTAGATCGCCCGGCCGGTGCGCACCACCTGGGCGGCGGGGTAGTCGGTGTCGAGCGGCATCCGGAAGGGCTGCTCGGCACCGTCGAGATGGCCATGGTGGCCGACCACGGTCAGCCGGTCGCCCTCCACGCCGAATACCGCCAGCCCGTCCGGGGAGAAGCCGGGCATGGACAGCGTCGCGACCACGCGCAGTACTTCGCTGGTGGTGCCGGCCTCGGCGAGTGCCCGGCCGGCGTCCAGCAGGAACGCCTCGCGCGAGCGGCGCAGGTCCGCCGACCGGAGCAGGCCGATGGGCGGCGCCGGGCCGGGACCGGGCATGCGGTTCAGTTCGTCGATCTGGCGCAGCTCGTCGGCGCGCGGGTCGGTGGACCGGTCAGCCGTGTCGTCCTCTTCCCCCTCCAGCGCGATGCCCTCGACCGGGTACGGTCCGGTCGGCGAACCGGGGGTGAGCAGCAGGCGCAGCACCCGGCGCAGCCGTCCGTCGTGGGTGAGCAGCCGCACCCGGATGTCGAACGGCCGCTGTTCGGCGATGGCCAGCAGTGCGGTCGAGCGGAGCCGGACGAAGTCCTCCGCATGGATGAGGGCGCGTGCCTCCGCCGTGAGCAGTCGATCCTGCTGCGGGTCGAGGCCGAGCAGCTGCGCGCAGCGCGGATCCAGCTCCACCTTGCCGTCCGGACGGTTCCATCGCCACACGCCGACACCGACACTGCGGAGGACCTCGTCGAGGCGCAGTGCGGGGTTCCCGCTGGCGTCCTCGCTGCAAGCACACATGGACATACCGTACGACTCGGGGCGTACGGGTGCCTTAAGACCGACCGGCAAATGGAGGGCGGCGTCGCGTGCCGATGGCTCTCGCCTGGCCGGGTTGTCGTCAGTCGCCAATGCTCCGCAGTGGCTCCTTCCTCCGCCCCGCCCAGGCTCGGCCCTCGACCCTCCCCCAACCTTCGGCCGGGGGGACCCCCTTCTTCACCCACCCTCCATTTGCCGGTCGGTCTTAGGGCGATGACGGCGATTCCTGTGTCCGACGCGTTGCGGCGGAGTCGATCGGTACTCCGCCGACCACTCGGATGGGCCAACACCGTGGACCGCAACGGCCGTTCCAAAACCGCTCCGTGATTCTTTGACGGTTGTGTTGACGCCGACGTGACAAGCGTTGTAGACAACAGGTGCCTTCACGTGAGAGCGCTCTCACAGAGTATTTCCGGTCGACCGAGTAGTCGCCATGCTCCGCAGGACCCCACCCCGGCCAGGAGACACCATGTCGAGCACCACGCGCGCACCGGCGCGCCGAGAGCCGCTATCGCATCGGCCCAGCCCCCTCCTCGTCCTCGCTCTGTTGGTCGCGCTGCTCGCGGCCCTGGGCGTCGTGATGACCCAGGCACCCGCCCACGCGGCCGCAACCCTGCTCTCGCAGGGCAAGACCGCCACCGCCTCGTCCGTCGAGGCCGCGGGCACCCCCGCCTCGGCCGCCGTCGACGGCAACACCACCACGCGCTGGTCCAGCGCGTTCAGCGACCCGCAGTGGCTGGAGGTGGACCTCGGCTCCACCGCCCAGATCAGCCAGGTGGTGCTCAACTGGGAGGCCGCCTACGCCACGGCGTTCCAGATCCAGACGTCGGCCGACGGCACCACCTGGACCTCGGTGTACTCCACGACCACCGGTACCGGGGGCGTGCAGACCCTCAACGTGACCGGCTCCGGCCGCTATGTGCGCATGTACGGCACCCAGCGGGCCACCCCGTACGGCTACTCGCTCTGGGAGTTCCAGGTCTACGGAACCCTTGGCGGCAGCAGCTGCGGCACGGCCAACGCCGCGCTGAACAGGCCGGCCACCGCCTCCTCCAGCGAGAACGCGACCTTCCCGGCCTCGAACGCGGTCGACGGCAACACCGGCACCCGCTGGTCCAGTGCGTTCAGCGACCCGCAGTGGCTGGAGGTCGATCTCGGATCGGTCCAGTCCGTCTGCGGCGTCAGCCTGAACTGGGAGGCCGCCTACGCGTCGGCGTTCCAGATCCAGACGTCGGCCGACGGCACCACCTGGACCTCGGTGTACTCCACGACCACCGGTACCGGGGGCGTGCAGGCCCTCAATGTGACCGGTTCCGGTCGCTATGTGCGCATGTACGGCACCCAGCGGGCCACCGCGTACGGTTACTCGCTCTGGGAGTTCCAGGTCTTCACCGGAACTGGCAGCACCGGTTCGCCGACCCCCACTCCCACGCCCACATCCACGCCGACGGGTGACCCCTTCTGGGGTGACACCAGCACCATCCCGGCCGCCCAGAACGCGATCGAGGTGAAGATCCTCAACCGAACCAACGGCGCCTACCCGGACAGCGCGGTGTACTGGAGCTTCAACGGCCAGACCCACTCCATCGCGGACCAGCCCTACCTGGACATGCCCGCCAACTCGTCCGGCCGGATGTACTTCTACGTCGGCTCGCCGACCAGCCAGTACTACGACTTCATCGAATTCACGGTCGGCAACGGCGTGTTCAACGGCAACACCACCCGGGTCGACGCCTGGGGCCTGCCGATCGCGATGCGGCTGCACGCCACCGACGGCTACGACGTCCAGGTCGGCGACACCCAGGGAATCTTCAACGAGTCGCGATCGCAGGTCTTCCAGAGCTTCATCAACGCCGTCCCGCAGCCGTTCCAGGTGCTGGCGCAGACCCAGGCGCCGTACCGGATCATCGCCCCCGGCAGCGACCCGAGCTTCCAACCGGGCGGGGTCAACGCCAACTACTTCACCGCCTACGCCCAGTCGGCCGGGGTCAACGAGACCACCCAGTACATCTTCGGCTGCGCCGGGACCATGGCCGGCAACCCCAGCATGTGCGCGGCTCTCAACCGCCATGTGGCCACGCTGCCGACGGCGCAGCAGTCGGACCCGACCCAGTTCTACCTGTCCGCGCCGGCCAACTACTACGCCAAGTTCTGGCACGACAATGGCATCAACCACCTCGCGTACGGCTTCCCGTACGACGACGTGGCGGGCCAGTCCTCCTTCGTCTCGCACGGCAGCCCCCAGTGGCTGGAGGTGGCCGTCGGCTTCTGACCGTGGCCGTCGTCTCTCGTCCCGGGTGCCGGTCCGCCGCAGCGGCGGACCGGCACCCGGCCGCGCTCCCCAGGCCGTCAGGTCCCGGGACGGGTTGATCCGACGTCGTGCGGCCGCACCGGGGAGCCGACCCGTTCCGGCCGTGCGATCGGGGCGGCCTGGGCGGTCAGGGCGGCCGGGGAGGAGCCCGCGACGACTGGTGACGGAGTCGGGGCGGACCGGTCGAGGAGCCCCGCGGTCACCGCGATCCCCAGGCCGACGAGGGCGAGGACCGCGCCGACCAGGGCCGGCGAGGACCAGCCCCAGCCTGCGGCGATGGCAGCGCCGCCGAGCCAGGCCCCGCCGGCGTTCGCCAGGTTGAACGCCGAGTGGTTCGAGGCGGAGGCGAGGGTCGGGGCGTGGCGGGCCTTGTGCATGACGAGCATCTGCAGCGGCGTGGTGGTCAGGAAGCCCACCGCGCCCAGCACGACGACCGCCACCAGCGCGGCCCACTTCCACTGCACCGCGAAGTGGAACGCGACCAGCACCACGGCGAGGGAGGCCAGCGATCCGTACAGCGTCGGCCGCAGCGCCCGGTCGGTGAGGGGGCCGGCGGCGAGCGCGCCGAGCGTCATGCCGATGCCGAAGAGCGCGAGCACGAGCGTGACCGAGGATGGGGCGAACCCACTGACCTGGGTCATCATCGAAGCGAGATAGCTGTAGACAGCGAAGACGCCGGCGAAGCCGAAGACCGCGGTGAGCAGTCCGAGCAGCACCTGGCGGTCGCCCAGGGCGCGCAACTCCCTGCGGACCCCGGCGTGCTCCTCGGTCGGCAGGTTCGGGACGAGCAGGGCGAGCGAGGCCATCGCGAGCAGCCCGATCGCGCCGACCACGATGAAGGTGGCACGCCAGCCCAGGTTCTGGCCCAGCGCGGTCGCGGCGGGGACGCCGACGATGTTGGCGATGGTCAGGCCCAGGAACATGGCTGCCACGGCCCGTGCCCTGCGGTCCTCCGCGACCAGTCGGGAGGCCACCACCGCGCCCACGCCGAAGAAAGCGCCGTGCGGCAGCCCGGCGAGGAAGCGGCCGGCCAGCAGGGTGTCGAAGCCGGGGGCGAACGCGGACGCCAGATTGCCCAGGGTGAAGAGCGCCATCAGGAGCAGCAGCATGCGCTTGCGCGGAATGCGCGAACCCAGAGCGGTGAGCAGCGGAGCCCCGAGGACGACGCCGAGGGCGTAGGCGGAGACGAGGTAGCCGGCGGTGGGCACGGAGGTGCCCAGATCGCCGGCGACGTTCGGTAGCAGACCCATCATGACGAACTCGGCGGTGCCGATTCCGAAGGCACTGATCGCCAGGGCGAGCAAGGCCAGGGGCATGGGGTGCCTTTCAGCAGGAGGAGGAGCGGAGCGGGTTCTTAAGTTGACTAGCGGAACAAATTCTCGCACCTGTTTGCTTCCCGTCCGTCAACGCCAGGTTTCGGCGGGCCGTACGGCGCGGTTCATCGCGCCGAAATTCCGCGGACGCCGTCCCGACAAAGCGGACGGATAGGCTGAGATCCGCCGGGCCAAGGTCGTCCACAGGCGAGTCGCAGCCTCCCGGACGACAAGGACCCGCGTGAACGATCGCACCCCGCTACCCGCCTGGCTCGCCCATGCCCTGCGCTGGCAGAAGGGGCCGGTTCCCTGGGGGGCGGTGGTGCGCGGAGCTCTGGGGGCCGGTCCGCTGCTGGCGCTCGCCGTTCTTGCCGGGCACCCCTCGGCCGGGGTGCTCGCCGCGCTCGGCGCGATGCTGGCCGGAGTCAACGACCGCCCGGGCAGCCGCCGTTCGGCCGTACCCCGGCTCGGGCTGCCCGCGCTGGCCGGAGCCTGCGGGATGTTGCTGGGGTCGGCGCTCGCGGCGGTGGTCGGCGGCGGGGCAGTGGCACTGACCGCCGCCCTCGCGGTTCTCGGGTTCGTCGCGGGGGCGCTCAGCTCCGTCGGCCCGGTCGCCTCGTCGTCCGGTACCCAACTGCTGGTCGCCGCGGTGGTCGGAGCGGGGATGCCGCTGCCGGAGCCGGCCTGGCTCCGCGCCGTGCTCTATCTGGCAGGAGGTTGCTGGCTGCTGGCGCTGCGCGTCGCGCTGCCCTCGCCCGGCCGTCCCACCGGACCGTACCTGCGCGACTACCTCCTCGACGGCGAGCGCGAGGCGATCGCCGCCGCCTACGAGGCGGTGGCCGACCTGCTCCAGGCGGCAGGGAGTGGGCAGGCCCTGCGTCGGCGGGCCCTGCTGACCGCAGCGCTGGACCGCGCCCAGGACGCACTCTCCGGGCCGCGCCTGCGCCGTCACGCCACCGGATCGGCCGAGCGGCGGCTGCACGCCCAGTTCGCCGCGGTGCTTCCGCTGGCCGAGGCCGCCACCGCGCTGACCTGGGAGGGCGAGGTTCTGCCCGAACGCGCGGCCGAGGGGCCGCGGCGGCTGGCTCAGGCCGTACGCACCTCCACCGCGGCAGGCCCGCTGCCCGCGCCCGTGCGCTCCAACGCGGGCCTGCGGGCACTGGACGAAGCGCTGTTGCGCGCCGCGCAGACCTTCGGCGGCCCGGACGGCCACGCCGTTCCCGCCGGAGTCCGCGCTGCCGTGCCGCCGGCGCTCCGCGGCGCGTTCGGCCCAGCCGGGCACGAGTACGGGATACGGGTGGCCCTCTGCATCGGCGCCAGCGCGGCCGCGGCCCAGGCGCTGCACCCGCACCACTGGTACTGGCTCCCCGCCACGGCGGTCTTCCTCGTCAAGCCCGACCTGGGACCGCTGGCCTCCCGCGTGATCTGCCGTGCGCTTGGCACCATCGCCGGTGCGCTCGCCTTCGCGGCCGTCGCCGCGACGCTGCCCGGGCACGGCTGGCTGCCCGCGTTGGCGGTGCTGTGCGGAGCGCTGCTCCCCGTCGCGACCAGGCACTTCGCCGTCCAGACCAGCGTGGTGACCGTGCTGGTGCTGTCGTTCTCCATGCTCGGCGGCGACGTCCACGCCGCTGGGACCCGCATGGGTGACACCCTGCTGGCCTGCGCGATCGTCCTTCTTGTCGGGCACCTGCCGCTCCCTGGACGGGGCGGTCGCGCGGTGTCGGCGCGGCTTGCGGCGGCCAGCCAGGCCACCCACCAGTACGTCGGACACGTACTCGCCCGCCCGGAGGACGGCACCGTCCGGCCGCAACTGCGCCGCGCCGCCTACCGCTCGCTGGCGGACGCGCGCTCTGCCGTGGAACTGGCCGCCGCCGAACTCCCGCCGCTGGCACGGCACTCCAGCGGATCAGCCCGGCTGGTGGCCGAACTGGAACGGCTCGCCGACGCCGCCACAGCCTGCGCCGTGGGCCTCGACAGTGGTGCCGGCGCCGACGGTGGGGTTTCTGACGTACCGTCAATAACCTACCTGCGGCGGCTCAGCGACGAATGGGAGGACCTGGCACGGCGGACGTTCGCATACAGGACCTGACGCCGGGGCTCCAGGTGGTCGGCACTGGCTATTTTGCCATGTGCATGCAATCTTGTCTTAACTCGGCGGACTCTACCGATAAGTAGCGTCTGTAGCGCATCGCATGGCAACCCCTACATGTCCGAGCAGAGGGGCGACCTGGCGTGCCACGAGCCTTAGCCCCACCTTCCCCCGCCTGTGCCGTAACGCACCCCGGAGTGTCCATGAGGCCCACGTCGCCGCTGGCCGACATCGTCATCGGGATCACCCCCTTCCATGAACCGGACGCCGGACTCGCCGCGGCCCTGTGCCGCGCCGGCGCCCTTGGCGTGCTGGACCTCGGCACCGGCGACCGCCGGTCGCGCGAGGAGCTCGCCAAGCTCGGCGAGTCCGCCCCAGGGCCGTTCGGCGTCCGGCTCGGCGCCGACTGCCGGATCACCCCCGAGGATCTCTGTCCCGCTGACCGGACGGCGCCGCACACCGTCGTGCTGGGCGCGGACGCTACTGATTGGGACCCGCAGGTGCTGGGAGCGCTGGGCGCCCGGTACCGCGTGCTGGCCGAGGTGCCAGACCTGGAGCAGGGCCTTCGGGCGGTGGCCTCAGGCGTCCACGGGCTGATCGCACGCGGTGGCGAAAGCGGCGGTGTGGTCGGGGAGTTGAGCACCTTCGTGCTGCTCCAGCAGTTGCTGGCAGCGCCGGGCATCGAGGTGCCGGTGTGGGCCTGCGGCGGCATCGGCCTGCGCACCGCCGTGGCGGCCGTGGCCGGCGGAGCGGCCGGGGTGGTACTGGACAGCCAGCTCGCGCTGCTGGCCGAGTCGGCGGCGCCGGAGGAGGCCGCCGCGGCGGTGCGCGGTATGGACGGATCCGAGACGACCGTGATCGACGGCCGGCGGGTGCTGCCGCGGCGCGCCGGATCGGAACCACCTGAGTATGTGATGGTCGGTCAGGACGGGTTTCTGGCCCAGCGATTCGCCACCCGCTGGGGCACGGCAGGCCGCGCCGTACGCGCCGTACGCGAGGCCGTGCTGGACGGCCTGCGCGCTGCGGCAGCACCCGGTGCGGCGTTATCGCTGCTCGGCCCGGAGGCACCGCTGAGCAGGACCCTGGGCACGGAACTGCCGGTGGCGCAGGGGCCGATGACCCGGGTCAGCGACCAGCCGGGATTCGCGGCGGCAGTGGCTGCCGCAGGCGCGCTGCCGTTCGTCGCTTTGGCGCTGGCGGGGCCGGAGCAGACCCGCGCGCTGCTCCGGGAGACCGGTGACGCCGTCGGCGGTCGTCCCTGGGGTGTCGGCGTACTGGGGTTCGCCCCGGAGGAGGTGCGCAGCGCCCAGCTGGCGGAGGTGCTCGCGGCAGGTCCCAGCCACGCGGTGATCGCCGGTGGCCGCCCCTCGCAGGCGCGGGTGCTGGAGCAGGCGGGGATCCGCACCTTCCTGCATGTGCCTTCTCCCGGACTACTGCAGCAGTTCCTCGAGGACGGGGCGCGCAGATTCGTGTTCGAGGGTTCGGAGTGCGGCGGTCATGTGGGGCCGCGGCACAGCTTCCCGCTGTGGGAGGCGCAACTCGCGGTGCTTGAGGACTTCCTGGACGCGGCGACGGGGACGGTGACCGCGGTGACCGCGGCGACCGGTGACCGGCCGCAGATCGAGGTGCTGTTCGCCGGGGGAGTCCACGACGAGCGCTCGGCGGCGATGGTGGCGGCGATGGCCGCGCCGCTGGCCCCGCGCGGGGTCGCGGCGGGCGTGCTGATGGGTACGGCGTACCTCTTCACCGAGGAGGCGGTGGCCTGCGGGGCGGTGCAGCCCGCGTTCCAACGCCAGGTGCTGGCGGCGCAGCGGACGGAGCTGCTGCAGACCGCGCCCGGCCATGCCACGCGGTGCGTTCCGAGCCGGTTCACTGCGGAGTTCGCCGAGGTGCGGGAGCGGTTGCACACGGAAGGGGTGCCGGACCGGGATGTCTGGGAGCAGCTGGAGCGGTTGAACATCGGTCGGCTGCGGATCGCCGGCAAGGGCGTCGACCGGGTGGAGGGCACGCTGGCGTCGGTCGACGAGCAGGGCCAGCTGGAGCGCGGGATGTTCATGGCCGGGCAGGTCGCCGTGCTGCGCTCGGCGACCACCACGGTGGCCGAGCTGCACCGAGCGGTCGGAACGGGCGCTGCCGCCTTTCTGGCCGCCAGAGCCGCCGAGCTGACGGCACGTCCAGGACTGTCGCCCAGCGACGTCGCGACTCCGCGACCCGCACCGCTCGATGTCGCGGTGATCGGGATGGCCTGCATGTTCCCGCAGGCCCCGGACCTGTCGGCGTTCTGGGCCAATGTGGTCGGCGGTGTGGACGCCGTGACCGAGGTGCCGCCGGAGCGCTGGGACCCGGAGCTGTACTACTCCGCGGACGGCGGCGGGCCCGGCACGACTCCGTCCAAGTGGGGCGGCTTTCTGCCGCGCATCCCGTTCGATCCCCTGGCCTACGGCATCCCGCCGTCCGCACTGGGCAGCATCGAGCCGGTTCAGCTGCTCGCGCTGGAGGCAGCGCGCCGGGCACTGGTGGACGCGGGCTACGACGGTGGCGGCGGCGACGGCGGGCGCTCCTTCGACCGCTCGCGCACCAGCGTGGTGTTCGGGGCGGAGGCGGGCAGCGACCTGTCGAACGCGGGGGTGCTGGGCGCGGTGCTGCCCGCCTATCTGGGCCGGGTGCCGGACGCGATCGCGGAGCAGTTGCCGAGGATCACCGAGGACTCCTTCCCCGGCATGCTCGCCAATGTCATCTCGGGTCGGATCGCCAACCGGCTCGACCTGGGCGGATCCAACTTCACGGTCGACGCGGCCTGCGCGTCGTCGCTGGCGGCGCTGGACGTGGCGTGCCGGGAGCTGGCCTCGGGCAGCAGCGACCTGGCTCTGTGCGGCGGAGCGGACCTGCACAACGGCATCAATGACTTCCTGCTCTTCGCCTCGGTTCACGCGCTCTCGCCTACCGGCCGGTCCAGGCCCTTCGACGCGTCGGCGGACGGGATCGCGCTGGGCGAGGGTGTCGGCTGCCTGGTGCTGAAGCGGCTCGCGGACGCGGAACGGGACGGCGACCGGGTGTACGCGGTGGTCCAGGGCATCGGAAGCGCGAGCGACGGCCGTTCGCTGGGCCTGACCGCGCCCCGGCCCGAGGGCCAGCGGGCGGCGCTGGAACGTGCGTACCGGAGCGCCGGGGCCGATCCGGCCGAGGTGGGCCTGCTGGAGGCGCACGGCACCGGGACCGTGGTGGGCGACCGCACCGAACTGGCAACGTTGAGCGCGGTGTTCACGGAAGCTGGCGCGGCGCCGGGGAGTTGCGCGCTGGGATCGGTGAAGTCGCAGATCGGCCACACCAAGTGCGCGGCCGGCGTGGCGGGTCTGATCAAGGCGTCGTTGGCGCTGCACACCGGCGTCAAACCGCCGACCCTGCACCTGGAGCAACCGAACCAGGCATGGCAGGCCGGCAGCAGCCCCTTCGCGTTCCACTCGGAGGCGCGGCCGTGGGCGGTTGCACCGGCGGAACGAGTGGCCGGCGTCAGTGCGTTCGGCTTCGGCGGAACCAACTTCCATGCGGTACTGCGTGGTTACGACGGCCCGCGACCTGTGCACGGACTTCAGGAGTGGCCTGCCGAGCTGTTCACCTTTCGGGGCCCGGACCGGCAGCGGGCCCTGCGTGGGGCGGCGGAACTGCTGCGGATCGCCGACGGCGTCGCCAACGGTGATGCGAACATCGCCCCGAACTCCGCCGCGAACTCCGACGCCTCGCCATGGCGGTTGCGCGACCTGGCGCTGGCCGCGTCCCGGCGGGCGGAGTCCGGCCACGGCCCGGTGCAGGTGGCGCTGGTGGCCTCGGACCTGGCGGAACTGCGCGCGCTGCTGCGCCGCGCCTCGGCCGGGGAGCACGATCCGGCGCACGGACTGCACCTGGCCGAACAGGACGGCGGCGCGCCCGCCGGCGAAGTGGCGTTCCTCTTCCCCGGGCAGGGCAGCCAGCGGCCGGGGATGTTCGCGGAGCTGTTCGCGGCGTTCCCTGAGCTGCAACGGCATCTGCTGCTGGGCCGCGCCTATGCGGACCTGCTGTATCCGCCGGACGCCTTCACCCCCGAGGCACGGGAGCGACAGCGTGCCGCGGTGACCGACACCAGGGTGGCCCAGCCGGTGCTGGGGATGACCGGCCTCGCGGCGTTCGAGCTGCTCGGGTTGGCCGGGGTGCGCCCCGCGCTGGCGGGCGGCCACAGCTACGGCGAGTTGGTCGCGCTGTGCGCGGCAGGGGCGCTGGCGGCCGAGGACCTGCCGGCGCTCAGCGCCCAGCGGGCGGGGGCGATCCTGGACGCGGTCGGCGAGGGCGCGGACCCCGGGTCCATGGCCGCAGTGGCGGCCGGGGCCGAGGAGGTCGAACGGCTGCTCGCCGGGGCCGGCCTGGCCGGGCGAGTGGTGGCGGCGAACCGCAACGCCCCGCTGCAGACCGTCGTCTCCGGTGCCACCGAGGATGTGGCGGCGGCGATGTCGCTGCTGCGCGAGGCGGGTCACGGTGTGAAGCGGCTGCCGGTCGCGTGCGCCTTCCACAGCCCGCTGGTCGCCGGGGCGTGCGAGCGCTTCGCCGAAGCGCTGGCACTGCGCACGGTCCGGACGCCGGAGTTCCCGGTGTGGTCGAACCGGACGGCTGCCGCCTACCCGGCCGCGCCGGATGCGGTGCGTGCCGAGCTCGCGGCGCAGATCGGAGCGCCGGTGCGGTTCGCGCAGCAGATCGAGGCGATGTACCAAGCCGGGGCCCGGGTGTTCGTCGAGGCGGGGCCCGGGTCCGTGCTGACCCGGCTGGTCTCGGCGGTGCTCGGCGACCGGCCGCATCGCGCCGTGCCGGTCGAGGGGCGGCGCGCGGGACTGCCCGGATTCCTCGACGCGCTGGCCGAGCTGGCCGTGGCCGGGGTGCCGGTGCGTACCGGGCGGCTGTTCCGCGGCCGTGACGCGGTGGACGCCGGCCGGGCGCGGGCGCCGCGCCGACCTGGCTGGACGGTGGACGGGCAGTTGGTGCGCACCGCCGCCGGAGACCTGCTACCCGGCGCGCTGACGCCGGCCCGACTCGTTCCGGAGACGTTGATGACAGCTCAGGCACCGAACTCGAACGGCCACCACCAGGCTGGAGGCGAGGCGCTGGTCTCGGAGTTCCTGCGCAGCAGCAGGGACATGATCGCCGCTCAGCGCGACGTGCTGATGACCTATCTCGCCGGGGCAGGTGCCACGGCACCGGCGCTACCGCTGCCTCCGCTACCGGTCCCCTCGCTCGTCGTCCCCTCGCTCGCTGTCGGCCCGCTCGCACCGCCGGCGGCGCTGCCCGCGACGCCGGACCAGGTCGCGTCCGACCAGCCGGTCGGGGCGGTGCCCGAGCTCGCGGAGGCTGACGTGCTGCGCGCGGTGGTGGAGGTGATCAGCGAGCGCACCGGCTACCCCGCCGACATGATCGAGCCCGACCTCGACCTCGAGGCCGACCTCAGCATCGACTCGATCAAGCGCACCGAGATCATCGGCCAGCTCGCCCGCCGCCTGGCCGGCGGACCGGGGGCCGACCTCGCCGGCCTGGGTGACGACGAGGTGGAGCAGCTCGCGGGTGCCCGTACCGCCGGCGCCATCACGGTCTGGCTCACCTCCCGGCTCGGAAGTCCCGCTGACACAACGGCAGCTGACATCGCAACAGCTGGTCCGGCAGTGCAACTCCCGCCGCGCCTGGTGGCGGAGGCGCAGCCGGTCGAGCCGGCGTCCGTCGCCGGGCACGAGCCGGTGCGGCTGCAGTTCAGGCCCGTCCCGCTCGCGGAACCCGGTGGGTCGCCGGAGTCGTTGGCCGGCAGGCGGTTCGCCCTGCTCGGCACGGACGGCGGCGGCGTCGCCGAGGCTCTCTCGGCCCGGCTCACCTCGTTCGGCGCACAGACGTTCGCCCTGGACACGGCGCACGAACTCTCCGCGGACGACGGCCATGTGGACGGCGTGCTGCTGCTGGACCCGCTCGCCACGCAGGGGTCGCCGGTGCTGCCGGGTTGCGTGCCCGCGCTCCAGGCCGCCCTGGCCCGCGAACCCAAGTGGCTGCTCGCAGCCTGTGTGTCGTCGTCCCTGTCCGCACTGTCGTCGCCCTCGCCCTCCGCCTCCGACCGGGCGGACGGGCTGCGCGGGCTCTTCCGCACACTGGCCCGCGAGTACCCCGACGCCACCACCCGGCTCGTCGAGTTCGACGCACCGAGCTCGCTGACGGAGCCGGCCGAAACGGCGGACGCGCTGCTCGGCGAGTTGCTCGCCGACGACCGCGAGCCGGTGGTCCTGCGCGGTGCGGCCGGGCGCCGGGGACTGTCCCTGGAGCGGTCCGGACTCGGGGTGCTGGGCAGCACCGGCGCGGGACCGGCCGGTGACGGTGCGTCCGAAGCCGCAGCGCTCGGCCTGGACCGTGACGCCGTGGTGCTGCTGGTCGGCGGCGCCCGCGGGATCACCGCACGGTTCGCGGCGACGCTTGCCTCAGCCTCCGGCTGCCGCCTGGAACTGCTGGGCCGCACCGCGCCGCCGGAGGGTCCGGAGGACCCGGTGACGGCGGCTGCCCGCGACCGGTCCGCGCTGCGGGCCGCCCTGGCCGGCCAGGGAGTGCCGCTGCCGGAGATCGAACGCACGGCATCCGGCCTGCTCGCCGCACGCGAGGTGCGCGCGACCCTCGACGAGCTGACGGCGCTGGGTTCGCAGGCCCGCTACCAGGCCGTGGACGCCACCGATCCGGCTGCTCTGCGGCAGGCGGTCAAGGAGGTGCACGCGGAGTACGGGCGGCTGGACGGCGTCGTGTACGCCGCGGGCGTGATCGAGGACAAGGTGCTCGCGGAGAAGGACCCGGAGTCCTTCCGGCGGGTTTTCGCCACCAAGGCCGACGGCGCCTCCGCGCTGCTCGACGCGCTGTCCGAACTGCCGGGCGGGCCACGGTTCACGGTGCTCTTCGGCAGCATCGCCGCTGCCCTGGGGAATCGCGGACAGGCGGACTACGCGGCGGCGAACGACGCCCTGGAGGCGCTGGGCGCGCGCTGGGCGGACCGCACCGGGCACCGGGCGCTGACCGTGCACTGGGGCCCATGGGCGCCCTCCGGCGGGCACGGCGGCATGGTCTCCGAGGAACTGGCACGCGACTACGCCCGACGCGGCGTCAGGCTGATCGACCCGGACGCGGGCACGCTGGCGCTGCTGCGCGAGCTCGCCTGGGGCGTCGACTCGGACCGCGCCGTCGTCTACACCGCGTCGGGCTGGTGACGGCGCCGGTGGCATCCACGGCACAGCAGAGGTCGGGCACTCGGCCACCGCCGGTGGCCGTCGTGGGCATGGCGGTACTCCTGCCCGGCGCGCCTGATCTCGCCAGCTACTGGCGGAACCTGGTCGGCGGAGTCGACGCGATCACGGAGGTACCCGAGGGGCGCTGGGACGCGGGCTACTACGACCCGGGCGCGGGGTCAGGACCCGCCGCCCCGGACCGCCTCTACTGCCGCCGTGGTGGCTTCGTGGACGACTACGCGGACGTGCAGCCGACCCGCTTCGGCATCATGCCGAGCTCGGTGTCCGGCACCGAACCCGACCAGCTGATCGCGCTCCAGGTCGCTGCGGCCGCCATCGCGGACGCGGGCGGCCAGGACCGGCTGCCCGATCGCGACCGGATCGGGGTGGTGCTCGGCCGGGGCGGCTACCTGACGCCGGGTCTGGTCCGTCTCGACCAGCGCGTCCGCAGTGCACACCAGTTGGTGCGCACCCTCGGCGAGCTGCTGCCCGATCTGACGGCGGACCAGCTCGGGCGGGTCAGGTCAGCGTTCACCGAGCAGCTGGGCCCGGACCACCCGGAGTCCGCGATCGGCCTGGTGCCGAACCTCGCCGCCTCCCGTCTGGCCAACCGGCTCGACCTGCGCGGCCCCGCCTACACGGTGGACGCCGCCTGCGCCTCCTCGCTGGTCGCCGTGGACCAGGCGGTCGGCGAGCTCGCCACCGGCCGCTGCGACGCGGTGCTGACCGGCGGGGTGCACCACTGCCACGACGTCACCCTGTGGAGCGTGTTCGCGCAGTTGCGGGCACTCTCCCCGAGCCAGCGGATCCGTCCGTTCCACCGGGACGCGGACGGCATCCTGATCGGCGAGGGAACCGGTGTGGTGGTGCTGAAGCGCCTCGCCGACGCGGAGCGCGACGGCGACCGTGTCTACGCGGTGATCCGCGGCACAGGCGTCGCCGGCGACGGCCGTACGACCGGGCTCGCCAACCCCGACCCGGGCGGCCAGATCCGGGCGGTGCGAGCAGCCTGGCGGGCGGCCGAGCTCGATCCGTCGGCGCAGGGTGCGCTGGGCCTGCTGGAGGCCCACGGCACCGCGACCCCGGCCGGTGACGCCGCCGAACTGGCGACACTGGCAGCGGTGTTTGGCCCGGCGCAGGCCGGAACCGGTGACCGGGACGGGCGAGCGGTGCTCGGCTCGGTGAAGTCGATGATCGGCCACACCATGCCTGCCGCGGGCATCGCCGGGCTGGTCAAGGCGGCGCTGGCGGTGCACCACGGGGTGCTGTTGCCGACGCTGCACTGCGACGACCCGCACCCGGCGCTGGCAGGCACGCGCTTCCGTACCCTTGGCGAGGCGCAGCCGTGGGCGGCCGACGCAGGCGGTTCCCCACGCCGCGCCGCCGTGAACGCCTTCGGCTTCGGCGGAATCAACGCCCATGTGGTGCTGGAGCAGGCCCCCGGTAGCAGTTCCTCCTCGTCCCTACCGACGGCGGGACCCGCAGCAGCCACCGCCGCAGCGTTTCCCTTGCCCGCTGGCGTGGCCACTGTCGTGGCCGAACCCGAACGGGTGCTGCGCCTCGCGGCCGACCGGCCGGATCAGCTGGCCGCGCTGCTGGCGGCGGACGACTCTGCCGTGCTGGCCGCAGCGCTGCCGGAACGCGGCGCCCCCGCGCCGCGCTGCCGGTTGGCGATCGTCGACCCGACGGCGAAGCGGCTGGCCCTGGCCCGCCGCGCGGTGTCCAGAGGACAGGCCTGGCGCGGGCGCAACGACGTGTGGTTCGCACCCGAGCCGCTGCTCGGTGCGGCTCCCGGCCTGCCCGGCGCCGGACGGATCGCGTTTCTCTTCCCCGGCCTGGAGGGCGAGTTCGCCCCCAGGGCGGAGGACGTCGCCGACCACTTCGGCCTTCCGCGACTCGCGCCGCCCTCGGGCGCGTCGTCGGCCGCGCCCCAGGTGGGCGACATCGGTCGGCACGGTGCCGGAGTGGTGGCGGTCGGTCGGCTCCTCGACACCGCGCTGCGCCGGATGGGTGTCGTTCCCGACGCTGTCGCCGGGCACAGCGTCGGCGAGTGGACTGCGATGATCGCGGGCGGACTGTACTCGGGCGCCTCGGTGGACTCCTTCCTGGAGTCCTTCGACCCCGACGCTCTGCACGTACCCGGTCTCGCCTTCGCCGCGCTCGGCACCTCCGCCGAACAGGTCCAGGAGGCCCTGGCCACGGTGGCGGGGGTGTCGCAGGTCGTGCTGTCGCACGACAACGCGCCGCAGCAGTCCATCGTCTGCGGCCCCGAGCAGCCGGTCGCGGAGCTGGTGCGCTGGTTCCGCGCGCGCGGGGTTCTGGGCCAGGTACTGCCGTTCCAGTCCGGATTCCACACGCCGATGCTGGCCCCGTACCTGGCGCCGATCCGGCAGGCTGCCGAGACCTTCGAACTGCACCGGCCGACCGTACCCGTGTGGTCGGGGACGACAGCGGCCCCGTTCCCGCAGGGCGAAGCCGAGGTCCGGGCGTTGTTCCTGCGCCACCTGCTGGAGCCGGTGCGGTTCCGGCCGCTGATCGAGGCGCTGTACGCGGCCGGGTTCCGGGCGTTCGTCCAGGTGGGCACGGGACAGCTGGCCTCGCTGGTGGGCGACACCCTGAACGGCAGGGACCATCTGGCGATCGCCGCGAACTCGCCGCACCGCGAGGGGATGGCCCAGCTCCGACGCGTCGCGGCGGCGCTGTGGGCGCACGGAGCCGAGCCGGATCTCACCCTCCTCTCCTGCGCACCCCAGCAGCGGGCGCACCCCAGCGTGCGGCTGGACCTCGGCGGGGCACTCGTCTCCCTCAACGCCCAGAGGCTCCCGGCGCTCCGTGCGGAACTGGCTCAGAGGCGTCCGCAGGTGGTCGTCCCCGGCTGCGGCCCGGACCTGGCCTCGCTGGGCGACAGGTTTCCGCTGGCGGCCGAACTCGACGCGCTGCTCCGTGACACGGGGCAGGCGGCGGCCGAGCTGATCCGTGCCGGGCGGCAGACCCGGGCGGGCGTGACACCGTCCCCCACAGTGATTCCAGCACCGCCGACCCCCGTACCGCCGACCCCCGCGCCGGCCGCGCACACCAGCACGCTGCGCATCTCCGTCGACGCCATGCCGTACCTGCTCGACCACTGCTTCATCCGGCAGCGCCCCGGCTGGCCCGATATCAGCGACCGCTGGCCGGTCGTTCCGGCGACCACGATCGCCCAGCACCTGATGGACGCCGCCGAGCGCGCCGCGCCCGGACGAGTGACCACCGGCATGCACGGGCTGCGCTTCGGCCGATGGGTGCCGGCGGCGGCACCGATGGACGTGGAGATCACCCTGCGCGATGCGGGGGACGGATGCCTTGCCGCTGCCTTCGGCGAATTCGCCGGCGGAACGGTCCAGCTGGCACACCGTCACCCGGCGCGCCCGGCCCCGTGGCAGGTGGACCCGGCGGCCGAGCGCACACCGGACCACACCGCAGCCGCGCTGTACCAGGAACGGTGGATGTTCCACGGCCCGGCGTTCCAGGGGCTGACCGAACTGACCGCGATGGGCGACGCGCACGTACGCGGTGTGATCACCGCGCCCTCCGCGCCCGGGGCACTGCTGGACAACGTCGGCCAGCTGCTCGGCTACTGGATCATGGCCACCCGTACCGACCGCACCGTCGTCTTCCCGGTCGGTCTGCGGGAGCTCCGCCTCTACGGCCCCGCGCCCCGGCCCGGCACCGAGGTGCTCTGTCATATCCGGATCACCGCCCTCACCGACGCCGTCCTCGAAGCGGATGTCCAACTCCTGTCCGGGGGGACCGTGTGGGCGGAGGTGACAGGCTGGCAGGACCGCCGATTCGACAGTCACCCGGACACCCGGCCGGTGGAACGCTTTGTCGAGCGGAACACCCTGTCCGCGCCCCGGCCCGGCGGCTGGACCCTGCTGCACGAGCGCTGGCCCGACCTCGCCTCCCGCGACCTGGTGATGCGCAACCACCTCGGCTCCGCGGAGCGTGCCCGCTACGAGCAGCAGCCGCCGCGCGGCCGCCGGGCGTGGCTGCTGGGCCGGATCGCGGTGAAGGACGCGGTGCGCCGTTGGCTGTGGCAGCAGGGCGAGGGACCGGTGTTTCCGGCCGAGATCGAGGTGGTCAACGACCCGTCCGGAAGGCCCCGGGTGGTCGGTGTCCGCGGCCGGACGCTGCCGGACCTCGACGTCTCGCTTGCGCATCGGGCCGAGGCCGCGGTGGCCGTCGTCCGGCCGTCCCGCCCCGGCGGCGGACCCGGCGTGGGCATCGACATCGAGGAGATCGCCGAGCGTGCGGCGGAGACGGTGCTGGTCGCGCTCGGACCGGCGGAGCGCGAGCTGCTTGCGGCCTGCTGCTCGGTGTACGGCGGGGAGTCGTCGTCGGCGAGGGCGGCGGAAGGCTCCGAGGCGCTCTGGTTCGCCCGGTTCTGGGCCGCCAAGGAGGCAGTGGCGAAGGCCGAGGGCACCGGGCTCCAGGGCCGGCCGCGGGCCTTCGAGGTGGTCGCCGCCGAGCCGTCGGAACTGCTCGTCGCAGTGGCCCGGCCGGACGGAACCCGCACCTACCGACTGCGATGCACCGAGCTCGACAGCCCGTCGGATCTGCCGGACCGACGCTACGTCGTGGCCTGGACAGCGGACGGGACCGACGGCACCAGCACCGCACGAACCGGCACCGAGAGAACCGGCACCGAGAGAACCGGCACCGAACGAACCGGCACCGAACGAACCGGCACCGAACGAACCGGCAACCTGAACAGCGAGAGGACAGTGGCGAAGTGACGATCAGCGAGCCGACTGCGGCGCCGCACGCGGCATCCGAGCAGGAGGTCCTCACCGAGATCACGGGCATGCTGGCCGCCGTGCTCGACGACTACGGCCTCGACGCGGTCCAGGTCACCATGGAGTCCCGGTTCATCCAGGACCTCGAACTGGAGAGCATCGACCTGGTGACCCTGGCCGGGCACCTCCAGGCGCGCTGGGGCGAAGGAGTCAACTTCGCCGAGTTCGTCGCGGGCCTGGAGCTCGACGAGATCATCGATCTGACGGTCGGTCGGCTGGTCCGGTATGTCGTGTCCTGTCCACAGACCGCCGGGCGGAGCTGACCATGGCCTTCCTCGAGCTCGACGGGCTCCGCTGCCATGTGCAGCGGCTCGCCCCCCGCGACGGACGGCCGCCCGCCGCCACGGTCGTACTGGTGCACGGGCTGCTCACCGACAGCCTGGCCAGCTACTACTTCACCCTTGCCCCCGCGCTCGCCGCCGCAGGGGTGGACGTGCTGATGTACGACCAGCGCGGCCACGGTCGCAGCGCACGGCCCCAGACCGGCTACCGCCTGGAGCACTTCGTCGACGACCTGGACATCCTGCTGGACCGGCTGCAACTCCCCGGTCCCTTCCATCTGCTGGGCAACTCCTTCGGTGGAACGGTGGCCTTCGGACTCGCAGCCAGGCGCCCTGAGGAGGTACTGAGCATTCTGGCCATCGAGTCCGAACCCGCCACCCCGGTCTGGGCCGCCAAGCTGGACCGCATGCTGCGGCGAGCCGAGGAGCAACTGCCCAGGGAGGAGACCCTGGCGTGGGTCTCGGAGCAGCACGGCTCACACACGGCTCGCCTGGCCCGCTCGGCCGCCAGGTTGCTGGCCGAGACCTCGCTGGCCCGCGACATCCCCGCCAGCCGGCTGCCCACCGAGGCGGAGCTCCGCACGATCCGCTGCCCGGTGCTGGCGGTCTACGGCACCGAGTCGGATCTGGCCGACCAGGCGGCCTGGTTGGACACGCTGCTGCCGTCCTGCCGGAGCACCTTCGTGCCCGGGCAGGAGCACTCCGTCCTGGTGGAGACCCCGGACGTGGTGCGCGAACTCACCCTGTCCTGGCTGCGGCAGAACGGCGCCGAACTGCGCGGTCCGACCACCGACGAGCGATACGCGGGCCGGTCCGCAGAGCCGCAGGGGAGTGTCAGGTGAGCCGATTCCTCTTCGTGGTCCCGCCGCTGGTCGGCCATGTGAACCCGACCCTGGGCGTCGCGGCCGAACTGGCCGCCCGCGGACATGCCACCGCCTGGGCGGGGCACCCCGAGCTGGTCCACCGCGTGGCGGGCCCCGACGCCGAGGTGTTCCCCTGCGACGTCGTCACCGATCCGGCGTCGGATCGGCCCGTGCAGCGACCGCCGGAGCTGCGCGGACCGGCCGCGCTGAAGTTCCTCTGGGAGAGCTTCCTGGTACCGCTCGCCGAGGCGATGGCCCCTGGCGTGGTCGCGGCGGTGGACCACTTCGGCGCCGACGTCGTGGTCGCGGACCAGCAGGCGGTGGCCGGCGCGCTGGTCGCCGAGCGGCTCGGTCTGCCCTGGGCTACCTCCGCGACGACCCCTGCGGAATTCACCGGCGCGCTGGACGGCATGCCCCTGGTGGACGCCTGGATCACCGCCCTCCTGGCCGATCTGCGCAAGCGCATCGGCGACCCGGAGAGTTCCGTCGATCCCCGCTTCTCCCCGCAGCTCACTCTCGCCTTCACCACCCCGGAGCTCGCCGGACCGGTCTCCGGGCCGGGCCCGGAGGACGGGGGCCGCCCGATCAGGTTCGTCGGTCCTTCGATCGCCGCGCGCGCCACGGACCCGTCCTTCGCCTGGCAGTGGCTGGACCCGGAGCGGGCGTTGGTGCTGGTCAGCCTGGGGACGGCCAACACCGACGCCGGCGCGGCCTTCCTGACGTCCTGCCAGAGCGCGCTGCGGGCCCGCTCCGACCGCCTGCAGGCGGTCATCGTGGACCCGGGCGGCGTCCTCGGATTCCCTCCGCCGGACGCCGACGTCCTGGTGCTGCCCTCCGTGCCGCAGGTGCCGCTGCTCGCGCGCGCTGCGGCCGTGGTCTGCCACGCCGGACACAACACGGTGTGCGAGAGCCTGTGGCACGGCGTGCCGCTGGTGGTCGCTCCGATCCGCGACGACCAGCCGGTGGTGGCGGGCCAGGTGGTGGCCGCCGGCGCCGGCATCCGGGTGCGCTTCGGCCGGACCAGCGCGGCCAGGCTCGGCGAGGCGGTGGACACGGTCCTCGACGCCCCTGCCTACCGGGCGGCGGCGCAGCGCATCGCCGCCTCCTTCCGGGCGGCAGGCGGCGCGGCGGCCGCTGCCGACCACCTCGAACTGCTGCTCCGCCCAAGTCCGCAGCCGACGAACAGGCGCATGTGATGACCGCCACCGAGGCAGACCCGACCGCAACCGCGGCGGAGGCACGGACCGCCAGGATCGCCGCCCTTCGTCCCAGCTATCGCGCCGACCTGGCCGAGGGTACCGACCGGTTCTTCGAACCGCGCCGCACCGACTGCCCCTGGTGCGGGTCCACCCGGTTGCGGATCCGGCTGCGCACCCGCGACCTGCTGCAGCACAAGCCCGGACGATTTGTACTGGACCAGTGCCTGGACTGCACGCACGTCTTCCAGAACCCCCAACTCTCGGAACTTGGACTTGAGTTCTACTACCGCGACTTCTACGACGGCCTCGGCGAGCAACGGCTCGCCGGCGTCTTCGGGACCCGGGCCGGGACCTACCGGAACCGCGCGCGGTCC
Source organism: Streptacidiphilus sp. MAP12-16 (assembly GCF_041262165.1). Classification (NCBI taxonomy): domain Bacteria; kingdom Bacillati; phylum Actinomycetota; class Actinomycetes; order Kitasatosporales; family Streptomycetaceae; genus Streptacidiphilus; species Streptacidiphilus sp. MAP12-16. The sequence continues at coordinate 407,852 of NZ_JBGCBY010000002.1, forward strand.
GTGGTCCGGTTCGCGTCGGCGCCGGGCAGCTGGCTGGACGTGGGCACCGGGCACGGTCACTTCTGCGACACCGCCCGAGAGGTCTTCCCGGACACCTCGTTCGACGGCTTGGACCTCAGCGAAGGCGTGAAGCTGGCCGAGCAGCACGGACGGCTGGTCCGCGGCTTCCGTGGTTCGTTCCCCGAACTCGCGCCCACCCTCTCGGGACAGTACGACGTGGTGAGCATGTTCCACTACCTGGAACACAGCAGGGATCCGCAACGGGAGCTGGCCGCAGCCCGGGACGCGCTGCGCCCCGGTGGGCTGCTGCTGATCGAGGTGCCCGACCCGCAGTGCCGCTACGCCCGGCTCCTGGGCCGCTGGTGGCTGCCGTGGCTTCAGCCGCAGCACCTGAACCTGGTACCGGCCGCCAACCTGCGTGCGCGCCTGGGTGCGTTGGGCTTCACCGTCGTGCTGGAGCAGCACGGCGAGCCGCACGACCCGGTGGATCTTCTCGCCGCGTGCTGGCTGCTGTTCGACGCGGTTGCGCCCGCCGAGGACGCGCCGTGGCGCCAGGGGGCCCCGCCGGGCCGGCTGCGGCGCACGGTGCGCGGCGCGCTTCTGCTGGCCGCAGCCCCGGCACTGCTGCTCGCGACGCTGCTGGACCGCGTGATCGCCCGCGTCGCCGGTCGTACCCGTCTGTCCAACGCCTACCGCCTGCTGGCCCGACGTGCTCCGGAACAGAGTCCTACCCGGTGAGCCCGTCCACCGGACCGTCGTGGCGCGCGCTGGAACGCCAGTCCGCCACGCGCACGAGGGTTTCGAGATAGGCGAGACGGAAGGGCCCGAGGTCGTGGCGGTCGAGGAGGGTGAGCGCACGCTCCGTCCACGACCCGGCGGACCCGCCGGGCCCGGACCCGGGCCCGGGCCCGGGCCCGAAGACCGCGGTCCGCAGGGACTGCCCGGGGAATCGCTCGCCGCTGGACAACTGGACCGGCGGTGTGCGGTCCCCGTCCCGGACGCCCAGAAGCTGTGGCGCCTCCGCACCCGCCGGACGTACCGAGATCCGCACCTTGCCGTGGTGGGCGGCGGCCAGGTAGGTCACCAGCGTGGGATCGGCCCGGTCGCCGTGCCAGTGCTCACCGTGCAGCAGCATCAGCGCGCTGACCAGCTCGTGCCGGAAGTACAACCGACTGGAACTGCCGGTGCTGTAGGGGGCCTTGGATTTTGCCAGCAGACCCTCGGGCGGGTCGCCGCCGCCGCCTCGCAGCATCTCCTGGAACACGTCGTGGCACTTGCCGAGGTCGTGGTAGCGGGCCGCCCGAGTGACGGCCTCCCGCTGCTCCGCGGAGAGGCCGGGCAGAGCGTCGACGAGCCTGCGGGCCTCGTCCTCGGTCTCCATGAGGTGCTGGTCGAGACTGACCCAACTGACGCAGCTGAAGGACTGCTGGGCGGCTGCTCCGCAGGAGAGCGGTACCGGGGTGCGGCTCTCGGGGGCCCAGCCCTGGTCCGCGAGGTAGCCGCCGTACCGGGCGTCCAGCAGCAGAGTCACGCCGGGACGGAGATCGTCGGCCACCGCTCGCCGCCAGCGGCCGTCCAGCCGGTCCCGCATCCAGGCACGGCCGTCGAGCATCTGCCGCAGGTCGGCGAGGGGTGCCGGGCAGAGCTCGTCACGGCCCGGACCGGGTTCGTCGTCGGCGGGCTCGCCGGTCTCCCAACTGCGCCAGGCGACCAGCACCGTGAGGTCCGCGGCAGCGCAGAGCCAGCGGCTGACGTCGGCACCGGCGGCGGTGTCGAAGAGCTCCAGCAGATCGCGCTGCTGCAGTACGTGGAGAGGCGGCGTGTACTGGCTGATCCGGACGTCCCGCAACTGCGCGGAGGTGACCGCATCGCCCTCATGGGCGGTGAGCCATCGCGCGGACGCTTCCGCGTCGGGATCTTCTCCGGTCGGTGGCCTGCACCACAACAGGTCGCCGCCCTGGGGGTGTTCGCCCTCGCGGTTGCAGCGGCCGGCGCGCTGCACGATCGAGCTCCAGGGCGCGAGCTCGGTCAGCAGGGTGCGGCTGGAGAGGTCGAACCCGGCTTCCAGCGCCTGCGTGGCGACGATGATCCGGTCACGCTGTGCGCCGGGACCCACCCCGGGGCGGGTGTCGGCGAGCTGCGCCAGCCGGCTCAGCCGGTCGGCCGCTCGAAAGTTTGGATGGATCAGCACGACCTCCCGGTCCGGGGCGGCCTCGCGCAGCGCGCGGTGGAGCGCCCGTGCCCGTTCCACCGTGTTGAGCACGGCCACGGTCTGGGTCCCGGGGACGTGCGCAGCGTCGAGGGCCTGCGCGAGGTCTTCGACGTAGCGCTCGGGGTCGGTTTCCAGCCGCCGGATCCGCCGGACCGCGTTCAGCCGTACGGCCAGTCCACCCTGGCTGTCCGCGTCGCCCAGTTCCACGAGGGGAAGCCGGTCTCCCGGCCCGTTCGGATCCCAGGTCGAGGACATCCACATGGTTCTGGTCGGCGCGGATGTGCCGAGCAGGTCCCGCAGACGCTGCAGCTGGACGCTCGTCGGCAGGGCCGGGCCGAGCAGGTGCATCTCGTCGAAGACCCACTGGGTGTCGGTGTGGAGCAGGCCGTACGACACCGGTGCCATCTCCTGCGAGTCGGCGAACCCGCGCATGAGCGCCCGGCTCAGCAGCATGTCGTGGGTACCGACCAGAATCGCCGTCCGCTCAGGGCGCCGCCGCCAGAGGCCGTCCTGGGCCGAGCCGCCTGTGAGCAGATGCAGCCCGACCTCGTCCGCGCGCCCGAGCCGGTCCAGCCACTCGCCGACTCGCGCGAAGGTCTGGTCGGCGAGACTGTGCAGCGGCAGCACGTAGACGAGTCGGCGCGGCGTCCGCTCCGGCGCCGAGACCAGACGGCGATAGAGCCAGGGCAGTACGGCGGCGACGGTCTTGCCCGCTCCCGTCGGGGCTTTGAGGAGTCCGGGGAGTCCCTCGGCGGCCAGCCTGGCCTGGTACGCATAGGGCACGTGGCCTGTCGCGGTGTGAACAAAGTCCTCGAACCCGCCGGTCATCCGCGACTCCCCTCTCGCCCCGACCTCCTACCTTAGACCGACCGGCACATGGGGGGCGGCGTCGCGGGCCGACGGCTCTCGCCTGACCGGGTTGTCGTCAGTCGCCAGTGCTCCGCAATGGCTCCCTCCTCCGCCCCGCCCAGACTCGGCCCTCGACCCGCTCCTTCACCCACCCCCCAGGTGCCGGTCGGTCTTAGCCAACCCGTAGGTCACTGGCTTCACTTGAGTGACCCGGCGTCGGCAGAGCGCCCACGCCGGTAGAACGTCCAAACCATTGACGCTTCCCGACTGCCTCTCATATATTTCCAACGTGCAACGTGACTGAAACGTTTCATTAACGGAGCGGCCAGACATTGGAGAGCCATCCATGGCAATTCCTGAACGCCCTGTTCGGCACCCGGGTAAAAGGCGGTTCGCGGGCATCGGCCTGGCCTTGGTGGGCTTGACCCTGGCCGGGCTGCCCATGGCCCAGGCCGGCGCCAACGCGGCCACTGCCGAGCCGGCGTCCCGACCCTGGGACGCCTACAACCTCGCACCGGCCGGCCGCACCGTCATTCCGGTCCGGGTGACCCGCACGACGGGCACTGTCAGCAGCTCGACTGCGCTCCTGCACGGCCGCCCGACGACACTGACCGGATCGGGATCGTCGATCACGCTGGACTTCGGCGAGGAGGTCGGCGGCCTGGCGAGCCTGCACTTCACGACCGCCAACGTCGCAGGACAGCAGCTGGGACTGGCCTTCAGCGAGTCGTCGCAGTACATCGGTCCGACCAGCGATGCCAGCAACGGCGGTGCCGGTGCCGACGGCGCGATCTACGCGGGCGTCACCCCGGGGGCCGACTGGACGATGCCCCAGGCCTCACTGCGCGGCGGGTTCCGCTATCTCACGCTCTTCGCCACGTCCGACGGGCCGATCACCCTCGACCGACTCTCCGTCGCCGTCTCCTTCGCGCCCACCATGGCGAACCTGCGCGACTACGACAACTACTTCTACTCCAGCGATCCGCTGCTCAACCGGATCTGGTACGCGGGTGCCTACACCGTGCAGACCAACACCATCTCGCCCAGCACGGGGCGGGTATGGGGGCCGCCGACCGTCGGCTGGAACAACAGCGGAACCGTCGGAACGGGTGACACCGTGCTCGTCGACGGCGCCAAGCGCGACCGCACGGTGTGGCCGGGCGACCTGGGAGTCTCGGTGCCCACCGAGTACGCGTCGCTGGGTGACCTCACGTCCACACGCAACGCGTTGACCACGCTTTACCAGCACCAGGCCACGTCCGGCGAACTCCCCTTCGCCGGACCGCAGGTCAACTTCTACGGCTCGGACACCTACCATCTGTGGACCCTCCTGGGCACGGCGAGCTACTACCAGTACTCCCATGACAAGGCCTGGTTGGACGGCGAGTGGTCGAACTACAAGCGTGCGCTGGCCTACTCGCTGAGCAAGATCCAGCAGGACGGTCTGATGTCGGTCACCGGCACCGCGGACTGGGCGCGCAGCGACCAGGGCGGCGAGAACATCGAGGCCAACGCGCTGCTCCACCAGGCCCTCATGACGGGCTCCGCCCTCGCCGGGGCCGAGGGCGACCAGGTGTCGGCGTCGGCCTGGAAGTCCACCGGTGACACCGTCGGAGCGGCCGTCAACAACCTGCTCTGGGACGACTCGGCGGGGGAGTACCGCGACAACCCGACGAGCGAGCTCCACCCCCAGGACGGCAACTCGGCTGCCGTCTGGTTCGGACTGGCACCGGCAGACCGTGCCAAACGCGTCAGCGCCGCTCTCACCACCAACTGGAACGCCTACGGCGCGACGACGCCGGAGAAGAACTCCGAGATCGCGACGTTCCCAGGATCCATGGAGCTCCAGGCCCACCTTCAGGCCGGCGACGCGACCCGCGCACTGGACCTGATGCGTCGCGAGTGGGGCTACATGCTCAACTCCCCGCTCGGCACCGGCAGTACCTTCTGGGAGGGCTACCTTGCCAACGGCCAGTTCGGCTACGGCGGCGCCTACATGAGCGCCGCGCACGGCTGGGCCACCGGCCCGACCTCCGCGCTGACCTTCTACGTGCTCGGCATCCGGCCCGGGGCCGTCACCGGTGGCTACTCCATCAGACCGCAGCCCGGCGATCTGGCTACCGCGCAGGGTTCCCTCAGGACGCCGCTCGGTGACATCAAGCTGGCATGGCAGCACGACGTGTCCGACCGCACCTTCACCGAGCAGGTCAACGCCCCGACCGCGGCGGTCGACGAGATCGACGTGCCTACCTTCGGCGGCACCACCGAGGTGACCCTCAACGGGAAGCGTGTGTGGAACGGCCGCAGCGGACTGGCCTACGGCGCGCACATCGAGAACGGCTACGTCGTCCTGCACGGCGCGCCGGCCAGAGCGACCATCCGCAGCCGGGAAGTCGGTCACGTCCCCACCACTCTCGCCGTGGCAGCGACCGCCACGCCGACGGCCCCGGTCCAGGCAGGTCACACCCTGACGGTTCCGGTCACCGTCACCGCTCAGGGCGACACCGTCCTGCGCGGCACCGTCACCGCGCAACTGCCTGCGGGATGGACCGCGGATCCGGCGAACTTCAGCCTGGACACCCGCGACGGGCCGACCGACACGGTCGTGCCGCTGACCCTGCACGCACCGAATGACGCCGCGAGCGGGCCGCAGTCCATCGACATCACTGCCGCCGTCGGCCACGTCACGGCGCACGTCAGCACACCGCTGCTGGTGTTCGGCAGCTGGCCGAAGGGCACCACCGCGTCCGCGTCCAGCGCGCACGCACCGAACGTCTTCCAGGGACAGCAGCGCACCTACGACGCCGCCAACGCCATCGACGGAGACCTCGGCACCTTCTGGAACGACGACACACCCGGCCAGTTCCCGGACACGCTCACGGTCGCCACGCCATCACCGCTCACGCTGCACGGTGTGGGATTCGCCTCCGTCATCGACGGCGTCCCCACCGACTTCGCGGTCCAGACCTGGGACGGCACGGCCTGGACGACGCAGGCGCAGGTGAGCGGCAACTCCGCGCTCGACCGCTGGATCCCCTTCAGCGGCCCTGTCACGACGTCCCAGATCCGACTCGTCGTCACCGCCTCGCAGACCCAGAACGGCAATTACACCCGGGTCGCCGAACTCACCCCGTAGTAGTCGCGCGTAGTAGTCGCGCGCGACCGGACAACCCCTGAAATCGTACTCGCCCCATCGGACATCCTGCCCTCGGCTTGAAACGTTACAGGTCGTGGAATCCACATCACCGCAGGCAGCCGCGGGACGCGGCCGCCTGAACTCCTGGAGCCTCATGTCTTCGATACACGCGTTTGCGCGTAAGGCCCGCACCGCCCAGGCGATCGCCGTCGTCGGGGCCCTCACCGCGACGCTCTCCCATTCCGGACCGGCCGTGGCCCACTCCGCCCCGAACGGGGCAAGCCTCGCCGGCTCCGCCGCCACGCTGCAGGGCGGCTACCTGACGCTGCACGGGGTGCGGTCCGGTACGCACACCGTCACAGTCACCGGCGCCGGTCAGTGAAGAGTCTTCATCAACGACGAGGAGACACATCAGTGAGATTCACCGAGTGGCGAAGAGTGCGGCGGCCCTACCTGGCCGTGTTCGCCGCGACCGTCGTGGCGGCGCTGGCCGTACCTGCCGCTGTGCCCGCCACCGCCTCGGCCGCGCCGCTCCGGCCACCGAGCGCCGCAGGCAGCGCGCTCGCGCCGACGGACCTGAGGGTCGACGGTCAGCAGGCGGGACTACCGGCCGGCGAAGCGCGACCCGCGCTCTCATGGACCCTGCACGACGCCCAACGGGCGGAGACGCAGACCGCCTACGAGGTCCGGGTCGGATCGGGGTCGGCCGGCAGCTGGGATTCCGGCCGGGTGACCTCGCAGAACTCGACCGGCGTCACCTACTCCGGCCCCGCGCTCAGCAGCGATCGCAGCTACCTCTGGTCGGTGCGGACCTGGAACAGGCAGGGAGAGCCGTCCCCGTGGTCGGCCGCCGCGTCCTTCGACACCGGGCTGCTCAACGCTGGGGACTGGTCGGCCTGGTGGGTGCAGGCGACTGACGGCGCCCTGGTACGCGGTGCCTTCGACATCGCCAAGCCGGTCGCGAGAGCGCGGCTGTACTTCGCGGCGCAAGGGCTCGTCGAGCCCCACCTGAACGGTGCGCGCGTCGCACCGGACGAGGTCCTCGACTCCTCGGTCACCGACTACCGATCGCGGGCTCTCTACCGCGACCTCGATGTCACCGGTCAGGTGCACCAGGGCCGCAACGCGCTCGCGTTCATGGCGGGCAAGGGGCAGTTCAGCGGCCGGCCGACGTTCGTGGCACAGCTCGACGTGACCTACAGCGACGGCTCCAAGGCCGTGTTCGGCACGGATCCGTCCTGGAAGACCGCCCCGGGGCCGGTGACCGGCGACGACTTCTACCTCGGGGAGACCTACGACGCCCGCAAGTCCGTTACGGGATGGGACACGGCCGGCTTCGACGACAGTTCGTGGGCCGACGCGCACACGGTGGCGCCGGCGTCGCATCCGCTGAGCCTGGCCCAGGACAGGCCGGTGACGGCGCTGGACTCGACCACCTGCTGTGGCTGGTCGCCCGCCGCGCTCACCGACGGCGTCGACGGTTCTAGCGATGCGTCCGAGGGCTACCATTCGGCGATCGAATCGGCGGCCGGCGTCACCAAGTGGGTGCAGACCGATCTCGGCTCGGACCAGAACGTTCGGCAGATCACGCTCTTTCCCGCGCGGCCGACCAACGACCCCGCCGGAGACCTGAAGGGCGCCGGATTCCCGGTGCGCTACCTGGTCCAGGTCAGTGATGACCCGACCTTCGCGACCGCGACCACGGTCGCCGACCGCACCGGCGCCGACCAGCCGCAGCCGGGCACCTCGCCGGTGGCCCTCCCGACCGACGCCACCGGCAGGTACGTACGGGTCACCGCCACCAAACTGCGTTGCATCGGCACGAGTTGCACCTTCCGCCTGGCCGAGCTCGGCGTCTACGGGGCGCATCCCTCGGTGGGCTACTCCGCGGTCACCCAACTGCAGGCAGACACCACGTCGCCGACCAGGATCGTCAGAACGCTCGCACCGGCGAAGGAGACCCGGCCCGCGACGGGAGAGCGGGTCTACGACTTCGGTCAGAACATCACCGGTTGGGTGACCGTCACGGCGGCCCAACCCGCCGGTACGACCGTGGACATCAAGAAGGGCGAGATCCTCGACTCGGCCGGGCAGGTCTCGACCACGAACATCAGCTTCTCCGCGAGCGACCCGCCGCGGCAGACCGACCACTACACGTTCAGCGGTTCCGGGACGGAGACCTACGCGCCGCACTTCGCCTACTCGGGCTTCCGGTACGCCGAACTGACCGGCCTGCCGGACAGCGCCGAAGTCACCGTGACCGCCCAGGTCGTGCACACCGATGTGGCGACGACCGGCCAGTTCAGCTCGTCGAGTCCGCTGCTCGACACGATCCAGAACGCGGGCGCGCAGACCCAGCTCAACGACCTGCAGTCGATCCCGCTGGACTGCCCCACCCGCGAGAAGCACGGTTGGCTGGGAGATGCCGCGGACTCCGACCTGGAGGCGATGAGCAACTACGACATGCAGTCGTTCTACTCGAAGTGGCTCGGTGACGTGGTGACCAGCCTCAACCCGGACGGCAGCATCCCGTCGGTGGCACCGGCCAACGGTGGCCAGGGTTCCTGGGCCACCGATCCGGCCTGGGGGACGGCGTATCCGCAGATCATCTGGGACACCTACACCCAGTACGGCAGCACGCAACCCGTCACCGCCAACTACCAGCACGTGAAGGCGTGGGTGGACTACCTCGGCACGATCAGCGACGCGGACCACGTCATCGTCAACGCGCCCACGTCGTGGGGCGACGACTGGGTGTCCACGGTCAGCACACCGCACGACTTCTTCCAGACCGGTTTCTACTACCTGGACGCGGAACTGCTCGCGAAGATGGCGGACGTCGTGGGCCACTCGTCCGACGCCCAGCGCTACCGCGCGCTGGCCGACCAGATCGCTGCGGGGTTCACCAAGCGCTACTTCCACGCGGACACCGGTGTGTTCGGCACCGGAACGCAGTTGTCCTACGCGATGCCGCTGGTGCTGGGCCTCGTGCCGGCGGGGCACCAACAGGCCACGGTCGACAATCTGGTGCAGGACATCACCGCGCACGACGACCACCTCACCACCGGCTTCGTCGGCACGACCTTCGTGTTCCAGGCGCTCGGCAGGTACGGGCGCGACGACGTCGCGCTCGCGCTGGCCGAACGCACCGACTACCCCAGTTTTGGCTACATGATGGGCCAGGGCCCCGGCACGATCTGGGAGAAGTGGGTCAACTCCTCGGCTCCCGACGGGACATCGTCGAAGGACCACATCGGCCTGGGCGGCTCGATCGGCCAGTGGTTCTACCAGCAACTCGCCGGGATCCAGCCCGGCAGCACCGGATCCGGATACCGCAGTCTGACGCTCGCTCCCGGCGTCGTCGGCGATCTGACCTCTGCCTCGGGACAGCAGCAGACCGTGCGCGGGACGGTCGTCAGTTCGTGGCAGCGCGCCGGGACCACGCTCACCTACCACGCGGTCGTCCCGGTCGGCACGACCGCGACGATCCGACTGCCGCTGCTCGGCGGCACCGGGTCCGCCGTAACCGAAGGCGGCCGGACGATCTACGCGGCCGGCCACGGCGCGCAGTCCGATCCGGGCCTGACCGTCGGACGGGCGACCGACCAGGAGCTCACCCTCACCGCAGGCTCGGGCGACTACACCTTCACCGTCCTGCCGCCGAAGACGCCGTTCACCCGCCTGTCGGTGACGGCAAGCCAGCCGGCGCCCATCGCCCCGGGCGGCAGCGGCGACGTGACCGCCGTGGTCGAGGCGCGGTCCACCGGCGCGGGCTCGGCCTCCGTCGGGGCGACCGTGCCCACCGGCTGGACGGCGACGGCGGCACCGGCGGATATCCCGCTCACCCCGGCCACGTCCGACGTCCGGACGACCCTGCGGGTCACCGTGCCGAGCAGCGCTGCCAGCGGGGTGTATCCCCTGAAGGTGAAGGTGCGGGCGCCCGACGGCTCCGTCGCGACGGCGGCAGTCTCGGTGCCTGTGTTCGGCCGCTGGCCCACCGGCACGGTTGCGTCGGCGTCGAGCGAGCACGCGCCCAACATCGTCAACGGCGGGACGCGCACCTACGTCGCGGCGAACGCGATCGACGGGAACCTCGCGACGTTCTGGAACGACGACACCCAGGGGCAGTTCCCCGACAGCCTCACCGTCACCGCGCCTTCCGCAGTCACGCTCGACGGCGTCGGGTTCGCCTCCAACCCCGACGGCGTCCCGACCGACTTCACCGTGCAGACGTGGGACGGTTCGCAGTGGGTGACACAGGCGGACGTGTCCGGCAACTCCGCGCTGTACCGCTGGATCCCGTTCGCTGCGGGGGTGACCACCACTCAGGTGCGGATCGTCGTGACGGCTGCGCAGGACGGATTCACCAGGGTCGCTGAACTCACTCCCTGAGAAGACCCTCCTCAGGGACACGGGCCCCGGTCCTCTCCACCAGGAGACGACCGGGGCCGGTCTGTCGTGGTCGACGTCTAGGGTGGTGACCGTGATAGATGCCGATGATGTCCGTCGTATCGCGCTGTCCCTCCCCGAGACCGCGGAGAAGGAAGCGTGGAGCATGCCCACGTTTCGCGTCGCCGGGAAGATGTTCGTCACGGTCCCCGATGATCAGACGTCGTTCGCCGTGCGGTGCCCCAAGCACGATCGGCTGGAGTTGATCGCCGCCGAACCGGAGAAGTTCTGGGTGCCGCCGCACGAGGCGCGTTCCGACTGGGTGCGGGTGCGGCTAGGCGCGCTGGAGGACATGGCGGAGCTGTACGACATCCTCGTGGACTCGTGGAAGCAGGCCGCGCCGGAGCACCTCGTGGAGTCCTTCACCGCGCCGGGACCCGGTGGGGGGCCTGCGGACAACCGCTGATCAGGCGGGGCGGTGCGCGAGGACGCCGAACATGGTCACGGACGGCGCCACGGGTCAGGGCCGCGACTGTGTCCGGCTCGCCCGGATGGAGGATCGTCACCGGCGCGAAGTCGGGTAGTCCTGAACCACCCCGGCAACGGCCCGGCCCCGCAGCCGAAGCCGTCACGTCGTTTGAATCTCCTCGATGATCGCGTCGATCCGGGCGTCACTGACCCGGAGATCGCGCAGCCGCGCGGCCAGCTGCCGTAGTTGGGCTTCGCGCCGGTCGTGCTCCTGGGTCCGCGACGTTCTGCGCACTCCGGAATCCCTGGTGGGCGCCGTCCTGTCGCCCCGCGTCCCAGACGCGCCCGACGAAGTCCGCAGCGGTCGCCTGGTCGAGGTCGCTGGTGAGGGCCATCAGGTCGTTCGTGAAGCCGATCAACGGGTGAGGGGTCGTCATGGCACCAGGAGACGACGCAGGCGCCCGGTCCGCGAAGGGGATTCGCCCGGACGGCCCACCCGGCTCGCGGCGGCGGGAGCCAGGGCGCTCCATGGACATGTGCGCTGGTCCGGCCGTGATCCCGTCGACCGGCGCGCCGCCGGGCAGGCACCACAGCCTCTTCTCCCCGGCGCTCGGGAGCCCCTGTGTCGAGCGGGGGCTCCCGCCATGCCCATGGGTACGGGGTCAGGACCGAGGACGCGAGTTCGAGCGGCTCTTGAGCGGACGAACCGCATCGGACGTGCGACCCACGCAGGAGGCCACCACGACGAGTGGCCACGCAGTTTCAGCTGTCGACACGACACGCTCGGAGAGCCCGGCGGCGCTGTGGGCATGCACTTCGACCACGAACCAGGCTACGGCGGCGAGCAGCAGCGCGGTCGCCACAGCTGAAACGGCGGGTCTGAGTGCCCACGGGGTGAACGGACCCCGACCGGTGGCAAGCCACGGCCAGACGGCCAGGACCACTGCGCCCACCCCGGCCGCCGCACCGTGCCGGAAGGAGGGGCCGCTGACCTGTTCCGGAGAAAGGGCGACCAGGATCGTTGCGACTCCGCCGAAGACCAGCGCGAGCCGGCCGGCGGGCGCTGCGGCGCGCAGCCCAAGAGCGGTGATCCCGTGACAGGCCCCTACCGCGATCATCGCGTTGGTCATCAGCCAGCGGTCCCGGGCGGAGTAGCCGGCGAGCGAGCTGATCGTCTGGACGGTGGGGTCGTAGCCCGGCCCCTGAAGGTAGGCCGCGATCGTCCATCCGCCGACCAGCAGGACAACGGCACATCCCGACGAGAGCAAGGCCCACCACGGGGCGAGTCGCATAAGCGCACCTTAGCCGCGAATCACCCTATTTCGGTGCACGACGCGAGGTGCTCAGTGCTGGTGTCGCCGCCGGCCGGGCACGCCGTGTCTCAAGGGGTCGCGGCGGCCGTCGGCGGGGTGAGGTCGGTGCTGGGGTGGACCGGCAGAAGCAGGGGTGGACGGGGCTTCTGGGTGAAGTCGAAGTCGGCGCTGAGGTCGCCGAGCGCCTTGTTGGTCTCGCGGACGTCGGGCCGGGGGTCGGGGCGGCCGTCGCCGGCGGGGTCGAGGCGCTGGCCGTGCAGGAAGTCGTCCTCGATGAACTTGTCGTAGGCGTCGAAGGAGAGGGTCTGGTGGTCGATCAGCCCCTGCTTGGCGTAAGGGCTGATGACCAGGCCCGGGACGCGCAGACCGTAGCCGTTCTGGTCGACGGAGGGCGGCTGCAGGTGGTCGTAGAAGCCGCCCCAGTCGTCCCAGGAAAGGAAGATCGCGGTGGAGTTCCAGTCGGGGCTGTTCATGACGGCGTTGATCAGGCCGGTGGTGTAGGACTGGCCCGCGCTGACGAGCGCGGGTGGATGCTCGCTGACTGGTCCGGCAGGGGCGATCCAGGACACGGCCGGCAGGGTGCCGGCCTTGGCGGCGCTGTAGAAGCTGTCCAGGGACTGGATGTTGCCTTCCTGATGGTCGGCCTTGACGGTGTCGAAGTACGGGAGCGGGTTCCAGATGCCGGGGGTCTTGGCGTTCTGCTTGACCGGGGAGCAGGTCATGGCAGTGGCGTCCTCGCAGTCCGGCTCGGTTCCCTTCATGACGTAGTAGCCCCAGGTGACGTTGTTCTTGTGGAGCAGGTAGGTCAGGTCCGTCCAGGCGTAGATCGGTGCGGGTCGTTGCGCGGTGGGTGGCGGCGACTTCCTGCGTCCGGCGGCGGCGAAGTCGGGCGGGTTGCCCGGGCTCTGCAGGGCGTTGGTGCAGCTGGCGGGGTTGTCGTGCTGGGTGCAGTGAGCCGACCACTCGGAGACCAGGAACAGGTGCGCGGGCAGGGACCAGGACGCGTTCGGCTCGAACATGTGGTCCTGCAGAACGAAGTTCTTGGCGTAGGCCCAGTAGTTGGGGATATCGCTGCCGTTGTGGTACCCCATGACGTCGGTGCTGCCACTGCCCTGGGTGCAGGCCGGGTCGGTGGTGTTCAGGCAGCCCTTGCGCCCGGCCTCGGCTTGGGCGACGAAACCGTTCATGGCGCCGCCGTTGATGTCGGCGGTGGCGTTGGTCTGGCCGTGCGGGCCCCCGCTGTTGCGGTCGGCGGTGTCGTGGAACGGCTTGGCGCAGCCTCCGCCGGTCGGGTCGGGAACGCAGGCGGTGGGTGCGCCGTTGCTGATCGCGATGCCGTCCGCGCCGGGGAAGGTGCCGAAGTAGGAGTCAAAAGACCGGTTCTCCTGCATGATGACCACGACGTGCTTGATCGTGTGGATGCCCCCGGCGGCAGGCGCCGCCGCACCCCCGCTTCCGCCGGTCCCACCGCCGGTGCACGCGGCGGTCACACCGGCCGCAGCCAGCAGCGCCATCCTTGCTCGCACGTTCGTCATTGTTGCCCTCCTCGGCGTTGAGGCTCGGCTACTTCCTGGCCGCACGCTAGGAGTCGACCTTGTGGGAACCCTGTGGCGCGCCGCCCTCACTCGGCCTGGGCGTGGTTGCGGGTGAACTGGTCGAGCAGTCCTTGGGGGGCGTCGTCGCTGAAGCAGACGACGAGGTTGTCGGCGGACTCGGCCGCGGCTGCCTGGCTGCGGGGGAACAGGGCCTGCTCGTAGGCGGCGAGTGCGGCTTCGGTGTCGCCGCGATGGGTGGCGATGGCCGTGCCGAGTTCGGCTCCGTCGAGCATGGCGAGGTTGGCTCCCTCGCCGGCGAACGGGGACATCAGGTGGGCGGCGTCGCCGAGCAGGGTGACGCCGGGGACACGGTCCCAGCGGTGGCCGACGGGCAGTGCGTGGATCCGGCGGGGGACCGGCGTGCCGTCGGCGTCGGCTATGAGCGCCTGCAGGCTCTTGTCCCAGTCGGCGAAGTGCTCCAGCACAACAGCCTTCGCTGCCTCGGTGTCGGTGAAGTCGATGCCGGTGATCCAGTCCTCGGGCGCATAGAACGTCGCGTAGACGTGCAGGCTGCCGTCCGTCTCGCGGTGGGCCAGGAAGCCCCTGCCCTCGCCGAGAGCGAAGAGCATGCCGCCGCCGACGACGGCGGCACTCTCGGGGTGGCGGGCGTCGGCGTCGGGGAAGTCCAACTCGACCGCGGAGAGGCCGGAGTAGAGGGGGACGGCGTCGGAGACCAGCGGGCGGATCCTCGACCAGGCACCGTCCGCGCCGACCAGGAGGTCGGTGGTGAAGCTCGACCCGTCGGCGAGGGCCACCTCGTGCCGTCCGTCGCCGAGCGGGCGGGCCCCGGTGACTTTCGTGCCCCAGCGGACCGTGCCGTCGGGCAACGAGTCGAGCAGCAGGTCGCGCAGTTGTCCGCGGTCGACCTCGGGCCGCTCGCCGTCGCCCTCGTCGAGCTCCTCAAGGCGGACGACCGCGTGCTTGTCGAGGATCCGCATGGCCTCGCCACCGGAATGGATGATCGCGCGGAACTCCTGGTACAGGTTCGCGGCGCGCAGGGCGGCCTGGCCGGAGTCCTCGTGTATGTCGAGCATGCCGCCCTGGACCCTCGCGTCAGGTCCGGCTTCGAGCTCGTGGACGGTGGCTTGGATGCCGTTGACGTGCAGGACGCGGGCGAGGGTCAGGCCGCCGAGGCCGCCCCCGATGATGGTGATGGGGTGGTGCGGGGACATGGTGGTGCACTCCTTGGTCCGGTCGGGCGCGACGGGTTACGGGTGAATGTCTTCGGCCGAGGCGGTGTCCGGCCGGGGGGTGGCCAGCGTTCCGTTGATCAGCGTGCGAAAGCCCCAGGTCAGGCGGTCCCGCCCGGTGCCGGAGAACAGTTCGGTGCCGAGCTCGGCCAGATGCGGGTGGGTGCGGCGCGAGGCGCCGCGTACGGCCGCTGTCAGGGCGTCCTGCTCGTCCTGGGCGTCGGCGGCCTGGTCCCGAGTGGCCTGCTCGGCGGCGGTCGCGGTGGCGAACTGCAGCAGGACGTCGACCCCCCAGGCCGCCCGCTTGTTGGGGACACCGCCCTCGTGCAGCAGGGAGAGCAGCGCCTCCAGCAGGTCCAGGTAGCGCTTCCCCGAGGGACGGGCCACCAGGGCGGACTGGGCCAGGCCGGGATTCTCGAACAGCACGACGGTGTAGGAGGTCAGGACCTGCACGAGCCGGTCGCTCCAGTCGCCCGCGGCCTTGGCCGGCCGCAGATCGACCGCGCCGAGAAGCTCGTCGAGCACGGCCGCGTGCAGCTCGGCGGTGTTGCGGACGTAGACGTAGAGGGAGGCGGGCCCGGTGTCCAGCTCCTGCGCCAGCCGGCGCATGGTGACCCGTTTCAGTCCTTCGGCGTGCATGAGGGCGACCGCGGTCGCGATGATGCCCTCCCTGGTCAGGGCCGGCTTCGCCGGGCGCTCGCGGCGGCTGCGGGGTGCTGCGGAGTGCGCTGTCATGCCTCGAGCGTAACGAACATGTTCGTAGCAAACAAGTTCGCCACGAACATGTTCGTACACACGATGCCGCCGTTGGGCGGCTAAGGAAGTGACCAGTGCTGGTTGGCACCGCTGTTGCAGGGCCAGATCTCCAGGCGGGTGCCGTCGGCTGTGGCGGACGCGGGGTCGTCCAGGCATTCGCCTGACTGGGGGGAGACCAGCTCGCCGCCGGAGGCCTGACTCCACTGTTGGTTGGCGCCGCCGTTGCAGGTCCACAGCTCCACCGGGGTCCCCGCGGCCGTGTTCCCGCCGGTGACGTCCAGACACAGGCCGTTGACCCGCAGGGTCCCGCCGACGAAGGACCAGTTCCACCACTGCGCGGCGCTGCCGTTGCAGCTCCACAGGTCCACGGTGGCGCCGGGTGCCGCCGACGCGTTGAAGTCGTCCAGGCACTTGCCCGAGACGGCAGAAGCGACGGGGCCGGAAAGGGACGCACCGGGGTTGCGGCTGATGATCGCGTCGATCAGCGCGTGGCCGGGGTAGTCGGTCAGCACCACTCCGGTGCGCGCTGCCCCGCCGCTGTTGAGATAGTCGAGGGCGCGCTGGTTCACGCCGCTGCCACCAAAGTACCCGCCGGCCATGTCGGCCGGACCCGCGCCGAACGGCGAGCAGTTCGCCGAGGTGTAGGTGGTGTACATCGATCCCGTCGTGTCGTTGCTCGCGGCGACCAGGTTCGCCTGCGCCTCGCTCCACTTCTGTGCGAGCCCGCACTGCGTCCAGTCGTTCTCGACGTACTGGCCGGAGTTGCCCGTGGTCAGCTGCGTCAGCCCGTAGCCGGAGTACATCTCGCCCCGCGGGCCGGTGAAGTCGGCCAGCACGACATGGCCGCGCACCTGGCCCACGGTGGGCATGCCCGCCGTGCTGCTGCCGGTGACGGTGGGTGCGTAGAAGAGTCCCGGGTAACGCGAGACGTAGCCGGCGAGAATGCGGATCCGGTCGGCGGCTGTGATGTTCGACGGATCGTCAGCGCAGTGTCCGATCGAGGAACTTCCGCTGCCGCCCTCGGTGGTGTCCGCGTCGCACTCGCCGTGCAGGTCCATCAGGATCGACTCGCCGGGGTGGGCGGACAGGAACGACCGGGCGTGTGTCAGCACGTCGTCGAAGTTCGCGTTCTGGTACACGTCGGTGTGATGGATCGCGAAGGCGGTGCCGCCGTTCACGACCCTGACCCGGATGTCGATGGCCCGGATGCCGGCGTTGAGCTGCGCGTCGAGCGAGGCGGCGCCATCGCCGTGATCCTCCTGGGCCTCGTAGGCCGCCGGGGCGAGACCGCCGTGGATGGCGAGGGTGTCATGGGTGCCTGGGACGGACAGAGCGCCCAGGCCGGTCTGGTCCGGCACCTGAGCCATCCAGTCGGCATGGTTCTCGGTGGTCAGGCTGTTGAACGCGTCACTCGAGGTCGTCGGCTGTGCGGACGCCGTCCCGGTCGAAGTCGTCATGGCGAGCAGTACGGCGGCCGACCCCGCCGCGATCACCCGTAGGGTCTGCACGGGCCGACTGATGCGCCCAACTGAACCGCTGCTCGTGGATCGTCTGAATAACATGTCGTCCCCTTTTCTTCCAACTCCGTGGCCGGGGCGGCCGTGTGGGTAGGAAGCCGCCCCGGGGTGTGCGTGGCGTGCGGCGTCAGTCGAGGAGCCCGTTGTAGTCCGGCAGCTTGAAGGTCTGCTCGGCGTGGCCGCCGGTCAGATCGCTGGCACTGTTGCCGATGTTGGCGATGATCGTGTAGCCACGGTTCTCGATCGCGGTGCGGGCTCCGGTCTTGAAGGTCTCCAGCGACGTGAACAGGTCCTCCAGGTCACGGCTGTAGAGGCCGGCCACCGGGTAGCCGACGGCCCCCAGGTTCAGGAGCGTGACCGGGTCGATCGCCTCGGGGCGGCCGGTGACGAAGAAGACGCTCACGCCGTGCGCGGCGGCGTACTTGGCCAGCGTCAGGACCGTCGGAGTCGCCGGAACCGGATAGGTCGTCGGGTTGAAGTACGAGGCCAGCGCGGTGTTGTCGATGTCCAGGACGATGGCGAGCCGGTCCGTCGACGAGGCCGAGGCGATGCGCTGCACCAGGTAGCTCTGCGCCTGGTCGGTGACGGCGGTGACGTCGGACAGCCAGCCCGCGTAGGTCACGCCGGTGCTGCTCGCGGCGGCGGCGACGGCCGGGCGCGCGGCCTGCGCCGCGGTGGCGGGCGCGGCGACGCCGAGGGCGATCGCGGCGGCGACGGCGATGACGGCTGCGGAGCGGCGATGTGATGTGCGCATGGGTGTTGCCCTTCGTTGAGACGGACAAGACGGGGGCCGGCTCGGGTTCCGGGCGCGGCTCGGGGGCTACGATCCCGGCGCCAAGCAAACATCTGACAACACAGGTGTATACAGAGTCTGCCAGGTCCACGACAAGTATGCGGGGCGTACTGCCAGGCTCTGAGGCTCATGGTGCCAGCCTCATGTGTGACCGAGGTGCTCATATGTGAACACCTGGCAAGTGATCAACGGAGCGAGCTGCGGCGTGTCAAAAGTGTGTTCATGTATATGAATCCTAGTCATCATATTGAACTCTTACCTTATGACACCTTGCTTGTGACGGCGTGTCAGAGAACCTTCGTTTGAAGGATGTCCATCAGGTTTTCCACCGTCAGGAGTGGCACGTATGAGATGGATGACAGCACCGTCCGGAGTCGGCCTCAGGCGCCTGCTCGGCAGCACGTTGGCGGTGGCGCTGGTCGCGCTGGCCGCTTCCCTCGGCCTGGCGGGGCCGAGCAGCGCGACGACTCCGGCCGCGAAGGCGGCGGCGTCCGCGTCTTGGACGGGGACCTTCGACGGTTTCCCCTCGACCGCCTGGCACCAGTCCTGGGGGATCACCCCGGACTCCCAGCAGTGCCAGGGCGCGACCTCGACGGCCCCGTGCAACTGGGGCTACTCCAACCTCCAGGCCGTCAGCGACCCGACCGCCCCGGGTGGCGGCCAGGCGCTCAAGGTCACCTACCCGGCCCCCAGCGGACCGCCCAGCTGCGGATGCGGGTTGGGCGGCGGCCAGTTCTACCAGAACCTCAACCTCAACGGACAGCAGGCACTGGCCCAGAGTCCGACCGTTGACCTGAAGTACTGGTACAACTTCCCGGTCGGCTTCGACTTCGGCGGCAAGACGGCCGGGAAGATGCCCGGACTGTACGGCGGCGTCCCCGGCTGCGAGAGCGGCGGCCAGCACTGCAACGGCGGCTGGTCGACCCGCTACATGTGGCGCGGCGGCAGCACCAGCGCTCCCAACGGCGAGCTGTACTTCTACACCGCCGCGGGCAGCGGCTTCGGCGCGGACCTGTGCCTGGGCAACTGGCACTTCCCGGCCGACGGGAAGTGGCACTCCATCGAGCAACTGGTGAACACGGGCTCCGGACAGATCACCATCTGGTCCGACGGTGGATCGACCCCGGTCTGCCAGACCACGCAGACCCTCGGCGGCACGCCCGTCTCCGGAACGTTCTTCTCCACCTTCCACGGCGGCCACGACACCTCGTGGAGCCCGCGCCACACCACCACCGACGAGTTCGCCGACTTCACCCTGAGCACGGCGCAGCAGAGCGGCGGCGGAACATCCCCCGCCACGCCCACCGGTCTCGCGGTCAGCGGCAGCACCAGCTCCTCCGTGACCCTGAACTGGACCGAGCCGACGGGCAGCGACCCGGCGGCGTCCTACCGGGTGTACGAGGGCAGCGCGGTGGTCGCCACCTCGACGACCACCGGTGCCACCCTCAGCGGGCTGGCCGCCGGCAGCACCCACAGCTACACCGTCACCGCGGTGGACGCGGCGGGCGTCGAGTCCGGTCACAGCGCTGCCGTCACCGCCACCCTGCCGGGCGGCGGAGGGGGTGCCCCGGCCGCGCCCATCGGCCTCACCGTGACCAACACCACCGGGACCACGGTCGACCTCAGCTGGACCGAGCCGACCAGCAGCGACCCCGCAGCTTCGTACCGGGTGTACGAGGGCGGTACGGTCGTCGCGACCAACACCGTCATCGGCGCGACCATCAGCGGTCTGGCTCCCGGTAGCACCCACACCTACACGGTCGTCGCCGTCGACGCGGCAGGTGTCGAGTCCCCGCACAGCGCAGCCGTGACCGTCGTCGTACCGGGCGGCGGGGGCGGCGGGCTGACCGCCTCGGTGGGGAAGATCAAGGACTGGGGCAGCGGCTACACCGACGAGGTGACCGTGACCAACAACTCCCCGTCCACGGCCACCGGTTGGAACGTCCAACTGGATCTGGACCCGAGCATGAACATCGAGAGCGTGGCCTCGGCCGCACTGACGTCCAGCGGCCGGCACGAGACCTTCGCCAGCACGAGTTCCAACGGTTCGATCGCGCCCGGGGCCCACGTCACCTTCCAGTTCAGCGGCGACTACACGACCGGCTACGTCGCCCCGACCAATGTGACCGTCAACGGGCAGAGCACGGGCGGCAGTCCGGCCGTCCCGACCGGCCTGACCGTCGGCAGCGTCACCAGCTCGTCCGTCCCGCTGTCGTGGTCCGAACCCTCCGGGACCGACCCGGCGGCGTCCTACCGGGTGTACGAGGGCAGCACGGTGGTCGCCACCTCGACCAGCACCAGTGCCACCGTCGGTGGGCTGGCGGCGGGCAGCACGCACACCTACGCGGTCTCCGCCGTGGACGCGGCGGGGGTCGAGTCCGCCCGCAGTGCCCCGGTCAGCGCCACCACCAGCGCAGGAGGCCCCACCGCACCACCCGTCCCCACCGCCCTCGCGGTGACCGGAACCACCAACTCCGCAGTCGCTCTCGGCTGGTCCGAGGCGTCCAGCGCTGACCCGGCGGTGTCCTACCGGGTGTACGAGGGCAGCACGGTGGTCGCCACCTCG
Source organism: Streptacidiphilus sp. MAP12-16 (assembly GCF_041262165.1). NCBI lineage: Bacteria > Bacillati > Actinomycetota > Actinomycetes > Kitasatosporales > Streptomycetaceae > Streptacidiphilus > Streptacidiphilus sp. MAP12-16. The sequence continues at coordinate 428,636 of NZ_JBGCBY010000002.1, forward strand.
ACCACCACCAGTGCCACCGTCGGTGGGCTGGCGGCGGGCAGCACGCACACCTACGCGGTCTCCGCCGTGGACGCGGCGGGGGTCGAGTCCGCCCGCAGTGCCCCGGTCAGTGCCACCACCAGCGGATCCGGCGGTGGCGGAACCTTCACCCAGGCCGAGATCGACTCGGCGGTCGCCGCGCCGGGCATCGCCTACGCGGTGCCCACCTCGGCGGTGCCCAGGCCCGGTACCAACCCGGTCAACATCGGCGCTGCCAAGGTGCTCTACTACCTCGCCCTGGTCGACCGGCAGGCACCCGGGACGAAGGCCACCGACGGGACCACCGTCGACAGCGCGCTGCTCGCCCAGGTGCGCAGCCTGATCGCCGGCGGCCACGAGCCGGACGCCGACGGCGGTTTGGAAGGCTGGGCGCACGCGCCCGTCGCCCAGGCGCTGCTGCTGCTGAAGAACGGGCCGACCTGGAGCGAGCTCTCGGCGGCCGAACAGAACAAGGTCTCGCTGCTGGAGGAGGCGATGGGTTTCGCCGGCAACTACACCTACAACGACGCCAGCAGCTTCTCCTCGGGCATCTGCGGCTTCGGCAACTTCAGCAAGACCAACAACCCCAACTACCGCGACGGATACGTCGATGTGGAGGCCGCCGCGATCCAGTACTTCGGCGCCGCCGCCTGGGACGGCATGCTGGCCGGCTTCAACGACGCCACCATGGCCTCCCAGCTCGACGCAGCCGGCCTGACCAACGCCGGCGGCTGCTACACCACCGTGGGCTCCGCCGCCAACGCGCCGATCCAGCGCCCGTTCGTCTGGGAGGGTCACCACACCACCGATCTGATGGGGATCTGGAACCAGCTGGCCGCTGACACCTTCGACAAGACGGTGACCAGCGTCAACGGCCCCGCCCACATCGCCGACGGCAGCACCAGCCCGGTCCAGGGCCAACTGGGCATGGGCCACGAGTTCGCCTCCACCGACTCGGCCGGGCTGCGCAGTTCCGCCCTGTACGTCTTCGAGGGCTGGATGAACGTGACCGGGAACCGGGTGGCGATGTCCGCGCTCGGAAACTTCAGCTGCTCCACGGCCTCGTCCGCCGCGCGCTACAGCGTGGGCAGCCAGGACCTGATCTACAAGCTGCACCACGGCTACTACAGCTACGGCCTCAACCAGAACGGAGTACTGACCGACGACCACGGAGACCCGGCCACCGACGGCCCCGACGTCAAGGGCTACCTGTACGACCTGGACGCCTACCACGCCCTGATCGGCACCCAGTCCTGCTGAACCGCGAGCCGGGCCGGGGGGCGGGGGGGGGGCGGGGGGCCCGGCGGCCCCCCCCCCCCCCCCCCCCCCCCCCCCCCCGACCCCCCCCCCCCCCCCCCGGCGAGGGGGGGGGCGGGGGGCCCG